>NZ_CADCWS010000068.1 GCF_902806475.1 Candidatus Frankia nodulisporulans
CTGACCTTCCATCGTCACCAGTCTTCGGCCGGTCATCACTCGGCCGGTCACTGGTCGGCCGGTCACTGGTCGGCCGGTCACTGGTCGGCCGGTCACTGGTCGGCCGGTCACTGGTCGGCCATGGGTTAGTCGCCGGCCAGCCGGTCGGGCACTTGGCGTCCGTCAGGCACCTTCTCTCCGTCCAGCTCTCCGTCCAGGCTTCGGGCCGACCCGCAGCGCTCGGTCTTCAGCGTTCGGAGAGTGCCCTCTTGATTCCGGAGAGTGGCTGTTGGCCGATCCGCGACCGCGATGGCCGCCGCGGAGGCCGCCCTCATCGAGGATGCCGAGGGTTGTTCGGAGATCGAGGCCCCGCCTCACCGAACAACCCTCGGCGTGTGGCCTTACAACCCTCGGCATGAGGCGATGCAAGCCGCATGGCCGCCCGGATGTCGCCCGATCGTGACTACAAGCGTCCGACTAGTTGCCTATGGTCGCACCAGGCTGTCGGCGGGCGGGGCCGGGAGCACCAGCGGCAGCCGGGGAACACCCGCGACAGCCGAAAAGTTGAGTTCGGTGGGCTCAGTTCCAACGGGAGGCCTAGGCGCCCGACCCTGAGTCGAGTACACTCAATCTATCGAGACCTCCTAACGTAGCTTTGTACGTCAGTCCCGACATCAGTAGCGCCGTATCTCCGGGTGACCCTCGGTGAGGGCGGTCATTCGAGAGGTCCCATCCCCACGAGGTCGGCTCGCGCGCACCGGTGGGCGTCGCCGACATGGATCGAGAGGCACACAGACATGGCACGAGCGGTCGGCATCGACCTCGGCACCACGAACTCCGTCGTGAGCGTGCTTGAGGGCGGTGAACCCACGGTGATCGCCAACGCTGAGGGCTCCCGCACGACCCCGTCGGTCGTGGCCTTCGCGAAGAACGGCGAGGTCCTGGTCGGCGAGGTCGCCAAGCGTCAGGCGGTCACCAACGTCGAGCGCACCATCCGGTCGGTGAAGCGCCACATGGGCTCCGACTGGAAGATGAAGGTCGACACGAAGGAGCTGACCCCGCAGGAGATCAGCGCCTTCATCCTGCAGAAGCTCAAGCGTGACGCCGAGTCCTACCTGGGCGAGCCGGTGGCGGACGCGGTCATCACCGTCCCCGCCTACTTCGACGACGCGCAGCGTCAGGCGACCACCGAGGCCGGCACGATCGCGGGTCTGAACGTCCTGCGGATCGTCAACGAGCCGACCGCCGCGGCGCTCGCCTACGGGCTGGACAAGGGCGAGAAGGAACAGACCATTCTGGTCTTCGACCTTGGTGGTGGCACGTTCGACGTGTCGCTGCTGGAGATCGGTGACGGTGTGGTCGAGGTGAAGTCGACCTCCGGTGACACGAAGCTCGGTGGTGACGACTGGGACCAGCGGATCACCGATCACCTGATCAAGACGTTCAACGGTCAGCACGGGGTCGATCTCGGCAAGGACAAGATGGCGCTGCAGCGGCTGCGTGAGGCCGCGGAGAAGGCCAAGATCGAGCTTTCGCAGTCCAGCCAGACGACGATCAACCTGCCGTACATCACCGCGTCGGCCGATGGTCCGCTGCATCTGGACACGGCGCTGAGCCGCGCCGAGTTCCAGCGGCTGACCGCGGATCTGATCGACCGTTGCCGGCACCCGTTCCAGCAGGCGGTCAAGGACGCGGGGATCAAGGTCAGCGACATCGACCACGTCGTGCTCGTCGGTGGTTCCACCCGGATGCCCGCCGTCGTCGATCTGGTTCGTGACCTGACCGGTGGCAAGGAGCCCAACAAGGGCGTCAACCCGGACGAGGTCGTCGCCGTCGGCGCCTCGCTGCAGGCCGGTGTGCTCAAGGGCGAGGTCAAGGACGTTCTGCTCCTCGACGTCACCCCGCTGTCCCTCGGGATCGAGACGAAGGGGGGGATCATGACCAAGCTCATCGAGCGCAACACCACGATCCCCACCAAGCGTTCGGAGATCTTCACCACGGCGGAGGACAGCCAGCCGTCCGTGCAGATCCAGGTCTTCCAGGGCGAGCGCGAGATGGCCGCCTACAACAAGAAGCTCGGCATGTTCGAGCTGACCGGCCTGCCGCCGGCCCCGCGTGGTCTGCCGCAGATCGAGGTCACCTTCGACATCGACGCCAACGGCATCGTGCATGTGTCCGCCAAGGACCTCGGCACCGGCAAGGAGCAGTCGATGACGATCACCGGCGGCTCCGCCCTGCCGCGGGACGACATCGACCGGATGGTCCGGGACGCGGAGCAGTTCGCCGAGGAGGACCGTCAGCGTCGCGAGGAGGCCGACACCCGTAACAAGGCCGAGACGCTGGTCTACTCCACGGAGCGGTTCCTCGCGGAGAACGGCGACAAGCTCGACGCCACGCTGAAGGCGGATGTCGAGGAGAAGCTCGGCACCCTGCGCGGCGCCGTCGCGGGCACCGACTCGGCCGCCATCCGCACCGCCGCCGACGCGCTGGCCGCGGCCAGCCAGGCGATGGGTCAGGCCATGTACGAGCAGGCCGCTCAGGACGGCGCCGGCACCCCGGGCGCCGCCGGTGGGCCGGTGGACGACGACGTGCTGGACGCGGAGATCGTCGACGAGGACAAGGAGGGCGGGAAGTGACTTCCAGCCAGTCCGGCGACTGGTGGGGCTCCGGGCCGGATGAGGGCGACGAGCCTCGGGTGGTCGTCCGCGATCGGCGGCGGATCGACCCGGACAGCGGCGAGGTCCGCCCGGACAGCGGCACGGTGACCGGCGGTGGTCCCGGTGGCGGCCCTGGCGATGAGGGTGTCGGGTCCCACCCGGCGGTCGACCCGGCGGATGCCGAGCTGATCGAGTCGCTGCGGCTCCAGGCATCCGAGCGTACGGCCGATCTTCAGCGGCTCAAGGCCGAGTTCGACAACTACCGTCGTCGGGTCGAGCGGGACCGGCAGCAGATCGGCGAGCAGGCCACGGCCAAGGTGCTCACCAGCCTGCTGTCCACCCTCGACGACATCGGCCGCGCCCGCGACCACGGCGACCTCGAAGGCCCGTTCAAGGCCATCGCGGAGGCTCTGGAAACCGCGCTCGAAGCGGCCGGGCTCCAGCGGTTCGGCGCCGCGGGCGACGAGTTCGACCCGGCCGTGCATGAGGCGCTCATGCACTCCTACCGGTCTGATGTCAGCGGCCCCACCTGCGTCGATATCTTCCGCGCCGGTTATCTTCACGCGGGTCGGGTGCTGCGTCCGGCCCAGGTGGCCGTCGCGGAACCTTCCGGGGAACCGGCCGAGCCGGTGGCGCGAGCCAACGACGAGGTCACCGAACGGGCCACACCGGTACCGGATGACACCGGCACGGTTCCCGGCCCGGACAACGGCGGGCCCACCGTCAGCGCCGGCTGAGACCGGTGGGTGGGTGGTGGCCCGGGGAGCGTTCCCGGGCCACCACCGCGGCGTGCGAGCAGGGCAGGGCAGGGCACGGTGCGGTGCGGCCGGCCGGCCGGCCGAGCAGCGTCCGATCCGGGCTACGGGTCGGGCGGGCAGGCGCCGACCCGGCAACGGTCGGCCGGGGCGGGCGCCCGGCCGGGTGAGACGACCACGAAAGGAGGGGCGCCGTGAGTGTTCGCGACATGGTCGAGAAGGACTATTACGCCGCTCTCGGCGTTCCCAAGGACGCCACGGCGGCCGACATCAAGAAGGCGTACCGCAAGCTGGCTCGCGAGCTGCACCCCGACAAGAACCCGGGGGACGCCAAGGCGGAGGCCCGGTTCAAGGAGGTGTCCGAAGCCTATGACGTGCTCTCCGACGAGACACGTCGGCGCGAGTACGACGAGGCTCGGGCGCTGTTCGCGGCCGGCGGACGGCCCGGCTCGTTCGGCGGCGCCGGCGGCCGCCCCGGTGGCGGCTTCGGCCCGGCCGGCGGTTTCGGTGCCCCGGGCGGCGGAGCGAACCTCAACTTCGAGGATCTGCTCGGTAACGGCGGTGGTGGCCTCGGTGGCTTCTTCGACATGTTCCAGCGCTCGTCGCCGGGGCGCGGTCCGCGCCGTGGCACGGACATCGAGGCCGAGGTCACGATCTCGTTCGAGAAGTCGCTGACCGGTCTCGAGGCCTCGGTTCGGCTCCCCGGCGCCGCCACCTGCACCACCTGTGAGGGCAGCGGCGCCCGGCCGGGAACCTCCCCGCGGACCTGCTCGACCTGCCGCGGGCTCGGCGTGGTCTCCCGCGCCCAGGGCGGTTTCGCGCTGTCCGAGCCCTGCCGTGACTGCCTCGGCAAGGGCACCCTGATCGACCATCCCTGCCCGGACTGCCGGGGCACCGGTCGGCGGGAGCGTGAGCAGCGCATCCGCATCCCACCGGGGGTCAGCGACGGGCAGCGGCTGCGGGTGCGCGGGCGTGGCACGCCCGGCGAGCGTGGCGGACCGGGCGGTGACCTCGAGGTCACCGTGCACGTGCTGCGGCACCCGATCTTCGATCGGGAGGGCAGTAGCCTGATGGTCACGCTGCCGGTCACGATCACCGAGGCCACCCTGGGCGCGTCGGTGCGGGTACCGACCCTGGACGGCGCCCCGCTCACCGTGAAGGTTCCCGCCGGCACCTCCAGCGGACGGCGGTTGCGGGCCCGTGGCCGGGGTGTTCCCACCTCCGGTGGCGGTCATGGCGACCTGACCGTCACCCTTGAGGTGGTCGTGCCCAAGCCGTCGTCGCTGTCCGCCCGGGCCCGCACCGCGCTGCTCGAGTTCGCTCAGGCCCACCCCGAGGATCCACGGGCGGCGATGATGGAGCAGATGGAGGCTGGGGAATGACCGCACGTCCCAATCGCACATCCGACCCGCCCGGCGCCAGGTCCGTGCCGAAGGCGGCACCGACCTCGCACGCCACACCGAATCCGGCCCAGCTGCCGGTGACAGAAGGGCGACCGGAGGGCTATTTCCCCACCGGTCCGCTGCCCGGGCTGGCGCATGACGAGGACGCACCCGTCTACGTGATCTCGATCGCAGCGCAGCTCGCCGGCATGCATCCGCAGACGCTGCGGTCCTACGACCGGCTCGGGCTCGTCACCCCGGGGCGCACGCCCGGGCGCGGACGACGCTACTCGGCCCGGGATGTCGCGCTGCTGCGTGAGGTGCAGCGGCTGTCCCAGGAGGAAGGCGTCAACCTCGAGGGCATTCGGCAGATCCTGCGGCTGGGCGCCCAGGTGATGGCGCTGCAGGCCCAGGTTCGCCAGCTCGCCGACGAACTGGCCCACGCCCGCGCCGACGCGGAACGTCGGGTGGCCGAGGCGCACACGAGTCATCGACGCGACCTCGTCCCGATCGAGCGTGGGGCGGTGGTGATATGGCGGCCGCTGCCGCGGCGCTGACCACGTCCCATGGGGCTTCTCTCCCGCTGTCCGGCGGAGGAGAAGCCCCTTCGCCGTCTCCGGCCCGAGTGGCGACCGCAACCGGTCCGCGCGGCCCAGGCGGGGAGCCCGAGTTCCACATCAGGGTTGAGCAGGAACGACTCAGGTATAGTGAGCGTTGAACAGACCGACCTGCTTCTGTGACCTCCGCGATCCGCCACACCGGCAGACGCCGACGGTGAGCACCGAGGGTGAGCCTCCATGGTGGTCGTCGTCGGTGCAGGACGGGCGGTGAACGGTGAACGATGGATGGTGAACGATGAACGCTGAACGCCTCACCGCCCGCTCGCAGGAGGCCCTCTCCGCGGCGATCAGTCGAGCCACCGGCGACGGGTCCCCGCTCGTCGACCCCCTGCATCTGCTCACCGCGCTCCTCGAGACCGCGGATGGCGTCGGCGCCACGCTGCTGTCGTCCGTGGGTACCTCGGCCGAGGCCGTCCGCACCCGCGCGGAGGCCGCCCTCTCCCGGCTGCCCCGCGCGACCGGGATGAGCGTCTCCGTCCCCCAGTTGTCCCGCCAGCTCATCGCCGTGCTGACGGGCGCCGAGCGGCAGGCCGCCCGCCTCGGCGACGAGTACACCTCGGTCGAGCACCTGATGGTCGCCATCGCGGAGGAGGGCGGCGAGGCGGGGCGCATCCTGACCGGGGTCGGCGCCACGCCCGATGCGCTGGGGGCCGCGTTCGACCAGGTCCGCGGCGGCGCCCACCGGGTCACCAGCCGTGATCCGGAGGGGTCCTACCGGGCGCTGGAGAAGTACTCGATCGATCTCACCGAGCGTGCCCAGCGGGGCAAGCTCGACCCGGTGATCGGGCGGGACGCCGAGATCCGCCGGGTGATCCAGGTGCTGGCCCGGCGCACCAAGAACAACCCGGTGCTCATCGGCGAGCCCGGCGTCGGCAAGACCGCGATCGTCGAGGGCCTGGCGCTGCGCGTGGTCGCGGGCGACGTCCCCGAGTCGCTGCGCGGCCGGCGGATCGTCTCGCTCGACCTCGGTTCGATGGTCGCCGGCTCCAAGCTGCGGGGGGAGTTCGAGGAGCGGCTGACATCGGTGCTCAACGAGATCCGCGAGGCCGAGGGCCAGGTCATCACCTTCATCGACGAACTGCACACCGTCGTCGGCGCCGGCGCGGCCGAGGGCGCGATGGATGCCGGCAACATGCTCAAGCCGATGCTGGCCCGCGGCGAGCTCCGCATGATCGGCGCTACCACCCTCGAGGAGTACCGCACCCGCGTCGAGAAGGATCCGGCGCTGGAGCGCCGCTTCCAGCCGGTGCTGGTCGTCGAGCCCACGGTGGAGGACTCGATCGGCATCCTGCGTGGCCTCAAGGAGCGCTACGAGGTGCACCACGGCGTGCGGATCACCGATGCCGCCCTGGTCGCCGCGGCCACCCTGTCCGACCGGTACGTCACCGCGCGGTTCCTGCCGGACAAGGCCATCGACCTGATGGACGAGGCCGCCTCCCGGCTACGGATGGAGATCGACAGCCGTCCGGTGGCGATCGACGAGCTCGAGCGGGCGGTGCGCCGCCTGGAGATCGAGGACATGGCGCTGTCGAAGGAGAGCGACGACGCCTCCCGGGAGCGCCGCGAGCGCCTGCAGCGGGAACTGGCCGACCGGCGGGAGGAACTGTCCGGCCTGACCGCGCGGTGGCACCGCGAGAAGGACTCGATCTCCGAGGTCCAGAAGATCAAGGAGGAGCTCGAGAACGCCCGGCGGGCCGCCGAGCTCGCGGAGCGTGATCTCGATCTGGCCAGGGCCGGTGAGCTGCGGTACGGCACGATCCCCGCGCTCGAGCGGCGCCTGACCGAGGCCACCGACGCCGTGACCGCGGCCGGCTCGTCCGGTGGCGCCATGCTCGGCGGCGAGGTCGGCCCCGACGATGTCGCCGAGGTCGTCGCCGCGTGGACGGGTATCCCCGCCGGGCGGCTGCTCGAAGGCGAGACGGCGAAGCTGCTGCGGATGGAATCCGAGCTGCACGCCCGGGTGATCGGGCAGGAGGAGGCCGTGCGGGCGGTGTCGGACGCGGTTCGGCGGGCCCGGGCCGGCATCGCCGACCCCGACCGTCCGACCGGGTCGTTCCTGTTCCTCGGGCCCACCGGCGTCGGCAAGACCGAGCTCGCCAAGGCGCTGGCCGACTTCCTGTTCGATGACGAACGGGCGGTCGTGCGCATCGACATGAGCGAGTACGCCGAGAAGCACTCGGTGGCCCGTCTGATCGGCGCGCCCCCCGGTTACATCGGCTTCGAGTCCGGCGGCCAGCTCACCGAGGCGATCCGGCGCCGGCCGTACAGCGTGATCCTGCTCGACGAGGTGGAGAAGGCCCACCCCGACGTGTTCGACATCCTGTTGCAGGTCCTCGACGACGGCCGGCTGACCGACGGGCAGGGGCGCACCGTCGACTTCCGCAACACCATCCTCGTCCTCACCTCCAACCTGGGCTCCCAGTTCATCGCCGATCCCACCCTGAGCCCGCAGGTGCGACGCGAGTCGGTGATGGTCGCGGTGCGGGAGGCGTTCAAGCCGGAGTTCCTCAACCGGCTCGACGACGTCCTCGTCTTCGAGCAGCTGGGCCGGGACGACCTGACCCGCATCGTCGATCTGCAGCTCGACCGGCTGCGGGACCGGCTGCGGGACCGGCGGATCACCCTGACCGTCCACCCGGCGGCCAAGGCCTGGCTCTCCGACGTCGGTTACGACCCGGTGTTCGGCGCCCGGCCGTTGCGCCGGCTGGTGCAGACCGCCATCGGCGACCAGCTGGCCCGCCAGCTGCTCGCCGGGGAGATCCGCGACGGCGACGAGACCGTGGTGGACGCGATACCCGGCGGCGCCGCGCTGACCGTCACCGCCGCGCCCGCGTCGGCGGCCAGCACCGGAAAGACCCTGTAGCGGCGGACGTAGCCGACCAAACAAAAAAGGTTGCAACAGGTTAATCAGTGAGTCGCATAGGGTCGGCGCATGGCGGGCAGATCGAACATCGTCGTTTCGGCGGCCGTGCGCCAGGCCCTGGCGGCCGGGGAACCGGTGGTGGCCCTGGAGTCGACCCTGATCGCGCACGGGCTGCCGCGGCCCCGCAACCGGGAGGTCGCCACCCAGCTCGAAGCGCAGCTGCGCGAGCAGGGGGTGACCCCGGCGACCGTCGCGGTCATCGACGGCGTGCCCCGGGTTGGGCTGGACAACCCGGATCTCCTGCGGATCGCCGACGACCCGCACGTCGTCAAGCTGTCCGTGCGTGACCTGCCGATCGCCCGCGCCACCGGCCGGACCGGCGCGACGACCGTCGCGGCCACCTCGCTGCTCGCCGCCCGGGTCGGCGTGCGGGTGTTCGCCACCGGCGGGCTCGGCGGCGTGCACCGCGGCGCCGGCGACAGCTACGACGAGTCCGCCGACCTGGTCACGTTGGCCACCACGCCGATCACGGTGGTGTGCGCGGGGGTGAAGTCGATTCTCGACGTCGGCGCCACCCTCGAACGCCTCGAGACCCTCGGGGTCACCGTCGTCGGCTACCGCACGTCGACGTTTCCCGGCTTCTACCTGCCACACACCTCCTACGACCTGGACTGGCGGGTCAGTGAGCCGGCGCAGGTCGCCGCCGCCATGAGCGCGGCCGACGACCTGGGGCTGCGCAACGCGATCGTGGTCGCCGCGCCGTTGCCGGTGGAACTGGCCCTCGACCCCGGGCTGCACGACCGGGTGCTCGCCGACGCGCTGGCCTGGGCGTCCGAACGCGGCATCCGCGGCAAGTCGGTCACTCCCTTCCTGCTGGAGACGTTCCATCGCGAGACCGGCGGGGCGAGCCTCGAGGTCAACATCAACGCGGTGCGTAACAACGTCGCGGTCGCCGCCGACGTCGCCCGCGCCTGGGCGGCGACGGGCTGAACCAGCGCCCCAGGCACGGACCTGCGACGCTTTCACCCGACGCCGTAACGGTGAGTGAGCGAGCAGGGAGGTGACCGACCGTGTCGTGGATTCTCGGCCGTCGGTCGGCCTGGTTCGTCATCGCCTTCTGGATCGTCGTCGCGGCGGCGCTGAGCCCGCTGGCCTTCCACCTCCCGCAGGCGGAGAAGAACGACGCCGCCGCCTTCCTGCCGGCCGAGGCCGAGTCCACCCGGCTGCTCGCGGCACAACGCGAGTTCCCCGGCGGCGACGCCGTACCGACCGTCGTCGTGATGACCAGACCCAGCGGTCTGACCGCCCGGGACCGGACGGCGGCCACCGCGATCACCACGGCGCTCAGGCCCTTCGCGTCCGGGCGGATTCTGGGGCCGGTGCTCTCGCCCAACGGCCGGACGCTGGTGTTCACCGTGCCCCTGGCCCAGTCCGACGACGTGGCCCGGTTCACCGACGAGGTGCGCCAGATGCGCCGGATCACCGCCGGGCTCGCACCCCCGGGCACCCAGATCGCCGTGACCGGACCGGCCGGCCTGGTCGCCGACACCTACCACCTGTTCAGCACGATCGAGTCCCGGCTGCTGCTGGTCACCGCCGGGATCGTCGCCGTGATCCTGCTGGTGGTGTACCGAAGTCCGCTGTTGTGGCTGGTGCCGCTGGCGTCCGTGGGCATCGCCGACCAAGCCGCCGCCGGCATCATCGACCTGCTCGCCCGGCACTCCGGGCTCACCGTGAACGGGCAGAGTTCCGGCATCCTGCGAGTGCTCGTCTTCGGCGCGGGCACCGACTACGCCCTGCTGCTCATCGCCCGCTACCGGGAGGAACTGACCCGGCATCGTGATCCGCGCCAGGCGATGCGCCAGGCGATGCGCCAGGCGGGCCCCGCGATCGTCGCCTCCGCCGGCACCGTCGTCATCGGCATGCTCTGCCTGCTGGTCGGGGAGCTCGCCTCCGACCGGGGGCTCGGCCCGGTCGGCGCGATCGGTATCTCCACTGCCCTGGTCACGATGACCACCCTGCTGCCGGCCGCACTGGTGCTGTGCGGACGGCGGCTGTTCTGGCCGCGGATTCCCCACTTCGGTGAACACCCGCCGGTCACCGAGGCGGCCCGCCACGGCGCGGCCGCCCGGTCGGCGCACGCCGCCGCGCTCGCCGCCCCGACCGTCCCCGGCCATGAGGATCTGACCGAGTTCGACCTCGCCGAGGAGCCGGGACGCTGGGTCCGCGTCGGCACGGCGATCGACCGCCGGCCACGCACGGTCTGGGTGATCACATCGCTGCTGCTGGGCGGGCTCACCCTCGGGCTGTTCGCGATGGACACCTCGTTGCGCGGCGACCAGGGGTTCCGCCGCGACGTCGAGTCGGTGCGCGGCGTGGACCTGGTGGCCGCCGACTTCCCGCCGGGCGTCGCGGCGCCGACCTATGTGATCGCGAACACGTCGGCGGCGGCGGCCGTCGAGGCGACCGTGCGCGCGGCACCCGGGGTGGCCGCGGTGGCCGAGACCGGACGGGCCGGCCACCAGGTGCAGTTCCTGGTGGTCCTGCGGGAGCGGCCGGACAGCGCCGCGTCCTTCGCGGCGGTGCGTGACCTGCGGCGGCGGGTGCACCGCGTCCCGGACGCGGCGGCGATGGTCGGCGGCAACACGGCGGTGAACCTCGACGTGCGCCGGGCCGCCGTCCGGGATCGCACCGTGGTCATCCCGCTGGTCCTCGCGGTCGTGTTCGCCGTTCTGATCTTCCTGCTCCGGGCGATCATCGCGCCGCTGCTGCTGATGGTGACCGTCGTGCTGTCGTATCTGGCCGCGCTCGGGGCCAGCGCCGTCGCCTACCGCTGGCTGTTCGGGTTTCCCGGCGCCGACCCGTCACTGCCACTGTTCGCGTTCATCTTCCTGGTGGCCCTCGGCGTCGACTACAACATCTTCCTGATGACAAGGGTCCGGGAGGAGGCGCAGCGGATCGGTGCCCGGCCCGGTGTGCTGCACGCGCTCGCCGTCACCGGCGGGGTGATCACCTCCGCCGGCATCGTGCTCGCCGCGACCTTCTCGGCACTGATCATCTTTCCGCTGGTCCAGCTGGCCGAGATCGGCTTCGTCGTCGCCTTCGGCGTCCTGCTGGACACCCTGGTCGTGCGATCGGTGCTGGTCCCGGCGCTGAGTCTGGACATCGGTCGGCGCATCTGGTGGCCGGGGCGGCTCGCCCGTCCGGATCAGGCGGCCCCGGTCGAACCGGTCCGGTCACCCCACTGGCCGAAATCGAGGCAGACGTAATCAGCGGGCGACCTAAGGTTGCCCCATGGCCGAAGCGCTCATTCCGGACCCGGCGTCCTGGCAGGTCCTGCCGCCGCAGCTACGCCGGATGCGGCGAACCCTGCTGCTGGGCGTGACCGTGCCGGCCGTCATGCTCACACTGCTGATCACAGTGACGGTGGACGGCTGGCCGTGGCCGCTGCTGACCGGCGTCCCGATCGCCGTGGCCGGCTGGGCCTGGTTCGCGATCGAGCGGGTCTGGCGCGCCTGGCGCTACGCCGAGCGGGAGGACGATCTCCTGATCAGTCGGGGCATCCTCATCCAGCGCCTGGTGGTCGTCCCCTACGGCCGGATGCAACTGGTGGACGTCAGCGCCGGACCGCTCGCCCGCCGGTTCGGCATCGCCAAGGTGCAGCTGCACACCGCCGCCGCGACCAGCGACGCCGTCATCCCCGGCCTGCGCCCCGCCGAGGCCGCCCGGCTGCGCGACGCCCTCACCGAACGCGGCGAGGCCAGATCGGCCGGGCTTTGACCACCTCCTGGGAGGCCACCGAACCAACCGTGGCGGACCCGCCGAAACCACCGGAGCCGCCGGACCCCCCGCAGCGGTCGGAGTCGCCGGACCCACCTGAGTCGTCGGAGTCGGGCGATGACGGGTACCGACGGCTGCATCCGCTGACGCCGTTCCTGCGCGGCTGGGTGATCGTCGCCGCCTTCGCGGCGACGATCGGGCGAACCTTCGCCGAGGAGGTGACCGCCCGAGCGATCGGCCTCACGATGCTCTTCCTGGTGCCGGCGGCCGGCATCTACGGGTACTGCGTCTGGCGGTTCACCCGCTACCGGCTCGACGGCGACGGGCTGCGCCTGGACACCGGCCTGCTCGTGCGACGAACCCGCTATGTCCGCCTCGACCGGTTGCAGGCCGTCGACCTCGTCCAGCCGTTGCTCGCCCGGCTGGTCGGGCTCGCCGTCGTGCGACTCGACCTCGCCGGCCACGAACGCCGGGACCGGGCCGACTCCGACGGCGGCAGCGCCACCTCCGACCTGCGTTACCTCTCGCTCGGCCACGCCCAGCGGCTGCGTGGCCAGCTGTTGACCGGCTCCGCGCGCCCCGCGGCGGCGAGCCCGACGGCCCCGGACCCCTTCGGCCCTTCGGACGGGTCCGACCCGCCGGACAGGTCGGACAGGTCGGACGGGTCGGCGACGCTCGCCGAGGTGCCGCCGACCCGGCTGGCCGCGGCGATCGCGCTGTCCCCGGCGCCGTGGGTGGCGGTGTTCGGCGTCGCGGCCATCGCCGTCCCGTCCCTGCTGACCGGGACCCGCACCGGTGTGCTCGGCGCGATCCCGATCCTCGGCTGGCTGTGGCATCGCACCGTCCGGGTGTTCGCCGTCGGCTATCCGTACACGGTGTCCACCTCGGCGGACGGGCTGCGCCTGGACAGCGGCCTGATCGAACGGGCCCATGCGACCGTGCCACCGGGGCGGGTCCAGGCGCTGCGGATCACGGCGCCGCTGCTGTGGCGACCGTTCGGCTGGGTGACCCTGCGGATGAACGTCGCCGGCAGCGGCCCGACCGTCCTGCTGCCGGTGGCCCGCCACGACGAGGCGATGGCGCTCGTCGGCGCGCTGCTGCCCGGGGTGGACGTCGCCGCGGTGGCGCTCACCCGCGGACCGCGCCGGGCACTGCTGCTCGCGCCGGCGCACTGGTGGGTGCTCGCCTGCGGCGCCGATGACCGGATCTTCGTCGCCCGGCACGGACTGCTCCGGCGCCACACCGACATCATCACGCACGGCAAGGTGCAGAGCATCCGGCTGATCGCGAACCCGCTGGCCCGGCTCCTGCGGCTGGCCGACGTCCATTTCGACACCATCGACGGCCCCGTCCGGGTACGCAGCGGCCACCGCGACCGCCAGGCTGCGACCGCCCTGGTCTACGCCCAGGCGGAACTGTCCCGCCTGGGCCGACGACCCGATCACCCCGACCACTGATCGCTGATCGCTGATCGCTGATCGCTGATCGCGGCCCAGCCGGCCGCTGGGCCGCCGGGGCTCAGCCGAAGGTCGGGAACTCCGGGCCGAACACCGCGCCCCACAGGGCCACGGCCTCCCCGTGGTCACCGGCCTGTTCGGCGGCCAGCGCCTTCGCCGAGTAGAGCCGGGCGAAGCGGACGTTCTCCCCGAGCACGTCAAGATCCTCGGAGCGGACGTAGCTGGACAGATCGCCACCGACATCGGCCGGGTCTGCGACGCGCAGACCCACCTCGTCCATGTACCGGAAGACCTCGGCCAGGCCCTGGCGGGTGTTCAGACCACGCCCACCGAGCACCTGCCCGGCGAGCGCCTCGAGGTGGAACGAGCGCAGGTGACTGCCGCACACCCGGTTCCAGGCCTTGAGCAGCCGCACCGCCGAGATCACCCGGGGACCGAGATCCGCCGTCCAGCCCAGGTGTCGCTCGGGTCGGGTCGGCAACCAGCCGCCGACCCGGTCGGGCATGACGTAACCGGCCCGCGGATGGTCGAAGGCGGGCACGAGATGCACATCCGGCGGGGCGTCGTAGACGATGCGCAGGGCCTGGCCGCGACTGCCGATGGTCTGGATGCGCTCGCCGCCGATCGCGTTGCGCACGCACAGGACAAGGTCGCGCGAGTCCCAGCGGAACCGCTTCCACGCGCTGTTGGCGGCGGAGAAGACCGCGAAGATGTCGACCTCGTCCAGCGGGCGGATCATCGTGTCGCGACCGGCGGAGCCGATCGTGGCCACGCCGACCAGCGGCAGCGCGCACCGCGGCGGGAAGATCGCCCGCAGTGCCCGCTCGGCCTCGTCACGGCGAGCGGCGATCACCGCCTTCTCCTCGGCGCTGAGCCGAATCATGTCGTCGAGTTTGGCGAACGCACGCGCGGTCGTCCCGACCAGCAACGGCCCGGTCATCGCCCCCGAGGGCGGACCAAGCGGCATCGCATCGGGCTGCCCGGACGCACCGTCCTCGGACGGGAACAGCGCGTTGGGCTCGCCGGGCGTGGAGGCGGGTGACCGCCGCCAGTGCGACGGAATGACCAGATGGTCATAGGTGACCTCACCGGGCCGGGCTCCGGCCGGTGTTCCCCGAGGGGTGTCCACGCTCATGCTGCTGACCTCCCAGGCGCAGGTGGCGCCAAAACGTTCGGGCTCCCCTCCCCGGACGCGCGGCGGACCTCCCACAGCCCGCCCCGGTCGCCCCGCCCTGCCCTCGGCCCGCCGGCCTTGGTCGCGACATCTCTTTACATGGTGCCCCAGGGCGTCACGGTCTGAACAGGGGGCTGTCGGCGTGGCGTGTTCCACCGCTCGTCCAGTGACGAGAAAACTACGAGAAGGTCGCGGCCAGATCCCGGTCAACAGGACATCATCGACGCAACAGACACACAACGATGTTCGTCCGTGTTAGGGCCCCTGGCCAGGGGCCCTCGGGACGCTCACGGGACAGCCCCCGGTTGGCACCAATGGGCCCGACGACGTGGACCGCGCGGTAGTCCACTGGTGGCATGCGCGCAGGCCGGGGGTCGGTCTCAGCCGGCCGGCGGCCGTAGCCAGACCCGCCACCATCCGGCCACCAGAACGGGGGTCGGCACGAACGAGGTCGCCTGCCCGAGGCGCTTGCCGACGGCGTCACCGCGCCGGATCCGCGTCTCCACGAGCACACCGCGGTACTCCAGCCAGCCCGCGGCCGCCCGCACCGCCTCGGTGGCATAGCCCTCCCGGCGGCAACCGAACGCGATCGACACCCCGACCACCGCCCGCCGGCCCTGGGTGTCGGCCACCAGCAGGCCGACCGCCGCGGGCTCCGATCGCCGCCGCAGCACCCAGGTCAGCACGGACCGACCGGCCCCGGCCCGGCGACGCAGCTCACGACGCAGTGACCCGGCCGGGTCACGCGGGTCCGACCGGTCGGCATACGGATCGGTGCCGACCAGACCCCCGTCCGGCCCCACCCCCGGCTGCCGGGGACCACCCGAACCGACCACGACCGAGGTGAACGACAACGCCGACGCCAGTTCCTCCGCGACATAGCCCGCGTTCCACACGGTCAGGGGCAGCGCCAGCAGCCGGGATGTGGTGAGTGTCGGCCCCTCACCCACGACGGGACGGCTCCCGCACGCCGAGCAGCCCCCGCTCCCGCAGCCAGTCCTGGGTGCGGGCCATCCCCTCGACCAGCGGCACCCTCGGTGCCCAGCCGGTCAGCTCGCCTACCCGGCTGGACGAGAAGCCGCGCTCGCGGGTGAGCTCCCGGACACCGAGCGGCCCGACGTCCACCCGAGCCCGTGGATCGACCCCGGCGCCGAGCCGGGCACCGACCCCACGCACCAGCGCCCGCGGTCCACCCGCCCCGGTCCCGGCACTGGACCCGGCCGTCGTCGTGGTCGTGCCACGACCCCGACGCCCCTCGGCGAGTGCGCGCAGCCGCTCCCAGCCGTCGAGCGCCCCGACGATGCCCGCGGGCACCGAGCGGGGCGCCGCCACGCCCAGCATGTCGGCGTAGTAACCGAAGAAGTCCGCGGCCGGTACCGACTCGCCCCCGGTGACCTGGAGCACCTCGCCGGCCACCACGGCTCGCGGGGCCGCGACCACCGCCGCGACCGCGTCGACGACATCGTCGACGTGCACCGGGCTGAGGATGCCGCGGCCACCATCGACCACCACGAACCGCCCGGCGCGCAGCAGCAGCACCGGCCGCAGCGTCCAACGCCCCGCCCGGGCCCCGTAGGCGTCACCGACGCGCACGACGGTCGCGCCCAGCCCGTGCGCGGCCGCCGAGGCCACCGCCTGCTCCGCCGCGGCCAGCGCGTCCGCCCGGGCATCCCCGGTGAGCCCGACCGGCGCCGACTCGTCGAGCAGCCCGCCGGGCCCGGCCAGGCCCTCGGCCCATACCTGCGGCGAACCGGGGGCGGACATGGTCTTCTCCGGTGTGGACGCTCGCTGGGTGGCGGCGATGTTGACCACGTCCACGCAGGAAAGATGAACGAACCGGTCGACGCCCGCGCGGCCGGCGGCGTCGAGCAGGTTCGCCGTGCCGGCAAGGGTCACCCGCCGGATCTCACCGGCGGCCACCCGCACCGGCGCGCCGGCCCGCCCCGGCCGGACGGTCAGTTCCGCCACGCCACCCAGGCCGACGGCAGCCGCCTGGACGACGAGATCGGCACCGTCCAGCGCCCGCTCCCAGTCCCCCGGACGGGTGATGTCGGCCGTCGTGATGCCCGGTGCCCGGCGGATGTCCAGCGCCACCACCTCGGTGCCCGCCTGGCGCAGCGCATGTGTGATCGCCCCACCGAGAAAACCGGCCGCGCCGGTGACCACCGCGCGAACCACGGCCCCTCCTCCTGCCCGGGGCACCCGCGCCGGGCCACCCGTGTGACGGCGTGCTGTCGTTGCCGCCGCCGTCCGGGCGTCGGAAAGGTGGCCCGACTGCCCTCGGCGACGACGTTTCGACCCTACGGGATCGTCCGGCCACACCGTATCCAGGCCAGTGGCGCCGGTCCGCCGACGTCGGGAGATCTCAGCGCGGGGGCGCGATGAAGTCCTGGGTCCAGCAGGCCCCGGAGGACCCACCCCCGGCAAAGCCGACGCCGATCCGCCGCAGCGAGCAGTTGAGGATGTTCGCCCGGTGTCCGGGGCTGGCCATCCAGGCTCGCACGACCGCGTCGGGTGTCGGCTGACCCGCGGCGATGTTCTCCGCGGCGATCACGTAGGCGATGCCGGCCGCGGAGATCCGCTGGAACGGCGTGGCACCGTTACCGCTGTTGTGCGCGAGGTAGTTCGCCGTCGCCATGTCGACGCTGTGTGCCTGCGCGACCAGGGCCAGGGCCGGATCGGCGACCAGTGCGGGGCAACCCACCAGGGCGCGCTGCTGGTTGGTGAGGATAACCACGGTGTTGAGGATGTTCGCGAGCGCCGTCGCCTGGGCGTTCGCCGACCCCACGGCGGCGGCCGAAGCCGCGGGCGACGCGGTCGCGGCCGGCGACGACCCCGGTGTCACACCACCCGCCTGGACGGCGGTGGGGGTCGGCACCGCGACGATCACCGACGGCGGCTTCACCGCCGGTAGGCCCGGCTCACCGGCGGAGCTCGCCGGCACCGTGGTCTCACTACCCAAAGTAACGGCCAGGGGTCGTGGGCGCGCGGACGCGGTCGACTCGGGCACATCCGCGTGTGGGCTGCCCGGCGTCGCCGCCGGCGAGGACCGCGCCCCGCTCGGCGTGGCGACACCCCCGATGGACGCCGGCACGTCGGCCGCGCCCACCGCGGCGCCAGTAGTAGAGGTAGTGGAGGTGGCCTGGACGGCGGGGTCCGTCGCACGGGCGCCCAGCGCCCCGGATGCCCCGGAGCCGGGCGCCGGCGAACAGGCGGTCAACCCCGCGGCCAGGGCCGCCGTGACGAGCGGGGCCAGCAGGCCCGCCCTCCGACGAGCGACCGGACGGCGGCCCACCGGACGACGGTCCACCGGAGGACAGCTGGCAGGAAGAGACCGGCAGCCCGCGGGCGAGCGCCGGGAACGAGAACGTGGCATCGAATCCTTCGCCTGGTCGGCCCCCCGACCCACGTCACCGGATCGATCGC
>NZ_CADCWS010000069.1 GCF_902806475.1 Candidatus Frankia nodulisporulans
GCAGGAAGGAGCGGACGTCACCGTGGCGGTCGCGGATGCGCTCAAGGGTCGCGACGATCAGCTCCGGCGGGCAGATCAGGAGTTCGGCCGGTACCGGCTTACCGTTCGGCGCGGTCGACAGTGCCTCGGCGATCTCGCCGACCAGGTACCGCGCGGTCAGCGCGTAGTCGGCGGCGATGGTCTCGTCCGGTACCCCGAGCAGGGCCAGCGTCAGGGCGATCACCATGCCGGTGCGATCCTTGCCGGCGCTGCAGTGCACGACGGCGGGTAGCGCGTCGGGTGCGGCCAGGGCGAGCACCGCGGCGGTCAGGCGTTCCCCGCGCTCGTCGACGGCGAAGGTGTAGAGCTTCTCCAGCGTGAGGGGGGTGCCATCGTCGATGAGCGCCCTCAGCGCGGAGACGGCACCGGCCGCGACCGCCTCGCCCGCGGTGTCCACCCGATGCTCCGTGGCCGCACCGGACCCGGCGAACCCGGCGGAACCGGCGGGTTCGGCTTCGGTCCTCGCGGCGGCGCTGGGGAGCACCGCGGCGTAGACGGGGATGTGCGCGATGGTGACCGGCACCGGGCCGAGCATGTCGGGCTCATGCTGGAACTCGGAGAGTTCCCGCAGGTCGACGACGGTGCGCAGGCCGATCTCGGCGAAGGCGGTGTGGGCCGGCTCGCCGAGGCGGTGCATCGCCCCGCAGCGCAGCAGCATCCGCCAGCGCACCGTCCGGCCATCGACGGTGCGGTAGCCGCCGACATCACGCAGGTTGATCGCCCCTGGCAGCTCCAGCACCCGCGCCGGATCCCCGCTGACGACCGGGGCGGCACCGGGATCCGCCGCGGCTGCTTCGACGGTGTCGCCGGACACGTTGTTCGGGATCACGCTGGTTCCTCCACGGATCGTCGCGTTGGCTGCGGAAAGTCCTTCCCCCCATCCTCGCTACCGGGCCGAGGCTCCCGCCCGGTGAACCGCGCACAGCCCGGCGATGAACAGCGGCCGTTACCAGGTCGCTAGGTCGCCAGGTCGCCAGGTCGCCAGATCAGCAGGGCGGGCGGTCAGCCGGTCACCAGGTCAGCCGGTCGGGGCGCCGGGCGAGGATGACCGCGGCGGTGTTGCGTCCGCTGGCGCCCCACACGCCGGCGCCGGGGAACGTGCCGGCGCCGGTGAGGTACAGGCCGGCGACGGGGGTGCGGTAGCGGCTGAGTTCACGCTGGCGGCCGAGCAGCGCGGCGACGGCACCACCCGGGAACGACGGGGCATAGCCGCGGGCCATCGTGAACTCGCGTTCGTAGTCCGGTGGGGTCATCACCCGCCAGTCCCGCACCGCGGCGAGCAGCCCCGGGTCGCCGAGCGAGGCCAGGCGGCGCAGCCATGACCAGGGACGGGACTGGTCATCCCAGCCGCCCGCGACCTGGTAGGGCGTCCACAGCACCTCGAGGCTGAGCAGGTGGGTGTCCGGGGTCGGGCGCAGGGTCGGGTCGAGCACCGAGGGGACGTTCAGCAGGAGCATCGGCGGGTCACTGACCCGGCCCGCGTGGCGGGCCGCGGCGGCGCTGACCTGCTCGGCCGGGGTGGGGCTGACCAGGACGGTCGGCACATGCCGGGTGTCGGCGGGCAGCACGTCGACCGGCAGCCGTTCCAGGGCGCGCAGTCCCGGCAGGGCGGAACTGACCGCGTCCAGCTTCGATTCGTAGCCGTCGGCGGCGGGGACGGCGGCCCAGCGGACGCGCAGGCGGGCGGCGGCGGGCACACCGTCGAGCCAGTCGACGAGCACGGTCCGCGGGTCGGTGGCGGTGACCACGGTGGGTGCCCGCACCGAACGTCCGTCGGCCAGACGCACACCGCGGACCCTGCCATCGCGGATCTGCACCCCGGCGACCCGCGCACCGGTGATCAGCTGGGCACCGTGCTGGCGGGCGCAGGCGGCAAGCGCCGCCGGCAGGGCACCGCTGCCCCCGGCCGGACGGGCGACGCCGATCAGGTGACGCAGGGCGAAACCGAGCGCGCCGAGGCCGCTGCCGGGCGCGTCGGGGGCGAGCCCCCAGACCGCGGGACCGTTGGTGTGGGCGGCGGCGATCAGCCACGGCGGCAGGCCGAACGAACCCAGCACGTCCTGCAGGCTCGCCCGGGCCTAGGCGAGCACGGTCGCCGAACCCCGCAGGCGGCGCCGGCCGGCGCTCGCGGCGATCGCCAGGCTGGACGGCCGGGACTGCTGCACCGCCTGGACCAGCCGGGCGGCGGGCAGGGCCACGTCGAGGTAGCGCCGGTAGGCGGCCGCGGCCGCCGGGTCCGTGCGGGCCAGGCCGTCCATGGTCCGTTCGATGGAGCGCCAGTGGACGAACACCGGCTCGTCGCCCCAGCCCATCGCGATGCCCATCGGGTCGACGTCGAGGTAGCGCAGCCCGTAGGCGCCGAGTTCCAGTTCCTCGACGATGCCGCTGGCCAGGACCATCGTGTGGTCGCAGTTGCAGATGTTGACCCGGGCGCCGATCGCGTCCACGGTCGACGCGCAGCCGCCGACCTCGTCGCGGGCCTCCAGGAGCACGACCCGCCGGCCCGCCCGGGCCAGGTAGGCCGCGCAGGCCAGCCCGTTGTGACCACCGCCGACCACCACGACGTCCGCCACCACTGGCAGGGCGTCACCACCGGAGTCCCGTCGATGCTCCGTGGCCAGCCGCAACTCCAGCACCTGCGTCACCGGGACGGCCCGGACGGGCCGGCGGAAGGGGCCGGGCCGGCGGAAGAGACCGGGCCGGCGGAGGGGGCTGGACCGGACCGTCCGGATGGGCCAGAGGTGCTGCCCGGGCGGGGGCGGGGGTCGAAGCGGGCGATCTCGGCGAAGGACTCGCCCGCGGTGGCGAGCATGGCCGTGTAGAGCGCCTCGCCGCGTTCGGCGGTGGCGCCGGTGGGATCGCCGATCGTGCCGTCGGTGCCGAAGTCGTCGGACAGCCAGCCGAACGACACCGCACCGCCGAACCGGACCCGCTGGTAGTCGGCGATCTGCTCGGGAACGCCGCGTACGGCCAGGTCGAGCCGGACCAGTTCCGGTCGCAGGTGCAGCAGCAGCGACGTCTCGTCGATGCCGGCGTGGATACCCATGCCGCGTTCGGCCGCGGGCGAGGTGCCGCCGTGGTCGGCGGGCAGCGACGGGTGCATGACGAAGGTCCGCAGCCCGTGGGCGAGGCGGATGTCGCGGGCGGCGACCTGGAGCAGCGCGCTGTTGCCGCCGTGGCCGTTGAGGAACACCAGCCGGCGCAGCGGCGTGGTCGCCAGGCACCGGGCCAGATCGTCCAGGACTGCGAGCAGGGTCGTCGCGGACAGCCACATCGTGCCCGGTGACCACGCGTGCTCGTTGGACTTCGAGTAGCCCAGTGCCGGTAGCTGCCACAGGTCCAGGGCGTCCCCGAAGGCGTCCATGCTGTCGCGCACCAGCGAGTGCGCGATGATCAGGTCGGTGTTGACCGGCAGATGCGGACCGTGCTGCTCGATCGACCCGATCGGCAGGACGGCGACCGCGTCCGGTGACAGTCCGGCGACCTCGGGGCCGCGCAGCTCGCCGAAGTGACGGCTCATCGGAACACCTCGCGGCTCTGGTCCGATCGGGTCATGGCGCGGGCACGGTCGCCGGCCCCGGTACCGATGCGGGCCCGGGGACGTGGGTGGGCAGCAGCGGGACGACCTCGCGGGCGAACCGTTCCAGCTGTGTGCGCACCCGGGGATAGGGGTCACCGGGCATCCCGGGGAAGATCACCAGATCGGTGAGGCCGAGCAGGTCGTCGAGCTCGGCGATGTGCGCGGCGACGTCGTGGGCGGTGCCGACCGCCCACGGGCCCTGCGCCATCGAGTCCTCCAGGGTGGGGACGAACGTGCCGCTGGCGGGGCGGCCGTCGGGGCCGAGGTAGCCGCGTCCCCAGCCGTAGGGGGCGAGGAAACGCCAGAACTCGTCGTGGCCGGGTCGCACGGTGGCCATCGCCGCGGCGCGGGTGTCGTCCACGGCGACGTTGAGGACCAGCATCCGGCGTTCACCGCGGGCGAGGGTGCGGCCGTGCGTCGCGGCGAAGGTGTCGGCGAAAGCATCCCAGTCGGCGGCGAGACGCCGCTTCTCCGTCAACCAGAACACACCACCGAGGCCACGGGTCGGCACCGCGCGCAGCGTCGGCGGGCTGGTGACGGCCTGCCACGTCTCGTACGGATGGCGCGGCCGGGGGACGAGGGTCAGCTCGCGGGTCTGGCCGCCACGGTCGGGGATGCCCGGTGGCGGCAGCTGGAAGTGCTCGCCGGCGTACCGGAACCGTTCACGCGTGAGCGCGAGGTGCAGGATGTCGAGGCTCTCCTCGGTGATCGCCCGGTTGCGCGCGTCGGCGGCGGCCGCGGACGGGTTGTCGTAGGAGCCGACGGACACCGCGCCCGCGGTCAGCGGCAGCATCTCCCGGGGCACCGTGCCGCGGCCGACACCGAGAATGCCCCGCCCCCCGGACAGGTTGTGCAGGACGGCGAAGTCCTCGGCCAGCCGCAGCGGATGCCACTGACCGACGACGTTGAACATGGTGCCGATCCGGATCCGGCTGGTCCGCGCGGCCAGGAACGCCCCGAACAGCAGCCCGTTGGGCACCACCTCATAACCCTCGTGCTGAAAATGGTGTTCGGTCAGCCAGAAACTGTCATAGCCGAGTTTCTCGGCGAACTCGCCACAGGCCAGAAGTTCATGCTGAGCGTGGTCGAACGCCGCCTGCTCGTAACGGCGTTCGGTGGGTTCGGTGCCGCCGGGGCCGGCGTCGGTCATCTCGACTCCGCCGAACAGGAACACGCCGATCCGCACCCGGCCACCTCCGCATGTTGATGGGATCAACACGCTCGTCCGGTGCCGTGACGCCACCGTCAGGCCCGGATTTTGCCCAGGCAAAACCTGGCCGGCCCGGCGTTTTCGAGGACGGTCAGCACGAGATCGAGGAGTCGCCGCACCCACGCGCGCTGATCTCGTGGGCGCGCCCTCAGCGGTTCTGCTGGACGACGAGGCGGACCTGGTCGTCGTCCAGCGCACGCCAACGGTGGCGGACCCCACCGGCGTAGTAGATGCCCTCACCGGCGGCGAGGTGGTGCAGCGCGCCGTCGATGTCGACCTCGATGCGTCCGGTGACGACGTAGACGAACTCCTCGCCGTCGTGCACGAAGTAGTCGTGAAAAATCGGCGGGGCGCCGATGTACTCGGCCGGCAACATGGCCCGTTCGCCCCGCACCAGGGTCCGCACACAGCCCCCGGGCGAATCCACCGCCGCGGTGTCATGACGCACGACGCTCGCCGGTGCGACGCTCCCCCCTTCGAAGCTCGCCGGCGCGGTGCCGGTCGCCGGGACGGCTTCCGCCGCGGCCATCAGGGCCTGGGCGCTGGTGCCGAGCGCCGCGGCGATCGCGGTCAGTGAGCGCATGCTCGGCCGGGCCAGACCGCGTTCGAGCTGGCTCAGGAACGGGTGGCTCAGACCCGCGCGGCCGGCGACGTCCACCAAGGTGAGACCGAGGGCGCGACGCCGGGCGCGCACGGCCCCGCCGAGGCGGAGCCCGACATCCGCGCGGACACCGGTCATGTGGCGCCAGGATGGCCGAACGCGACCGCCGCGTCGAGCAGCAGCCGGTCCGCGCCGGGCGGGCCGACGATCGCCGCGCCGACCGGCGCCGCTCGGCCTGGGCCGCCCGACTCTCGGCCGCTGGGCGCGGTCGGCACGACGCAGCTTGGCAGCCCGTAGGCGCTTGCCACCACGGTGGCGCGAAGCGTCGCCCGTCGCCAGGCCTCGGTGTCGTCCCGGCCCGCGTCCCGTGGATGCCCCGGGCCCCCCGCGGCGGGGCGCACCACCCACGTCGTCAGGCCGAGCCGGTCGAGCAGCCGGGCCCGGCCCTCGGCGATCCGGCGGGCGGCGGCCTGTTCGACGTCCGCGTCGATGGTCGCGCCGACGCGGAACCGGGCCGCCACCGTCTCCCCCAACGCCCCGGGATGCGCCCGAATCCAGCCGCCACGCCTGCGCGGCCTGGACGACACGAAACGCCTCGAGCAGCCCGTCGACGTCGTCGTCCTCGCGTACCGGCCCGACCACCAGGTCCGCTCCGAGCACGTCGGCGAGCCGGGCGGCGACCGTGACCAGCCCCGCCGAGTCGACGACCAGCAGCTTCGTCGGTTTCGTCGGCTCCCCGTCCGGCGGCGGTCCGGACGGCAGCAGCACCTCACCGACGCCGCGCAGCACGTCGGCGTCGGCGGCGAGCCAGCCCACCGTGTCGAAGGACGGTGCCAGACCGAGCAGCCCGCCGGTGGGCACCAGGCCATGGGTCGGACGCAGTCCGTACAACCCGCACACCGACGCGGGGACCCGCACGGACCCCGCGGTGTCCGTGCCAAGGCCGATGTCGGCCTGCCCGGCGGCGACGGCGGCCGCCGGCCCGCTGCTCGACCCGCCGGTCACCCGATCCGGAGCCGCCGGATTGGGGGGTGTGCCGTAGTGGACGTTCACGCCGCTGAGCCCGAAGGCCAACTCGTCCGTCTGGGCGATGCCGACGATCGACGCCCCGGCCGCCCGCAGCATCGCCACCGCGTCGGCGTCGCGCGGTTCGACCCGGGCCAGCGCCAGCCAGGTCGGATTGCCGGCGCCGACGCGGTAGCAGCCCACGGCGAACAGGTCCTTCACCGCCACCCGCAGCCCGGTGAGCGCCCCGTCGGCCACCGGCCCCACCAGCGGCTCCCCCCGCTCCCGCCAGACCGACGACACCCCGGTCCCGGCGGGAACACGGTCGGCGCTGCGGGCCGGGGCGGGATCCGTCGGGGTGACGCCGGCGGGGAGCGGACGCAGGATGCTGAAGTCGGCGAAGTCGTGGCGCAGGGCGGGACGGCGCAGCAGGTCGGTGCCGGGGCGCCCGGGGGCGCGCCCGGCGGCGACCTGGTCGAAGGCGTCCGCGGCGCGGCGCAGGAAGTCCGGGCCGACCCGGTAACGCAGGGTGCGCGCTGGGAAGATCTCGCGGATCGAACCGGCCAGGCGCTGGTGCAGGGTGCGCAGGGTGGCGGCGAAGATCTCGATGGCGGCGTCGGGCTGGTGCACCCAGAAGTCGCCGGTGATGAGGGTGTCGCCGGCGAACAGCAGGCCGGCACGCTCGTCGAACAGGCACAGCGAGTCCGGCGAATGACCGGGGGTGTGCAGCACCGTCAGTTCGCGTCCACCGAGGTCCAGGCGTTGCCCGTCGGTCAGCGGGGCGGGTGTGGGGCCGGCGGGCACCGTCCAGGCGTCGGCGTCCGGGGGAACCGGGCGGGGGGTCGTCTCGGCGGTGAACTGGTGGAAGAAGCGTTCGTCGTCGGCGCGCCGACGCCGGTAGGCGGCGTACTGCTCACGGGCGACACCGAGGTAGGCGGCCAGCCGCTGCGGCGCGACGGCGCTGGTCACGGCAGGTGCGGCCGCGGGGTGGGCGGCGATGTCGTCGAACAGCCAGTTGCCGCCGCGATGGTCGTCGTGTCCGTGCGAGTTGACGGCGAGAATCGGCCGGTCGGTCAGCGTGCGCGCGGCGGCGTGGATGTCGGCCAGGCCCAGGCCGGTGTCGACGAGCACGGCCCGCTCGTCGCCCTCGATCAGGAAGCAGTTGACATGGCCCGGTTCGGCGACGAGCCAGGTCCGCGCGGCCAACGGGCGCAGCGCGAACCAGTCCGCGACCGCCAGCGGCGGCGCGAGGGTGGCGGGGGTGGCGTCCGACGTCACAGGGCGGCGTCCGGAGATCCGGGTGAAGATCCGGATGGGAGTGCGGGGAGAGCCGCGGGAAGGGCGGCGAGGACGGCGCGGTCCTCGGCGTCGGTGCTGGCCCGCGGGCCGCGGCGCACGAGGGCGGCGAAACCGTCGTCCGGGCACATGAGGGTGAGGGCGTAGAGCCGGCCGGGACCGGTGTTGCGGATGTGGTGCAGCGAGGTCGGCGGCAGCACCAGGGTCGCCCCGGCGGCGACGGGAACCCGCGTGTCGTCACAGACCGCCAGGCCCGTCCCGCGCAGGAACACGAACAGTTCGGTGGAGATCGGATGGCTGTTCGGGGGCTGCGCGCCGGCGACGTCCCAGGCCTCGAGCAGCACCGTGACCGGGGAGATCTCCGGCCCGGCGAGCACCCCGAGGCGGACGCTGTCCCCCGCGCTGATGCGGCGCATCTCCAGGGCGTCCGGCCCGATCAGCACAGGTGGCACCGCGACCATCGGCTACCTCCCCCCATCGGACGTGGCGCCCCTGGCGTCCGAGGTCGGGCCGGCCGAGGTCAGGGCGGCGTCCGCTGTCAGGGCGTCCACTGTCAGGGCGTCCACCAGGGGGGTGGAGTCGGCGACGAAACCGAAGCACTGGGCGACGTTGTAGACGGTCGCGTCATGGCAGAACTGGGGGAGGTCGTCGCCGCGCAGTCCTCGAGCAGCACGACGTCGTAGCCCAGGCAGGCCGCGTCCGTCAGGGTCGCCAGCACACACTGGTCGGAGTTGACCCCGCCGAACAGCACGGTGGTCACCGCGAGGTTGCGCAGCACCGCGTCCAGCGGGGTGTCGAAGAAGCCGCTCATCCGGTACTTGTCGACGCGCAGATCGGTGGCCGGCGGGGTGAGTTCGTCGACGATCGCCGCCGACCAGCTGCCCGCCTGCAACGTGGGGCTGCCCCCCGGGCGCGCCGGGGCTCCCAGCCCGCCGCCGCTGCCGTCCGGATCGTAGACGTGGCGCACGCCCGGCGGGACGTTCGCGAGATCCGCCCGGTTGCCCCAGTTCAGCCAGATCACCGGCACGCCGGCCATCCGCAGCGGTGGCAGTACGCGGCGCAGCGCCTCGATCGGCCGGCGGGCCGGCGCGATGTCCACCCCGATCGAGGCGAGCCAGCCCGCCGGATGGCAGAAGTCGTTCTGCATGTCGACCACGACGAGCGCGCTGCGGGCGAGATCGAGAGTCACCCGCTGTGGACGGGCGTCGAGGGTGACCGGCCGCGGTGCGACGGGTTCACGGCGCAGATCGACGTGCCCCGCCGTCACCCCCCAGGAGTTCCGGGCGGCGCCCAGCCGGATGTTGACCACGCGAACATCCTGCGACCAGCCCTTTTCCCCCGCGTTGCCACCCCGTTGCGCCCCGATGCCAACCTCCGGCGCACCCCGGCATGCTCAGCTCCACACCTTGGAGGAGTTACGGACGGAAGAGCACTTTGGACGTACTGTGGGCCGCTTCCAGATCGGCCCGGCCCGCATATCGTCTGTCTGCACGTTGGCACACATCAGATCTTCGATTAGGAGCCAGTGCGACCTGTTTGTCCCGATACAGGGTATGGCGGTGAGGGCGGTGTAACGCCGGGGACATGAGGGTGTGGGAGGGTCTGCGGCCGTGATGCCGCAGCTGAGTGAGGTTCTGGCCGCCACCGCCCTGCGACACCGCGGGGTGGGTGTTCCCGCGGACGCGCCGTATGTTCCGGCGCGGGCGGACGAGGTGGGCTGGGGGCTGTTGCCGAACGCGGTGAGCCGTCCGGTGCTGCGGGTGCCGTCCGGGGCGGCGGTGCGTTTCGACACGATCAGTCATGAGGGGCTGCTCGCCGACCAGGGCAGCGATCCCCGGGGTTTCTTCGGCGCCGCGGGCATCCGGTCCGACCAGATCCTCGACGACGCGCTGGCCCTGCTCGACTCCGGACGCCGGCACACACCCGAGGCCGCCGGCCCGCATGTGGTCACCGGCCCGGTGGCCGTCCGCGGCGCCCGGCCCGGGGACGTCCTCGAGGTCGAGGTGCTGGAACTCGTCCAGCGGGCACCGTACGGGGTGATCAGCAACCGGCATGGTCGGGGCGCGCTGCCCGGCGAACTGCCGATCACCCCCGCCGACCTGCCACCGGGGGTGGACGTGCCACCGGTGTGCCTCGTCGCGCACACCGACGGCGGTGGGCACGGTGTCCTACCGGGTCGGTGACGGCCGGGCGATCCGGTTCCCGCTGCGTCCCTTCCTGGGGATCATGGGGGTGGCGGTGGCCGGGGACCGCCCCGTCCACTCGGTGCCGCCCGGGCCGCATGGCGGCAATCTCGACATCCGCCATCTGGGTGTCGGCGCCCGGCTCTACCTGCCCGTCCAGGTGCCGGACGCGCTGTTCTACGTCGGCGACCCGCATTTCGCCCAGGGCGACGGCGAGGTGGCCCTGACCGCGTTCGAGGCTCCCCTGCGCGCGCTGCTGCGCCTGACCGTCCACGCCGACGACGGCGCCCGCACGCTCGCCCGCACGCTGACCGCGCCCTGGGCGGGCACCGACTCCCTGCACATCGTCGCCGGTCTGGACCCCGACCTCGGTGCCGCGATGCGGGCCGCGACCCGCAACGCCATCGCCTTCCTCGGCGATCGGTACGGCCTGCCACCCGCGGTGGCCCTCGCCTATCTCTCCGCCGCCGGCGACTTCGCCGTCAGCCAGGTCGTCGACCAGGTGGTCGGCGTCCACTGCTGCCTACGCCGCGCCGACCTCGCCACCCTCACCTCTCCCCCGCCTCCTGCTCCTCCTGCTCCTCCTGGCCACGGCGGACGTTGATGGCGCTGGTGGCGGGGCTACCGGCGGCGGGGCTGTTGGCGGGAAGGGCTGGAGCGCTGGGACGGAAGTGTCCACGGAACCGGGGGACGAGGTCCGGACGGTAGGGGAAACGGATACGCTCGATGTCTCGGAGTGGCGGAGGGTGGTCCCGGTGGCGATGACGAACCCGCGGGTCGAGGTGCCGTTGCGGCGGCGGCTGGTCGGTCAGGCGCTGCGCCGCCACCGCCAGGCCCAGGGGCGTACCCTGCGCGACGTCGCGGATGCCGCACGGGTGTCGATGCCGTATCTGTCCGAGGTGGAGCGGGGCCGTAAGGAGGCCTCCTCGGAGGTGCTCGCGGCGATCTGCCGGGCTCTGGGTATCCGCCTGGCCGACCTGCTCGACGAGGTCCGCCTCGAACTCGCCCGGGTGGAGCCGCTGGTCGTGCCGTCCGCCGCGGCCGGTGCCAACCCGGCCCGCACCGCGGCGCTGACCGGCCCCGGGTTCACCAGTTCGGGTGGGCCGCAGCTCACCGGCTCGGCCGCGGTGGTCGAGGTGCTGACCGGCGCCGTCGCCGGGCAGGCCACCGCCGGTTTCCTCGGCCAGCTTCGTTCCCGCGCCGCGGAGCCGCTGGTCGGCGGGTCCGTCCAGGATGTGGGGCGGAACGGCACGTTTGTGTCACTGGGTGTGCCGGGGCAGGGTGTCGTGGGGCAGGGTGTCGTGGGGCAGGTCGGCATCGGGCCCATCGGCGGGATGTCCGGCGCGGCCGGCGACATCGGGTTGTCCACCGACGGGGTCGGCAGCATCCGCCGTCTTGACGCGACGGGTGTGGGCCGCACGGGTGCGGCGCGGATCGTCGTCGCCGCTGGTGGCGGTGGCATCGTCCGAAGCCGGGCGGGGATGCGTCGGCGTGCCGGGTACGGGCGGCCCCGCTGCCGGCAGTCGGTGGCGGCACGTTCCCGTCCCACCGCGGCCCACGTCTGACTGCGGCCGACGCCTCCCGTCACCGGGAGAACGGCGAATACCGAGAAACATGGTTCGCGGTCCTTCGATGCCCTGAGTCCGATATGTGCGTTATCGACGGGACGGTAGTTCGTGACGGCCACGAACAACGACGGTAATTGTCACCGGATCACGAAACGTTCGGCGGCGGCACGGCGGGGCATGCGACTATTGGCGCTGTTTTTCCGGCGCACTCCAGCGGATTGGTGGAAGCATGTCGCAACGAACCGGGACGAAGCTGCTCACGGCGCAGGAGAGGCCGACCGTCCGGGCACTGTTAGGCCTACCGATCCCACCCGAGGAGCTCACCCCGCCGCCGGCTGACAAAACCCAGCCCGATCACCATGTCTGGGAACGCACCCATGACTCGGCCGCGGCGAAGGACGCGTTCGCGACCGAACTCAAGGCCGCGCTGAAGACGGCGATCGATGACCAGGAACCGGCCATCCAACGTAAGGAGAACGCCCGCAGCATCGACCTGAGAAGCCTGCTGCCCGCGGCGGCAGCGGCCCGCGAGATCGTCGACGCGTACTTCGCCGACTGGACCCGCACCGCGGCCCTGCCGGCCAGCCTCCTGAACACCCGGCAACATTTCAGCTTCACCGTCGACGGGGACGCTCCCACCATTGTCTCCATGGCGGACCTCCCGACCCGAACCCGGCTGAGGTGGACGACCGAGCCGGCCAACGTGATCGGTTTCCTGATGGGCACCGACGGGCCCCGGGCGGTGGCCACCAGGCACTCGTTCCACCACGAGAACGGCGCCCCCGAGGAGTCCGCCTTCTACCAGCAGGCGGTGGTGGAACCGTTCCTCGCGGCCCACCGGGACGCGCTCATCCGCTATGAGAAGTTCGTCATGTCCATGACCGACCCGAACACCGCCCGGGTCTTCATCGCACCCTGGGTGCCGGACTGGAAGGCGACCGAGACGGAGCTGACGTCCGCGGCCGTCGCGCAGAAGAAGTGGACCATCTTCGCGAACCTGGTACACGAGTACATTCACGTGCTGCAACATCCGCTGCTCCCGACCGCGACCGGGCGCAGCGTCGTCGTGCGGGAGGGCATCTGCGAATACCTGGCCGTGCAGGTGGTCCGGCATGTCGGCACCTGGTCGGACGAGCAGCTCACCGACCTGAACAAGCGGATCGTCGGCGCCGGAAACTTCCGCGCCAGCCGGAGCTGGCTGACCGGTTACACCGCGACCGAGGAATACCGCTCCTACGTCGACCGGGTCACCCAGGCCATCCAGACCGTCGGCGTGAACGCGATATACGCCGCTTTCTTCCAGGGCCACACCGAGTTCCTCGGCACCGCCGTCGGCCACGGCGGGCGTCAGTTCGCGCTACCCGCGGTGGCCACCGCCGCCGGAGGCATCCGGCGTCTCCCCTTTCCCGCGGCCAGCGGTCGCCGCGGCCACGACTGGATCTCCCGCGGCACCGCGATACCCGCGCCGAGGTTCGCCGAACTCAACGCGGACGTCGAACTCACCCTGGCGCAGGGCTTCGTCGACGACGGCCTGGACCTACAGGTCTCCGTTCCGGATTTCCGGGCGCACCGGGTACTGACCTTCGACGGCGTCAGCGAGACCTGGGAGCAGATCGCCGCCCAGAACGGCACCTCCGTCTCCGACCTGCTGGCCATCAACAACCCGGACGACAAACTCCCACCGCTGGAGGACCTCGCCCTCGAATGGCTCCTCGTCCGCGACATCTGAGCTCACCCGCCCGTGCGCCCACGGTCACCCCGGCGGGCCGCGCGGGCCCTGTTCAGTGCGTGTCGGACGGGCGCAGGGCCACGAGCTGGCGCTTGAGGATCTTGCCGGCGGCGGTCATGGGCAGGGTGTCGCGGAACTCGACGTGGCGGGGGTACTTGTAGGCGGCCATGGTCTCGCGGCACCAGGCGATGAGCTCGGCCGCGGTCAGGCAGGCGTCCGGTCGGCGGATCACGAAGGCCATGATCTCCTGGCCGTGCCGTTCGTGCGGAATACCGACGACCGCGGCCAGGCTGACGTCGGGGTGGGTGAGCAGCACCTCCTCGATCTCCCGTGGGTAGACGTTGAACCCACCACGGATGATCATGTCCTTGAGGCGGTCGACCAGGTAGAAGTAGCCGTCGGCGTCGCGGCGGCCGAGGTCACCGGTGCGCAGCCAGCCCTGGGCGTCGATGGTGGCGGCGGTCGCCTCGGGCTGGCCCAGGTAGCCGCGCATCACGTTGTGGCCGCGTACGCACAGCTCACCGGTCTCGCCGTCGGCGGCGGGGGTGCCGTCCGCACGGGTGACGCGGACCTCCACCCCCCAGATGGGCAGGCCGATCGACCCGGCGCGGCGCGGCCGGTCGGCGCGGTTGAAGGTGGCGACGGGGCTGGTCTCCGAGAGCCCGTAGCCTTCCAGGATCGCGACGCCGAAGCGCCGCTCGAACGCCCGCAGCACCTCGCCGGGCATCGCCGACCCTCCGGACACGCAGATCCGCAGGCTGGACGCGATGTGGTCCAGGTCGGCGGGCGCCACATCCGGGCAGTGCAGCAGCGCCCAGTACATCGTCGGGACGCCCGCGAAGAAGGTGACGGCGTGGCCGCGCAGGGCGGCGAGGGCCGTCCGCGGCTCGAACCGGGGCAGCAGCACCAGGGTGGCGCCGCTGGCGAACCCGGCGTTGAGGTTGGTCGTCTGCCCGAACGCGTGGAACAGCGGCAGGACGACCAGGTGGACGTCATGCTCGGCGGCGTCGAAGACCCGGGTGGAGACCACGGCGTTGTGCACCATGTTGGAGTGGGTGAGCTGCGCGCCCTTGGGGGATCCGGTCGTGCCGCTGGTGTAGAGGACGATCGCGATGTCGGATTCGCTGGTCGGGACGGTGTCGAAGTCCGCCGCCACCCCGGCGGTGAACGCCGCCAACGTCTCGACCCCGCTCGCCGCCTGGTCGTCGGCCGGCAGGTCGTCCGGTCCCAGGGCTGGTGACCGGCCACCGGCGGGGTCGGCGGTGATCAGGACGAACGTCTCGCAGCTGGGCACGGCGGCGAACGCGGCCTGCCCCGCCCGGCCCGTCGGCAGCTCCGGCGTTCCCTCGAAGCACAGGTAGGCCCGAACGGACGCGTCCGTGAGGTGGAAGGCGATCTCGCGTTCGGTGAGCAGAACGCTCAGCGGGACGACCGTCGCCCCGGCCTTGAGAACGCCGAAGTAGACGGCGGGAAAGGCCGGCAGGTTCGGGCAGGTCAGCGCCACCCGGTCACCGGGCCCGATACCGCGGGCCGCCAGCGCCGCGGCGATCTGGCGGGCGGCGGCGTCCAGCTCGGCGTAGGTGAGGTGGTGCTCGCCGAACACGAGCGCGTCACGCCGCGGCCAGGTGCGGGCCGCCTCTTCCAGAACGACCGCGAGGTTGAGCATGGACCCCTCCTGAGAGTGCGCCACGTCACAACATAGCCCGATCACCCCAGATGACAACCCGCCAGTCGGGCGCGGATGGTCACGGGGTGATCGGGCGGTCAGGCGGACGGGCGGGTCAGGCGAAAGCCGGTCGGGTGGCGGAGAGCTTGCGGCTGGTCAGGACCTCGTCGATCAGGCCGTAGTCCTTCGCCTCCTCCGCACTGAAGATCTTGTCGCGTTCGGTGTCGCGGCGGATCCGCGTCTCGTCCTGGCCGCTGTGGCGGGCCAACAGCACCTCCTGCAGCGTGCGGATGCGCAGGATCTCCAGGTCGCTGGACTGGCCCTCCGCCTGCGCGGACGGCTGGTGGATGAGGATCCGGCTGTGCGCGAGCGCTAGGCGCTTGCCGGGCGCCCCGGCGGCGAGCAGCACCGCGGCCGCGGAGGCGGCCTGGCCCATGCAGATCGTCGAGACGTCGGGCCGGACGAACTGCATCGTGTCGTAGATCGCGGTCAGCGACGTGAACGACCCACCCGGGGAGTTGATGTAGATCGAGATGTCGCGGTCCGGGTCCTCGGACTCCAGGAACAGCAACTGCGCCATCACGTCGTTGGCCGACACGTCGTCGATCTGCACGCCGAGGAAGATGATCCGTTCCTTGAGGAGCTTCGAGTACGGATCCATCGAGTACTCGCCGCGTGAGGTGCGCTCGACGATGTTCGGCAGCACATGGCGTGCGGACGGCCGGATGCCTGCGGTCATCGGGCGCCGACCTCGGACTCGAAGCCGGCGTGGCCAGCGGCGCGGCGCGGACCGATGCCACCGGCGTGGGAGCCGGGCACCTCACCGACGCGCTGCACGACATGGTCGACCAGGCCGTAGTCGCGGGCCTCGACGGCGGTGAACCAGCGGTCCCGGTCGGAGTCGGCGGCGATCTGCAGGGCGGTGTGGCCGCTGTGCTCGGCGGTGCGTTCCTGGAGGACCCGCTTGGTGTAGAGCATCTGCTCCGCCTGGATGGAGATGTCGGCCGCCGTCCCGCCGATACCGCCGTGCGGCTGGTGCATCATGATCCGGGCGTGCGGCAGGGCGTAACGCTTGCCGGGGGCGCCCGCGCACAGCAGGAACTGGCCCATGGACGCCGCCAGCCCCAGTGTCACGGTGGCCACGTCGTTCTCGATGAACTGCATCGTGTCGTAGATCGCCATCCCGGCGCTGACCGACCCGCCCGGCGAGTTGATGTAGAGCCAGATGTCGGCCCGCGGGTTCTCCGCGGCGAGCAGGAGCAGCTTCGCGCTGATCGCGTTGGCGACGTCGTCCTCGACGACGGTGCCGAGGAAGATGATCCGGCTGTCGAGCAGCCGCGCGTAGACCTGGTCATCGAGTCCGGCGGACGGATTCCCGCCACCCGCCAGCCGGATGGCACCCCCCGACGCGGCCAGCGGGGCGGGTCCGCCCGGGTAGGCCGGGGAGGCCCAGGAGGCCGAGGAGGCGGCATGGCCCGCGATGGCCAGGCGGTGCGATGCGCCTGGGACGGTCAGTCCCCGGGACGGCGCGGACGGGTCGGTCATGAGGGTGCCTTTCCGCCGGCGGGGTCGGGAACCGCGGTCGCGGCGCCGGCATCTCCCAGCCTCGCCGTCGCGGCGCCGATCCAGGCGTGGATCTGCCTGTGGCAGATCTGCCGACGGCAGACATCATTCGTCTGACCGGCCGCGGCGGGCCGGACGAGCCGGATCAGCCCTCGGTACGCGGACCCGTACCGTCCCCGACGTCGCCCTCGTGGGACGACCCATCGGCGCGGCCGGCGCTGCCATCACGGCCGTCGACGTCGCGCAGGGGTTCGGTGAGGAAGTTGAGGAACGTGTCGTCGAAGAAGTCCTGGGCGCTGTGGGCGTCGGGGTCGGCGCGCAGCGAGCGGGCCGCGTCGTCGCGCAGGCCGAGCATGAAGTCCTCGGCGAGACGCACCTGCTCCTGCAGGGAGGCGAGTTTCTCCTCGGCGAGACTCACCCATGTCTGCAGCCGCTCGCGGACCTGGGCCCGATCCAGCGCGGTCAGACCGGGCTTGCCGATCTCCTCCCGCAGTGTGAGCAGCGAACGCATCTCCTCGACGGTGAAGCCCAGCGGCTTCATCTTCTTGATCAGGAAGAAGCGGTCAAGTGCGTCGTCGTCGTAAAGGGGGAAGCCGCTGTCGGTGCGGCCCACCGCCACCAACAGCCCCTCCTGCTCATAGAAACGGACAGTACGCAGCGACAACGTCACCATGATGGCAACATCACCGATCTCATACCGGCCCTCGCGGGCGTCAGCGGACGACCTGGCACTGCTGGCAGTGGACAATTCGACCCTATTCACGGTGAGTGGGACGGTCGGAGCTTCGAGCATCGGTCGTGCCACGGTAATGCCTGGACAGCGGATATCTGGCCAGCGTGATACCCGGTCAACGTCGTACCTGGCCGGCATGGTTCCGGATAGCCCGGCTTCGCGGTAGCCCACCCCTCACACCGAGGGGCGCCCATCCGAGGGGCGCCGTTTCGTGGACCCACGCCCACCGGGGACCACAGCGCGCCACGAAACCCCTCGGCGAGTCGTCCACCGACACCTCGGCCCTCGACGGCCGGGCCCTCAGTGGCTGGACCATCGGCAACCGGGCCATCGGTGACTGGACTATCGGTGGCTGGGCTGTCGAGCGCCGGGCCGTGGAGACTGCCGGCGTCTCACACCGAACGGTCCGCGTCGGTGTGCAGGCCGATGACAAAGTCCTCGGCGACGCCGGCCTGCGCCCGCAGGGTGGCGAGTTTCTCCTCCGCGAGCACGACCCAGGTGCGCAGCAGTTCGCGCAGTTCGCCGCGGCGCTCGTCCGGAATGCCCGAACTGGCCAGTTCATCGCGCACGGACAACAACGAGCGCATCTCCTCGAGGGTGAACCCGAGGGACTTCATCTTCTTGATCACCATCAGTCGGTCGACCGATTCGTCACCGTACAGACGGAAGCCGCCGGGAGTACGGCCCGCCGTTGTGAGCAGACCGGCCTCCTCGTAGTACCGCACCGTCCGCAGGGACAGCCCGACCCGCTCGGCCACCTCACCGATCTGGTAGCGGGTTACGCCCGTGGCCTGGCCAGACTGAGGTGAGTGGACGGTGGACGAATCGCGACGCGTCGTGGACAAGATGACCCTAACGTTGGTGTCTCGACGTCTGGAGCAAGGAGGATAACGGCTACTCTACGACGTTCCGG
>NZ_CADCWS010000070.1 GCF_902806475.1 Candidatus Frankia nodulisporulans
GATACCCCTGGCGGCTCGCCGCCCCTGGCCGACAGCAGGACCTCCGGCCGATGACACAGCCAGCACAGCCGGTGCGACCGGTGCGGCCGGCACGGCGGGAACTGGTGGTCGAGCTGCTGCGCGGGCCGATGCTGCTGGCGGTCGCGGGTGGGGTGGCCAACGGGCTCAACCTGGTGATGAACCTGGTGCTCGCCCGGGTGCTCGACCCGTCCGGCTATGGCGCCGTGGTCGTGCAGACGAACATCTACCTCGTGCTGGCGGTGGTGGGCACCGCCGTGCTCACCGCTGTCGTGCGCCGGGATCTGGCCCCCAGCAGCATTCCCGGACGGGCCCGCATCGCCTGGATTCGGCGGTTGCGGGCGGCGACCGCGTCCATGGCACTGGTCGCGGCGGGGATCGCGGTCGTGGTCTGCCGGCCGGTCGCGGCGCTGCTGTCCTACCCGCATCCGGTCGCGATCGCCGAGGCCGGTGTGGCCGCCGGACTGTGGCTGGCGGTCTGCGTGGAGCGGGGCCTGCTCCAGGCGCGCGGGAACTATCCGGGGCTCGCCTGGAACATGGTGTACGAAACGGCCCTGCGGGTCACCGTCATCCTCGTCGCGGCCTGCGCGGGCCTCGGCGTGGACGGCGCCGGCCTCGGCCTGCTCGTCGGCGCCCTCGCCGCCACCTCCGCCGCCCGCACCACGGTCTCCCGCACCTCGACCTCCCGCACCTCGACCTCCCGCACCTCGACCTCCCGCACCTCGACCTCCCGCACCTCGGTTTCCCGCACCTCGGTTTCCCGCACCTCGGTGGACACCCACACCTCGGCGGCGGCTCGCACCTCGGACACCCACGCCGCGTCCGATCACGCCTGGTCCGGTCATGTGCGCTCCGAGGTACAGGGGTGGCGCACGCGCCGGGTGCTGCTGGCGGACTCGTCGGTGGCGCTGGCGACCCTGATGCCGTTGGCGCTGCTCCAGAACGTCGACGTCGTCCTGGTCGGATGGCGCAATCCGGAGGCGGCGGGCAGCTACGCGGCGATCTCCACGGCCTGCAAGATCCCGGTGTTCGTCGGGTTGGCGGTGGCGAACTACCTGCTGGCAGAGGCGGCCCGGCGGCGCCGGGAGGGACGCACGGCCTACGCGGCACTGGCCCTGGCGATGATCATCGTGGTGGTGCCGGGGCTGCTGCTGTCCGCGGCGGGTGCGGTGGCGGGGCGTCCGCTGCTGTCGTTGTTGTTCGGGTCCCGGTTGGCGGCGGCGTCCGGGGTCCTGTGGGTGCTGGCGCTGGCGACGACGTTCCTCGCCGCGACCCTGCTGTTCGCGACCTATCTGCTCGGTGTCGGTGACCGGGGGATCGTCTGGGTGCTGGCGGTGTGCACGCCGACGTCCACCGTGGTCGTGGCCGTCTTCGCCGACGAGATCACCTCGACGGTCCTCGCCCTGCTCGGCTGCCAGGCCGGCATCGCTCTCCTCGCCGGCACCCTGGTCGCCCGGGCGCACCGGCCCGGCCGGCCCGCCTCGTCCCGCCGTCGCCGCCGGGCCCCGAGTTCGCTGCGAACCTATCCGTCGGACACGCCCATGCCCCCTGCTCTCCGGGGACGCCCCCTGGTCGCTGAGCCGTCCGGTCAGGCGCGGGAACCGCACCTACCCTGAGCGGTGCCGCATGTGGCCGCGCGATGGCACTGTTCCGCGGGTCCGCGGGTGCGCGGTCTAGTGGGCGGCGGGGGCGAGTTCGGCGAGCTGGACGCGGACCCAGGCCGTCACGTCGGTGGCGGTGGGATCGGTGGCCAGGGAGGTGAACAGGACCGGACGGGTGCCGCGGGCGACGGCGGCGTCACGGGCCATCACACCAAGGTCGGCGCCGACCAGCGGAGCGAGATCGGTCTTGTTGATGACGAGCAGGTCGCTGCTGGTCACACCCGGACCGCCCTTGCGCGGCACCTTGTCGCCGCCGGCGACGTCCACGACGAAGATCTGCCGGTCGATCAGACCGTAGCTGAACGTGGCGGTCAGGTTGTCGCTGCCGGATTCCACCAGCACCAGATCGAGCGGACCGGTCTCGGCCTCGAGATCCTCGACGGTGTCGAGGTTCGCGCTGATGTCGTCGCGGATCGCGGTGTGCGGGCAGCAGCCGGTCTCCACCGCCCGGATGCGCCCGGGGTCGAGCACACCCGCCCGCCGCAGGAAGTCCGCGTCCTCGGTGGTGTAGATGTCGTTGGTGACCACGCCGAGGCGCAGGCTCCCCGACAGCGCCCGGCACAGCGCCGCGACCAGCGCCGTCTTACCGCTGCCGACCGGCCCGCCGATCCCGATCCGCGGCGCGCGACCCGCGTCCACCGACCCCGGCCGAGCGCTGGAACCGACACCGACACCGACACTGGCTGGGCTGCCGGCGGGCAGGGCGTCGCTGTGATCGTGGCCGAGATGCATCCTGGGGGTCCTCCCGATTCAGGCCGCGGTCGGGGTCAGGGTCACCGGGACGCCGAGCTGCGCCCGCTCAAGATAGGCGCCGGGCATCGCGGCCAGATCCGGCGGGGACGGCGGCGCACCCGCCCGCACCAGCAGGTCACCGAGCGCGGCGATCATCACCCCGTTGTCGGTGCAGCGGCGCCGGGCCGGTACCCGCAGCCGAATCCCCGCCGCCGCACAGCGGGACGCGGCGACCTCCCGCAGCCGGCTGTTCGCCGCCACCCCACCGACGATCAGCAGATCGGCGATGCCCCGGTCGCGGCACGCCCGGATCACCTTCGCGGTGAGCACGTCGACCACCGCCTCCTGAAACGACGCGATCACATCCCCGGACGCCACCCCCGAATCCGGATGCGATTCGGCCCAGCGGGCCACCGCCGTCTTCAACCCGGAGAACGAGAACGTGTACGGCGCATCGTTTCGCCCCAGCAACGGACGGGGAAACGCCAGCGCCGTCGGATCATGCCCGGCCGCCCCCCGGTCGACCGCCGGCCCCCCCGGATAGGACAGCCCCAGTACCCGCGCGACCTTGTCGAAACACTCACCCGCCGCGTCATCCAACGTGTCCCCAAGATGGACGATCGGATCGCGCGCCAGGTCCCCGACCTGCAACAACGACGTGTGCCCACCCGAGACGATCAACGCGATCAGCGGATTCGGCAACGGCTGCCCATCCACCAGATCCGCCGCCAGATGCCCGGCGAGATGATGCACCCCGTACAACGGCACGCCCAATGCGGTCGCATACGCCTTCGCCGCGGAAACCCCCACATGCAACGCGGTGGCCAACCCCGGCCCCGCCGTCACCGCCACCGCCCCGATATCGGACGCCGCCATCCCCGCCGACGCCAACGCCGCCCGCACACACGGCACGATCGCCTGCACATGCGCCCGCGCCGCTATCTCCGGCACCACCCCGCCATAGCGGGCGTGCTCATCCATACTCGTCGACAGCGCCTCGCCCAGCAGCACCCCGTCCCGCACCAGACCAACCCCGGTCTCGTCGCACGACGTCTCAATTCCCAGGACCACCGGGCCCTGCTGCGCAGGCATCTCCCGCGGCCTCCTTCTTACCCCTGACTCGCCACCGCGCCTTTCGCGCGCGCAACGCTCGCACAGGACGTGCCCACTGCGCGCCGACGCCGCCGCTTTTCAGCTTTCAGCCTACGCCGGTCGGATGGCCGCGCCCGTACCCGCGTTCGGCCGGTCGCCGCAGGTCCGGCACACTCCCGTCAGCGCCGCGTGATCCGGTTGCAGCTGGAAACCGGTGGTGCGGGCGAGCCGGTCGGCGACCTCGTCCAGCAGATCAGCCGGGACATCCTGGATCGCGCCGCAGCGCCGGCAGCGCACATGCAGATGCGTCTCACCGGTCAACCCCGCCGCCAGGTGATAGACCACCGGCCCGTGCGCCGGATGGACGTGCGTCACGAGCCCCAGCTCACCCAGGGTCTCCACCGCCCGGTAGACGGTCGTGCGGTGCAGCCCCGGGACGATCAGATCCGCCCTGGCCAGCACATCCTCGACGCACAGATGATCGGCTGTCTCCGCCAGCACCCGCAGCACCGCCCGCCGCGCCGGTGTCACCCGCTCACCCAGCACCCGCAGTCGCGCCACTCCCGCCTCCGCCGCGTCCACCTTTACCACCCTACGATCCACCCCCTCCCCGCGATCGGCGCACCTGCCCCGGCCCGGTCCGGGTGGGCGCGTGCCGAGGGTTGTGCGGTGGCGTGCCGAGGGTTGTTGGGTGTTCGGGCCGGTCGAATCCCGAACATGCCTCGGCATGTCGATGGGGGAAATGATCATCTGGCGTCGGTGGCCGATGGCCGCTTCCTGGTTGTGGATCGTGTTGTGACACAGTGTCCGCATGGCCGTGCTTCCGATCCGCACCGTCGGCGACCCGGTGCTGCGCACTCCGGCGGTGCCTGTCACGACGTTCGATGCGGCGCTGGCACGCCTGGTCGAAGACATGATCGAGACCATGTACGCGGCGCCGGGCGTGGGACTCGCGGCGCCGCAGGTCGGCGTCGGGCTACGAATCTTCGTCTACGACGTCGGCTACAGCCCAGGTGATCCAGCTGTGCCGCGGCACCCGCGTGTGGTCGTCAACCCCGTCCTCACCCTCGACGAGGAGATACCCGCCGGCGAGGAGACGTCCGCCGACGAGGGGACGGGCGACAGCGGGGCCGCGGACACCGGCGGGGCTGGGGACGTCGGCGGGGCTGGGGGCCTCGGCGGGGCCGAGGACGTTGAGGATGCCGAGCGGGCGCGGGAGCGGGGGGTGGCCGAGGGCTGTCTGTCGGTGCCGGGGCTGTACTTCCCGACGCCACGGGCTTGGCGGGCGACGGTGCGCGGGGTGGATGTGTCGGGGGAGCCGGTGGAGTACACCGGGCAGGGGCTGGCCGCCCGCTGTTTCCAGCATGAGTGCGACCACCTCGACGGGATTCTCTATCTGAATCGGCTGACCGGTGCGGCGCGGGTCGCGGCGGTGCGTGCGCTGCGGGAGGCGTTGCCGGCTCGAGGCGACGGGCAGTCCGCGGGGTCCGTGTCCGCGCAGGCTGGGCAGGGGGCGTCCGCGTTCGGCCGATCGTGAGCCAGCACCGTCCGTCCGCGGTGTTCGTGGGGTGGTGCCGTCCGCTGGTGATGGTGGGGTGCTGCCGTGTCCGGGCGCGCGAGGGGCGACGGGGTTCGCCCGGTCATGACATCCTGGTCGGCCACGGCAGAAGTTATGGGAATGCGGGATGGACGAGTCACGCACGAACCAGAGTCAGAGTCACCAGGTTCCGAGTCAGACGGGAGTGGCCGCGGTGAGCGACATCTCCGGCGGGCCGTACAAGCGGCCGTTCCGGTTCAACATCCAGTGTTCGTCGCCGGAGCAGGTGGATGCCCGGTCGTGGGCGGCGCTGGCACGGCGGGTGGAGGACCTGGGCTTCGCGACGCTCACCGTGTCCGACCATCTGGACGAGCAGGTCGCGCCGATCGCGTCGCTGATGGCGGCCGCCGACGCCACGACCACACTGCGCATCGGGTCGATGCTGTTCAGTAATGACTATCGGCATCCGGTGGTGCTCGCGAAGGAGGCGGCGACTCTCGACGCGCTGTCCGGCGGGCGGTTCGAGCTGGGCCTGGGCGCCGGCTGGATGACGTCCGACTACCAACGCGCGGGGCTCACCCTCGACCCGCCGGGCGTGCGGATCGCACGGTTGGCCGAGGCGCTCACCGTCATCAAGGGGATGTTCGCCGACGCCCCGCTCACCCACACCGGCACGTTCTACCAGGTGAATGGCCTCAACGGCACGCCGAAGCCGGTGCAGCGTCCCCACCCGCCGATCGTCATCGGGGGTGGCGGGCGGCGGATGCTGACGCTGGCCGCCCGCGAGGCCGACATCATCGGCCTGAACATGAACATGGCCAGCGGGGTGATCGACTCCTCGCTCGGGGCGAACGCGACGACGGATGCCACCGAGGAGAAGGTCGGCTGGATTCGTGAGGCGGCCGGCGCGCGCTGGGACGAGCTGACGTTGCAGGTCCGCGTGCACATGGTGGTGGTGACCGAGGATCGGGAGTCGGTCGCCGCGCTGCTGGCCTCGGGTTTCGGCCTGACCATCGAGCAGGCCCTGACCACACCGCACGCGCTGTGCGGGTCGGTCGACGAGATCTGCGACGCCCTCGTCGAACGGCGCGAACGTTTCGGTATCAGCACCATCGGCGTCGCCCTCGACGCCCTGGACGCCCTCACCCCCGTCGTCGCCCGCCTCGCCGGCACCTGAACCCCGCACCCCCCGAACCCCGCACCACCCGAACCCCGCACCACCGCACTGCCCGAGCCCCGCACCATCTGAGCCCGGCCGAGCCCGTCCCATCCGTCGTCTGTCGAGGAGTCACCGTTGGTCGAGCACATGAAGTGGTGGGGCTGGGGCCGGGAGAGCGTGTCGTTCTCGCCCGCCGACAAGCCGGCGCTGGCACCGTTCATCCGCAAGCACATCGGGCTGGATGTGACCCGCCCGCCCGCGCAGGCCCCGGCGTTCGCCGACCTCGACATCGCCGACCCGATCCTGCCGGACGCCCTGCGCGACGCGCTGACATCCGCCGTCGGCGCCGAGCACGTGCACACCGAGACCCTCGAGCGGGTCGTGCACGCCTACGGCAAAAGCCTGCGTGACCTGGTCCGGGTCCGCAGCGGTGACCTCGGACGCCTCCCCGACGCGGTGGTCTACCCGGGTGGCGAGGACGAGGTGCGCGCGGTGCTCACCGCGGCGATCGACGCCGACGCGGTCGTCATCCCGTTCGGCGGCGGGACGAACATCTCCGGCAGCCTCGAGGCTCCGCGCGGTGAGACCCGTCCGGTGCTGTCCGTGGACCTCGGACGCCTCGACCGCGTCCTGGACATCGACACCGACGCGCGACTGGCCCGCGTCCAGGCCGGTGCGCTCGGGCCGGACCTCGAAGCGCAGCTGAACGCCCTGGGCTGGACACTCGGCCACTTCCCCGACAGCTTCAGCCACTCCACCCTCGGCGGCTGGATCGCGACCCGCTCGTCCGGCATGCAGTCGGACAAGTACGGCGACATCGCGGACATCACCAAGGCCGTGCGGGTCGTCACCCCGGCGGGTGTGCTCGCGACCCGGGCGGTGCCGAGCCAGTCCACCGGACCGAGCGTGCGGGAGATGATCCTCGGCAGCGAGGGTCGACTCGGCATCATCACCGAGGCCACCGTGCAGGTCCACCGGGTGCCCGAGGAACGCACCATCCTCGGCTACTTCTTCCCCACCTGGGACGAGGCGCTGCTCGCCATGCGCGAGATCGCCGAAAGCGAGGCGGCCCCCAGCGTCACCCGCGTCGCAGACCCCGGCGAGACCCGTTTCTCGCTGGCGACCAGCAAGAAGGGTTCGGCGGTCACGGCGCTGGTCTCCAAGGGACTCAAGCAGTACCTGGCCCGGGTGAAGCACTTCGACCTCGAGCGGATGTGCCTGTCGTTCATCGGCTTCGAGGGCTCATCCGGCCATGTGCGCACCCAGCGCAAGTTCGTCGGGGACATCGTCAAGCGCCACGGCGGGGTGTGTGTCGGCACCGGCCCCGGACAGCTCTATGACCAGAAGAAGTTCGACACCCCCTACATCCGCGACTTCCTGCTCGGCCAGGGCGCCCTCGCGGACGTCTCGGAGACCGCCACCAGCTGGTCGCAGCTCGCCTCCCTGTACACCGGGGTGGTCGCCCGGGCCCACAAGACGTTCGACGAGATCGGCGTCCAGGGCTGGATCATGGCGCACCTGTCCCACTCGTACCATTCCGGCGCCTGCCTCTACTTCACCTTCGCCTTCGCCTCCCCGGTGACCCTGGACGGCCTCGAGCGCTACGACGCGGTGAAGTCCGCGATCCAGCAGGGCTTCATCGACCTCGGCGGCACCCTGTCGCACCATCACGCCGTCGGCCTCGAGCACGCCCCCTGGCTCGCCGACGACATCTCCCCGGCCGGCGTCTCGCTGGTCACGGCCCTGTTCGACGGCATCGACCCCGGCCACAACCTCAACCCCGGCAAGATCATCCCGTCTGTCGTTCCCGGACCGGCCGCCGACTAGATGCGCACGCTGCTGGTGGTCGGGATCGGCGCGGGTGATCCCGACCAGCTCACGTTGCAGGCGGTGCGGGCCCTGGAACGCACGGACGTCTTCTTCGTCCTCGACAAGGGTCCCGCCGCCGGCGACCTGACCGCGCTGCGCCGCGAGATCCTCGACCGTCACCTCGGCGAGGGCACCTACCGTCTCGTCGAAGCCCCCGACCCGCCGCGTGACCGCACCCCCTCCGACGACCGCAGCACCGCCGGCCGCGCCGCCTACGCCGTCGCCGTCGACGACTGGCACGCCCGGCGCGCCGCCCTGTACGAGGCGATGTTCCTCGACGAACTGGACGACGAGGGCACCGGCGCGTTCCTGGTCTGGGGCGACCCGTCGCTCTACGACAGCACCCTGCGCATCCTCGAACGCGTCGCCGCCCGCGGCAAGGTCGCCTTCGAACACCAGGTGATTCCCGGTATCTCCAGCGTGCAGGCCCTCGCCGCCGCCCACCGCCTGGTGCTCAACGGCATCGGCACCCCGGTGACCATCACCACCGGTCGCCGCCTGGCCGAATCCGGCTTCCCCCCCGACGTCGACGACCTCGTCGTCATGCTCGACGGCGACACCGCCTTCACCACCCTGACCAGCACCAGCACCAGCACCAGCGCCGTCGCCGGGGTCGGGGCGGACCTCCACATCTACTGGGGCGCCTACCTCGGCACCGACGACGAACTGCTCATCCACGGCCCCCTGCCCGACGTCGCCGCCACCATCACCCGCACCCGCGCCGACGCCCGCCACCGCAAGGGTTGGATCATGGACATCTACCTCCTGCGCCGCACCCCCCGCTAACCACCCCCACGGCGACCCGTGTGCATCCTGCACGCCCGCAGCCCTCGGCGGCGACGTCACGGGCCGTGGCCACAGGTGTGATCGTGGGCGGATGGCGGATGGCGGATGGCGGATGGCGGGGCGGCCGGTGGTCGTGGTGCGGCCGGTTCCGAAGCCCTGATCGCCTGCTGGATGGTGGACGTCCGCAGGCCGTATTTCCGGCGGCCGTAGTGGCGCCTGGGCGGCCCGGCGTTTGACAGAACCGGCGATCGTCCGCATCTTCGACCGGCGAGAGGCAGCTAGGGGTTGCGCGTGTCACAGTCCTGCGTCACATTTTGGGCATGTGCCCAACGCCGGTAGCGCCCTACGTGCTGGATGCCGACTCCCACTGGTCCGAGCCCGCTGATCTGTTCAGCAGCCGTGCCCCGGCGGCCTACCGGGACCGTCTCCCGAGGGTCGTGGAGGTGGACGGCGTCCGTCAGTGGATCTTTGACGGGAAGCCGATGGGCGCCTTCATCGCCGGGGCGGTGATCGGCCGTGACGGCCAGAAGTCGGCGTCGGCCACCGTGCTGCACGAATGGACCGTCGACGACGTCCACGTCGGCGCCCACGACCCCGTCGAGCGGCTCAAAGTTCTGGACGAGGCCGGCATCGACGCCCAGGTCATCTTCCCGTCCACGATCGGTCTGGGCGGCCAGGACCTCGCCACCGCGGACCAGTCCCTGGCCCGCCTCGCCGTCGAGGTCTACAACGACGGGATGGCCGACATCCAACGGGAGTCCGGCAACCGGCTGCTGCCGCTGCCGCTCATGCCGGCGTGGGACATCAGGTCCTGCGTGCGGGAGGTCGCCCGGGTGGCCGAGCTCGGCGCGCGCGGCGTCAACATGACCTCCGACCCGCAGGATCTCGGCGCCCCGGACCTCGCCAGCCGCGAGTGGGACCCCTTCTGGGCGGCGTGCGCCGAGCACCGGCTGCCGGTGCACTTCCACGTCGGCGCCAGCGTCACCGCGATGACGTTCTACGGGAAGTACCCGTGGGCGTCACAGACGGAGAGCACCAAGCTCGCGATCGGCGGCGGCCTGCTGTTCATCGGCAACGCCCGGGTGGTCACGAACCTGATCCTCGCTGGCATCTTCGACCGGCACCCGGAGCTTCGTACCGTCTCCGTCGAGAGCGGGGTGGGCTGGATCCCGTTCATCCTGGAGACCCTCGACTACGAGATGGCGGAGAACGCCCAGGCGGACCTCGCGAAGCTCAAGCGCAGGCCGTCGGAGTACTTCCGCACCAACATCTACGCCACCTTCTGGTTCGAGCGGAACGGCGACAAACTGGCTGACCTCGTCGAGGCGGTCGGCGAGGACAACATCCTGTTCGAGACGGACTTCCCGCACCCGACCTGCCTCTACCCGGACCCGTTGCGGTCCGTCGCCGACAAGATGGCCACGCTTCCCGAAACCACCCGTAACAAGATCATGGGTGGTAACGGGAAGGCCCTCTACCGGCTCTGACCGTCCCGCGCGGCGCCGGCCACACGACCTCTGACCGACAGGACGGCATGGAGACAATCGGACACTGGATCGGGTGGGAAACCGGTCACCGGCGGCGGCCGCGTCAGCCCCGTGTACAACCCGGCCACGGGGCAGCGCACCGCCGAGGTGACGCTGGCGACCGAGGCGGAGGTGGCCGACGCGGTCCGCGTCGCGTCCGCCGCCGCCACCGACTGGTCGCGGACGTCGCTCGCGCGGCGGGTCGGGCTGATGTTCCGGCTGCGGGAACTGGTCAGCGGCCACCAGTCGGAGCTGGCCGCGCTCATCACCCGTGAGCACGGCAAGGTCCGCTCCGACGCGCTGGGCGAGGTGGCCCGGGGCCTGGAGTGCGTGGAGTTCGCCTGCGGCATCCCGACCCTGCTGCGCGGGGAGTACAGCGCCGAGGCGTCCGGCGGCATCGATGTGCACACGGTGGCCCGGCCACTCGGCGTGGTGGCGGGGATCACCCCGTTCAACTTTCCCGTCATGGTCCCGCTGTGGATGCTGGCCAACGCCGTCGCCTGCGGCAACACCTTCGTCCTCAAGCCGTCGGAGAAGGACCCCTCGGCGTCGCTGCTGCTCGCCGAGCTGGTCGCGCGCGGGCTTCCCGAAGGTGTGGTCAACGTGCTCCAGGGCGATGCGCCGGCGGTGACGGGCCTGTTGGAGCACCCCGACGTGGCCGCCGTGTCGTTCGTGGGCAGTACCCCGGTCGCCCGCCACATCTACGAGGCCGGCACCCGCGCGGGCAAGCGGGTGCAGGCCCTCGGCGGCGCGAAGAACCACATGGTGGTCCTGCCGGACGCGGACCTCGGCGCCGCCGCCAACGCCGCGATCAACGCCGGCTACGGCTCGGCGGGGGAGCGGTGCATGGCGATCTCGGTGGTGGTGGCGGTCGGGTCCGTCGCCGACCCGCTGGTCGACGCGATCGCCGCCCGGATCCCGGACGTCGTCATCGGGCCGGGCGACCAGGAGGCGTCGATGATGGGGCCGCTCATCACCGCGGAACACCGCGACCGGGTGCGGTCCTACGTGGCGGGCGCCGCGGGCGGGGGAGCCACCGTGGTGGTTGACGGTTCCCGGCCGCCGGCCGCTGCCGTGGCATCCGGCGGTGGGGATACGGGCGGCTTCTTCCTCGGCTGCTCGCTCGTCGACCAGGTCCGCCCGGGCATGCGGGTCTACGACGACGAGATCTTCGGGCCGGTTCTCGCCGTCGTGCGGGTGGACAGCTACGACGAGGCCGTGGCGCTCGTCAACGCGAACCCGTACGGCAACGGCGTCGCCCTGTTCACCCGGGACGGCGGTGCGGCCCGCCAGTTCCAGCGCGACATCCAGGTGGGCATGGTCGGCATCAACGTGCCGATCCCGGTGCCCGTCGCCTGGCATTCGTTCGGCGGCTGGAAGGCGTCCCTGTTCGGTGACTCGCCCATCTACGGCCCGGAAGGTATCCGCTTCTACACCCGGCCCCAGGTGGTCACCTCCCGCTGGCCCGATCCCACCCCCGAGGCGATCGACCTCGGTTTTCCCATGAACCGCTGACGAGGCGGTCCCGAAACGTGAGGTAAGGGTGGTGCGCTGTGGCCGTGGCAACGGTGAACGGTCTATCGATCTCTTATGAGATCATCGGCTCGGGTCGGCCCTGGGTGATCACTCCGGGTGGCCGCTTCAGCAAGGACACCCCCGGTGTCCGCCAGCTCGCCGAGGAGCTTGCGGCCGCCGGCAACCAGGTGCTCATCTGGGACCGGCCGAACACCGGCGCGTCGGACGTCTGCTTCACCGGGGAGTCGGAGTCGGCGATGCAGGCCGACGCGCTGGCCGGCCTGCTCACCCAGCTCGGCCTGGCCCCCGCGGCGATCATCGGTGGTTCGGGGGGCTCCCGGGTGTCGCTGCTGACCGCCGCCCGCCATCCCAAGGTCGCCGCCGGTCTCGCCCTGTGGTGGATCAGCGGCGGGGTGCACGGCCTGCTGAGTATCGGCGTGCACTACTGCGGCGGATCGTTCGAGGCGGCCTGGGACGCCGGGATGGCCGGGGTCGCCGCACTGCCCGAGTGGGCGGAGTCCCTGGAACGCAACCCCGGCAACCGGGCGCGGATCCTCGACCAGGACCGGGACGAGTTCCTCGCCACGATGGAACGCTGGCTGGCGGTGTACTGCCCCCGGGCCGACGAGGCCGTCCCCGGCCTACCCGACACCGACGCCCGCGCGCTCGACCTCCCCACCCTGGTGTTTCGCAGCGGCGCCAGCGACCCCCACCACCGGCGGGAGACCACCGAACGGGTCGCCGCGACCCTGCCGCGGGCGCGCCTAGTCGAGCCGCCGTGGCCGGACACCGAATGGAACGACCGGCGGTCGTCCGCCGAGGCGGCGGGCGGCCTGTTCGTCCGCTGGCCGCTGCTCGCCCCGCAGCTGCTCGCCTGGGCGCGCGAATCCGGCCTCGACTAGCGGGGGTCGCCGTGGCCGATGCCGACGATCGCCAGCCGATGCCGCGGCCGGCATCACCGTGGAGAAGCCGGCCGCCGGGTCGCCCGGCTAGAGGTCGTGGACCTCGCCGAGGGCGGCGGCCAGGCCCAGGCCCAGGTCGGTGGGGGCCGGGGCGAAGAAGCGGTCGACCTCGGCGTCGGTGACGTCCGCCAGACGGGCCGGGGACCAGCGGGGGGTGCGGTCCTTGTCGACGAGGGCGGCGCGGATGCCTTCGACCAGGTCCGGGGTGGCCAGGGCGGCGTTGGCGATGCGGTACTCTTGGTCGAGCGCTTCCTCGAGGCAGTCCATCGTCGTCGCCGCGCGCAGGGCACGCAGGGTGACGGCCAGCGCGGTGGGGGACTTGGTGGCGATCTCGGCGCCGGCGTCCCGGGTGGCGGGCTTCACACTGTGGGTGAGCAGGCTGAGGATGCGGGTCAGGTTGTCGCCGCGGTAGAGGTCGTCGATCCACTCCCGCTGCGCGGCGAGTTCACCCGGCGGCGGGGTGTGCGCGGAGAAGTCGTAGGCGGCGATGGCCTCGGCCGGGTCCGCGGCGGTGCGCAGCACCTCGAGCAGCGCCGGGATCCGCGCGGACGGCAGGTAGTGGTCGGCCAGGCCCGCGGTGATCGCGTCGGCGGGGCCGATGTGGCGTCCGGTGAGGGCGAGGTGGGTGCCGAGCTGACCGGGGGCGTGCGAGAGCAGCCAGGTGCCGCCGACGTCCGGCACGAACCCGAGGGTGACCTCCGGCATCGCGAGCAGCGAACGCTCCGTGACGATCCGCACGTCCCCGTGGGCGGACAGGCCGAGCCCGCCACCCATCACGATCCCGTCCATGATCGCGATGTAGGGCTTGGGGAACCGGCGGATGCGGGCGTTGAGCCGGTACTCCGACGACCAGAACGCCAGCGCGTCCTCCGGCCGACCGGCGACGATGGCGTCACGCACGGCCCGCATGTCACCGCCCGCGCACAGCCCCCGCTCCCCGGCCCCGTCGAGCAGGACGACGGCGACGCCCGGATCGTTCGCCCAGTCGGCGAGCGCCTCGTCCAGCGCCTCCACCATGGTGGACGTCAGCGCGTTGATGGCCCGGGGCCGGTTGAGGGTGAGCCGGCCGAGGGCGCCGCCGACGCCCTCCCGGCTGACCAGTACCTCCGGCTGTGCGGACGATGCGGAGAGTGCAGACATCTCGTGTGCCCACCCTTCGGGTCGCGGTCCGCGGCCGCCGCCGTGGCCCCCCGGCCGTGATCTCACGGTCGGATGACCCGGTCGTCGGGACGCGGTGGTCGGTCGTGAACCGCGGAGCATGGCCGAAGCTGCCGGCCGGCCGCACGGACGGATTCCGTACATCCTGACGGCCCGACCCGCCAGACGGTAGTGATCCGGCCTGCGCCTAGATGAGCGTCACCATCCCTACGTAATCCGTGACTATATTCTGACGATTCGCCTCTTTAGTTCTACGGATGCGGATAGCCTTCTCACTCGAAGCGCATGATCTCGGGCGCTTGCCTAAGCGTCGGGTGATGCACTGGCTACTGGATTGGCCGGCGCTGATCGGTCCAGATCGGCAGATTTCGTGGCGAGTCAGGCCGCTACCACTCGCCACGCGGCCCGCCCACCTCTCCCGACGCCAAAGACGGCCCATGCGGCCACAACGCCGCCCGCCTCTGCGCGGCGAACACCATCCGAACGCTCTCTCGGCCGCTGCGGACATCCCAGATCCACACGACCCCATCCGCTACCTTCCGTCGTCGTCGGCGTCTGTTGGTAACCGGTTCGCTGGCTCGGTGTCTGTTGGCTGGCCGATTCGCCGGCTCGGGGGTGGATGCCGAGGGCTATTCGGTGCCATGCCGAGGGCTGTTCGGTTTTCGGGGGCCCTCATCCTTGAACAACCCTCGGCATGTCATGATCTCGCCCGATCTCGGCCGCTATCCGGGGGCGCCAAGCGGCCCGAAACCCCGCCGCTGCAGCCCAGAAACCTCGCATTTGGTATATATGACTACTTGAAATTCATGATCTAATGCGGGATGACCTGGCGGGCCAGCGGAACGAGCGGTCGGGTCAGTGGGACGAGCGGGCGTGACGCTTCGACTTCCGACGGTGGGCGGCCGTCGCGCCGCGGGTGGCCGACGGGCGCAGACCAGCGAACACGCCCGCATCCGGTGCTGAACCCTCGGGGGTCTGGTCGGCGAGGACGTTCTGGTCGCTGCGCGCGGTCTGCTCGGCGTGGACGGCTTGGTCGGCGCGGAGTTCGGCGAGGGTGCGGGTGCCGGGGCCTTCGACCAGGCCGTCGGGGACGTGGCGTTCGGGGGGCGGGCCGATCGGCTGGGGTGGGCGCAGGCTCGTCCAGATGCGGTAGAGGCGGCGGTAGCCGTGGGCCATCCGGAAGTGCCAGTCGAGGTCACCGGGGCTGGTGAAGGCGGCGGCGCAGTCGAGGTCGGTGCGTGGGCACGGGTAGGTCGTCACGTCGGGCTCCCTCCGTCGAGGACGGCATACCCGCAGCTCAGGGCAGGCATCCGCACCGGCCGTCCCACGGGGGTGATCGCGGGGCGGGAGCGGGAGGATCGTCGACGAGATGCCGGGGTGACCATCGGCGCGGTGGAGCGGGACATGTGGAGCGGGACATGTGGAGCGGGACATGTGGAGCGGGGCAGGGGGAGCGGGACATAAGGAACGCCGAGGGATGTTACGGGCGAGCTGCTGAAGTGTTGCCGCAGGTGCGGCGTGGTCGGTGCGGTGGGTCGGAGCGGAGCAGACTGGAGGTATGTCGACCACACCGCCGCCGTCGTCCGCCTCGTCCGCACGGTCGCTGTCCGCACGGTCGGTGTCCGGGCGGTCGGTGTCCGCGGGGCCGGGCGGGTTGCGGTTGCCGGTGACGGCGCCGAACGCCGAGGCCGAGGTGGTCGAGTTGTGCTCGGAGCTGCTGCGGTTCGAGTCGGTGAACTGGGGTGACGGTAACGGGCGGGAGCGGCCGGCCGCGGAGTACGTGGCGAGCAGGCTCGCCGAGGTGGGGATCGAACCGACGATTCTCGAGTCCGAGCCGGGGCGTACCAGTGTGATCGCGCGGATCGAGGGGGCGGATTCGAGCCGGGCGCCGCTGCTCATCCACTCGCATCTGGACGTGGTGCCTGCCGATGCCAGCCAGTGGCGGGTCGGGCCGTTCTCCGGTGAGGAGCTTGACGGCTGCCTGTGGGGGCGCGGCGCCGTCGACATGCTCGACATGGTCGCGATGACCCTGGCCACCGTCCGTGACCTGGTGCGCAGCGGGCGTAAGCCGTCCCGGGACCTGGTGGTGGCGTTCCTGGCGGACGAGGAGGCCGGCGGTGTGCTGGGGGCACGGTGGCTCGTCGACAACCATCCGCAGCATGTCGCCGACTGCACCGAGGCGATCGGCGAGGTCGGTGGCTTCTCCTACACCGTCTCCGACGACCTGCGGCTCTACCTGATCGAGACGGCGGAGAAGGGCCTGGCGTGGATGAAGCTCACCGCCACCGGCCGCGCTGGCCACGGCTCGATGATCAGCGATGACAACGCGGTCACGGCGTTGTGCGATGCGGTGGCGCGCCTGGGGCGCCACGAGTTCCCCCTCGTGCTCACCGACACGGTGCGCCGGTTCCTCGGTGAACTCGGCGACGCGATCGGCATGCAGTTCGACCTTGACGATCTGGACGCCACCGTCGCCAAGCTCGGCCCGGTCGCCCGCATGATCGGCGCGACGCTGCGCAACACCGTCAACCCCACCCAGCTCGCGGCGGGGGAGAAGGTCAACGTCATCCCCGGGGAGGCCGTCGCCTACGTGGACGGCCGCTACCTGCCCGGCCAGCGCGACGAGTTCCTGCGCCAGCTCGACGAGATCCTCGGCCCCGACATCCGCCGGGAGTGGGTCGTCCTCGACGACGCCGTCGAGACCAGCTTCGACGGCCCGCTGGTTGACGCAATGGCCGGTGCCCTGCGCGCCGAGGACCCGATCGCCCGCCCCGTCCCCTACATGCTCTCCGGTGGCACCGACGCGAAGTCCTTCTCCCGCCTGGGCATCCGCTGCTTCGGCTTCTCCCCGCTGCTTCTGCCCGCTGACCTGGACTTCTCCGGCATGTTCCACGGCGTGGACGAGCGCGTCCCGCTCGAATCGCTGCGTTTCGGCGTCCGCGTCCTCGACCGCTTCCTCCACGCCTGCTGACGGTCCCGCCGTCGGACACAGCGACCACGGGAACATCACTGCCTGTCGATGGATAGTCGGCTCGTTGTGACATCATGGATATGTGACGGACGACGCACTGGCGGCCCTCGGCCTAGCCCGGCCGACCGGGGACCGCTGGGCCGTCCCCAACCGCACCTACGCCTACCTGGTCCAGGTCAGCGCGGACGGCACCCGTTGGAACGCCGACTGGACCGAACCCTCCGGCGGCTTCGAACCCGACACCGCCGCGTCCAACGCGACGGAGGTCGCCCGCCGCGTGCTACAACGCCGCTTCCTCCAGGTCCGCGCGGACGGCGACCCGCACCGCCACCGCATGTGGTTCCGCATCGACGTCTGGTCCCTCGACACCGCCGCGCCCCGCAACGGTCACGACCTATCGACGAGGAGCGTCGACCTGGCGGCGATCGCCTTGTCCGGACGTCACCTGCTCTCCCGGGGCGTCCCCCCCGACGCCGTCGAGATCCGCACACCCGCC
>NZ_CADCWS010000071.1 GCF_902806475.1 Candidatus Frankia nodulisporulans
CATCGGCGGACGCGCCGACGAGCCTGACCCCCGCGCCGGTGCTGCCCCCGCCCCCGGCCGTCGGGCCGACCGGTGCCGGGCCGACCGGTGCCGGGCCGACCCGTGCCAGTGGGGGGAGGCGTCCGTGGCTGCGGCCGGCGCTGGCGGCAGCGGCCGTCGTCGTGGTCGCCGCGGCCGGGGTGGGGCTCGCGGTCGGGCTGCGTGACGATCCACCGGCCAACGCGACTCCCCCGGTCTCGCCCACGCCGTCCGCGAGCGCGTCCGCGTCCGCCGGGCCATCCGCCGGATCGGTCACCCTGACCGACTACCGGGGGCGGGAGAGCACGCTCATCGTGGCGCGGCTGCGGCGTGCCGGACTCACGGTGCGGACGGTGTCCGAACCGAGCGTGACCTCCGCGCGCGGCCGCGTCCTGGACACCACGCCGCCGTCGGGGACCCGGGTGGCACCGGGCAGCGTCGTGGTGGTCAAGGTCGGCGACGGATCGCAGGCCGAGGCGCGTGGCTGGCGGGTGTTCCCGCGCTACGCCGACGGCGCCTCGATGAACGGGAGCCCGATCATCGTGGTCGACCCGGCCGGCACCGAACACCAGGTCGGCGTCGGCGACCATCCGTCGCTGTCCCCGGACGCGTCCCGGGTGATCTTCACCGGCACGGACGGCGAGATCGTGAGCGTCCGGACGTCCGACGGCGGCGACCCCCGCCAGATCACCGACGAACCCGACGGCTCGTCGGACTACGCCACCTTCTCCCCCGACGGGCGCACCATCGCCTACGCCCGCAACATCGGCGGCATCTTCCTCATCAACACCGACGGCAGCGGGCGGCGCCGCGTCAGCGCCCTCCGCGACGCCTTCGAACTGTCCTTCGCCCCGGACGGCGACCGGCTCGCCTACCGCTCCGGTCGCGACCAGGCGCTGCACGTCGTGCGCCGCGACGGCACCGACACCACGCTGGCCACCTCGCCCGTCGCCGGTGACGACATCGCCGAACCCACCTGGTCACCGGACGGCAGGACGATCGCGTTCAGCACGGCGACCGGCGGCCTCTACCTGTACACCGTCGACGGCGGTGGGACCCGCGCCGTCGGGCCGCCCGGATCATGGCATCCCAGCTGGTCGCCCCAGGGCGGGCTGGTGTATGTCCAGGACACGTCGGCGGGACGTTTCTTCGCCGCCACCGGCCCCGTGCGCGTCCGCAACCCGGACGGGACCGGCGACAGTCTCCTCGACACCCACCCCGCCAGCGGACCCGTCCGCTGGGCCGCACCGACCGGCAGCTGACCTGACCGCATGGCCGACCGACCCGGCCGTGGCGTGGCTGGCTGACCTGGCCGCGCGGCGGCGCAGGGCCGGCAGGGCGGCGGCCAGGGCGCCGAGGGCGAAGGCCGCGGTGTGGCCGATCCCGTCCACATCGCCGTAGACCAGGTCGAACATCATCGCCGGGGCGATGGCGCCCAGGGCGACAGCGCAGCTCAGCCGCAGCCGGCGGGACGTCGGCAGGACCGCGACGGCGGCGAGCGCGGTCGCGACGACATAGCTGGGACCGACATCCAGGATGTGCAACGCGCTGGAGGGCAGGTTGCCCGTCGCGACCCGCAGGCCGAGTATCCCCTCGGAGATCAGGGTGGCACCCGTGTGCCCGCCGAACACGACGGCGAACGCCGCCACGCTGCCCAGGGTCGCCTCCAGCCCTCCCACCGCGAGCGCCGCCAGCGCCAGCCACGGAATGACCGGACCCCCCGTCACCCACGGGATGCTGCCGAACAGCGCCCCCAGCGGATGATGCGCCAGCTGGTCGAGGCTGGTGCTGGTCGCCCACCACCACCGGTGGACGAGCTCCGGGGTCACGTGCCGCAGGATCCGCGCGGTCAGCAGCGCGGTCAGCAGCGCGGTCAGCAGCAGCGCCGTCACCGGGTAGGCGCGTGGCGCCCCGACCAGCCGGGCCGCCACGCCCGCCGCCCGCCGTCGACCCGCCGCCCGCACCGCCGACACCTCCGGCAGCGCCACCAGCGCACCCGGTGACCGGGCCCCCGCGGGTGGTGTCACGTGCCGCCCGTGCCGCGCGGGCAGGGCACCAAGCGTGCGGAATCCGGCGATCGGCGGACCGCACACCATCTCGGACCTGTGCCACGGTCGTCTCACCAAGCACCCCCACCCCGGAGGACAGTCATCCGTCGGCAGGCGCCACCTGCCGCTGTCACACCGCCGCCCGCGAGGACCGGCCGTCCACCCAGGACCGCAACCACCGCGGGTACGTCTCCCGGCGACGGCGGTGGTCCCTGCCTGAACAGCGGTGCTCACTACACGGTGATGCTCACTGAGATGACGCTGCACTGAGCACGGACATTCCCCGTTGAGCCGCGAGGCACTCCTCACGTCCCTACCCGCGCTCCCCCGTTTACCCTCCGCGACCGTCCCTCGCGGTCTGGGCAAGGGCAACCCCTACCGCCCTGGTTGCCCCAGGAGTCCCCAGCCGTCCCCAGGTGTCCCCAGGGGGCGGCCCGCGGGGTGATCAGGCGCGGGCGATGTGGGATGCCGGGTGACGAGCGGGGACCGAGGGCGGACGGCGATCACCTACGGCGACCGAGACGGGGCTGGAGGTGTCGAGGGTCCAGGCGAGGCTTTCACGCAGGGCGGGGCGCCACACGGTGAAGTCGTGGCCGCCGGGGCGCAGGTGCAGCTCGACCCGGAAACCGGGGCGGGCACCGAGGGTGGCGGCGAGATAGCGGGTGTCGGAGTACGACTCGCGGTCACCGCGGCCACAGTCGAGCCAGACCCGCATCGGTGGGGACGCCGCCAGGTGCGCCGCGTACCCGGCGGGGGTGTTCGCCGCGACGACCTGGGCCAGGTCACGGCGGCGGCCGAACAGGCCGATCATGCCGCCGTCATGGGTGGGGCGGTCCATCCCGGACATGTCGATGATCGTGGCGACCTGGTCGCGGTGGCGCAGGCCCAGGTTGAGGGCGCAGAATCCGCCGGCGGACATCCCGGCGAAGATCCGGTCGGCGCGGTCCGTGCGGGCGCGCAGGTCGGCGTCGACGGTGGGGATCACGTCCTCGACGACGTAGGTCTCGATGCGCTCGCCGGGGCGGTCGACGCATTCGGAGTCGTCCAGCCAGCCGTGGCTCAACCGCGGGGCGACCATGATCACCGGATGTCCGCTACCGGCGAGCCAGGAACCGGTCTGGGCGGCCCGGTCCGCCCGGAACCAGTCGACGGGCACTCCAGGTGATCCGTGCATGAGGTAGACGACGGGGAAGCGGGCGTGCGGCTCGGTGAAGTACTGCGGCGGCAGGTACACCAGGGCCTGCTGGGTGCCGAACCCGCTGTGCACGCCGGGTACGGACAGCCCGATGACGGTGCCCTGCGGATGTCGGCGCACCGGCGCGGCGACCACCGCCTCCCGCGCGGACGCGGTGGGCCAGGAGTGCACACCGAGCGCATCGTCGAGTCGCGGCAGGTAGCTGTAGTGGGCGTTGACCAGGTCCGCGGCCATGGCCAACGTCAACGTGGCCGCCAACGCGCCGGCCCCCGCGGCCAGCACCCGCCCCCCACGTGGACGCCGCCGCAGCCGACGGACTGCACAGCCGCAGCCCACCCAGGCCACAGCCGAAAGCGACCCGAGCGACAGCAGGAACCACCGCCCGATGATGACCAAAGACCCCACCGATCCACCCCCCTGCGCGTGCCGACCCCGCAGCGTCCGCCGCGCGGGTCAGGGGCCGCCTCCGGCCGACCGTGTCACTCCCGCTCCGTCCGGCGCAGTCGGGGACGCCACCGCGGCCAGACCAGGAACGCCTCGGCCTCGAGCATCGCCAGGGCGATCCGGGGCAGTTCCGCGCTCGCTGGATAGCAGACGAAACGGGGTGTCCACCGCGGGGCGAACTTGGCGTTGAAGCGGTACAGACTGTCGATCTGGAACCAGCGGGACATGAACATCAGCAGTCCACGCCAGCAGCGGATCACCGGGCCCGCACCGAGGCGCTCGCCGCGTTCGAGCGCGGACCGGAAGAACGCGAAGTTCAGCGAGACCCGGCGAACCCCCAGGTCGCCAGCCTGGCGCAGCGTGTTGACGATGAGGAACTCGTTCAGGCCGTTGTCGGCGTCCCGGTCGCGGATCATCGCGTCCAGGGAAAGCCCGTCGGCGCCCCACGGGACGAAGTGCAGCAGCGCCCGCAGCCGTGGTGGCGCACCGGTGGCGCCCGCCGCCGCGACGGACGCGCCCGCGCCGGTGACGGATGTACCGGTGACGGATGCGCCGGTGTGGGCGGTCGACTCGTCCGCGCCGACGGCGGTGGCTTCGGGGGCGCTGTCGTAGGCGAGCACGAGGACGCAGTCGCCGTCGGCGGGATCACCGATCCGGCCCAGCGCCATCGAGAAGCCACGTTCGGTCTCCGCGCCGCGCCAGGTCCTGGCCTGGGCCTCCACGGTGGCGATGGCCGCCGGGTCGAGGTCACGCACCCGGCGGACGCACACCGTGTACCCGGCCCGTTCCACCCGCTTGACGGCCTGGCGGACGTTGCGCATCGAGCGGCCCTCCAGCGAGAAGGCCGCGGTGTCGACGACGGCCTCGTCGCCGAACTCGAGCGCGGTGAGACCGGCCCGGGTCCAGGCGAGACCTGCGGGTTCGGAACAGCCGATGACGGCGGGGGTCCAGGCGTGGTTGGCGGCCTCGCGCAGGAACGCGCTGATCGCGCCGGGCCAGGCCTCCCGGTCACCGAGCGGGTCGCCGCTGGCGAGCATGACGCCGTTGACCACCCGGTAGGCGACACATGCCTTGCCCGACGGCGACCAGATCACCGACTTGTCCGAACGCAGCACGAAGTAGCCGAGTGAGTCGGCACTGCCGTACCGGGTGAGCAGGTCGCGTACCCGGATCTCGTCGTCCTCGGTGAGCCGCGGCGCCGGGCAGGGCGGACGAAGCGCCAGGTAGCCGGTGACACCGATAGTGACGACGCCGAGGGTGAGCAGCACCCGTTCGGCGAGGTCTGCGAAACGGTCGGAGCTGAAGTGCAGCGGGCCGGGGATACCGACCAGGCCCAGCAGGATCTGTTCGAGCTGCGCCGACCAGGAGTGCGCGCCGACAATCCGGTGCTCACGCAGGTGGAAGAGCAGAAAACCGCAGCAGATCGACAGTGCGGCCAGCGTGACCGCGGCGCCCAGCGCCCGCCATCGGGTGGACGGATCACCCTTGGCCCGGAACTCGCCGCGGGCCAGCACCAGCATCGCCAGCAGCCCCGCCGACATCGCGGCCTCGTCGTAGTCGAGGCCCTTGGCGACATGCAGGACGACACCGATGCCCAGCAGGCTCACCACCGCCCGCCACGCCCGCCGCTTGCGCCGACGCAGGCCGGCGGCAAGCAGCATGAGCAGCAGGCCGACCACGACCGTGAACGCCGCCGCCTGGCGGGACGCGGCCGCCGGCACCAGCGCCCGCAGATCGGCGAGCCGGGTGCGCCACTCGGGTGTGAGGGCGGAGACGACGTCGAGCAGCCCGACGACGCAGGTCAGCAGCGCCGCGACCCGCGGCACCCACGGCCGACCCCACGCCGGCAGACCCGGCGCCCACCGGGGACGCCCGCCGCCGCGTGGCCGCTGCGCCGTCCCCCGGTCCCGCTCGCCGCGACTGCCACCCGCCTGATCCGAACCAGCCGGATCACCCGGACCGGATGAGCGTCCCGAACCACCCGCACCGGCCGGACCACCCGGGGCGTCCCGGGTGCCACGTCCGCCGCCGGGATGGGGAGCGGAACCGCCGCGGGCGGAGCCACGGCCACGGGCCCCGGGCGCGCCGACGAGGCGCCGACCCACGGCCGACCGGTCCGCGGCAGGACGCCGCGGACCGGTCGAGCCCGGGGTGCCCGCGATGCGGCCACCCCCACTGGACGTACTCATGCAGGTATCGTCCCCCCGACGGGTGACTGGGACAGCACGGGACCCGGGAGACGATAATCCCTTGCGTTCCAACCGCCCCGTAAACCACCCCGATCGAGGTGGCCGAGGGCCGAACCGACCACATCGACCCGCCGGGCTTACCCCGCTGGCCCGGTCCGGGCCACCCCGCGGGATGGCGCGAACCGGACCAGCCGAGGGCCAGACCAGCCGCCGAAGTCAGCCGACGATGTCAGCCGACGTGCACGGGTGTGCCTTCGGCCGCGGTGGCCGCCTCCCGCCCGGCGTTGACCATCACGAACGTCACGACCGCGGCGATGGCGACCAGCACCGCGCTCCAGGTGAAGGCCGTCGTGTACCCCTCGATCTGGGACTGGGCGACGGCCTGACGGGAGTTGCCGTGATCGGCGAGGTAGCCGGAGACCGCCGTCGCGAACACCGTGTTGAGCAGCGCCGTGCCCAGCGAACCACCGATCTGCTGGGTGGTGTTGACCAGGGCGCTGGCCACCCCGGCGTCCTGCGGGTCAACCCCGATCAGCGCCACACTCGACAGCGGAACGAAGGAGAATCCCATCCCGAAGCTGATCAGCAGCACGGAGGGCAGCACGTGCGAGGCGTAGCCGGTGTCGAGGCCCACCCGCAGCAGCAACGCCATGCCGACCGCGGCGAGTACGGCGCCTCCGCCGGCCAGCAGCCGCGGCCCGACCCGGGGCAGCAGTTGGCTCGCGACCCCGGCCGAGACGATGATCCCGCCGCTGAACGGCAGGAAGGCCAGGCCGGTCTTGAGCGCGCTGTAGCCCAGGGTCTGCTGGAAGTAGAAGGTGAGGAACAGGAACATCGCGAACAGGCCGGCGCCGGTGAACAGCGAGGCCAGGAACGACCCGCCGCGGTTACGTTCCAGCGCGACCCGCAGCGGCAGCAGCGGCGCGGAGGTCCGCATCTCGATCACGACGAACGCGACGAGCAGTGCGACCGCACCCGCGAGCAGCCCCAGCGTGCGGGCGTCGCTCCAGCCGTCGTCGGCGGCCACGGTGAAGCCGTAGACGAGCGCGACGAGCCCCGCGGTCACCATCAGCGCGCCGGGCAGGTCGTAACTGGCCCTGCCCTCGGTGCGGCTCTCCCGCACAATCGGCGCGGCGGCGAGTGCTGTGACCAGCGCGATCGGTACGTTGACCAGCAGGCACCACCGCCACGAGGCGTACTCGGTGAGCAGACCACCGAGTATGAGGCCGATCGCCGCGCCACCGCCGGAGATCGCGCCGTACACGCCGAAGGCGCGGGCCCGCTCCTTGCTCTCGGTGAAGGTGACCGTGATCAGGGAGAGCGCGGCCGGTGCGAGCACCGCGGCGAACGCGCCCTGCAGCGCGCGGGCGGCGAACAGCAACCCGGCGTTGGGCGCGAGACCACCCAGCGCCGAGGCGAGCGCGAACCCGATCAGACCCCAGATGAAGGCGCGCTTGCGGCCGACATAGTCGGCGATCCGGCCGCCGAGCAGCAGCAGACCGCCGAAGGCGAGGGTGTAGGCCGTCACCATCCACTGCCGGTTGGCGGTGGAGATGTGCAGCGCGTCCTGCGCGTGCGGCAGGGCGATGTTCACGATGGACGCGTCGAGCACGACCATGAGCTGCGCGACGGCGATGATCGACAGCGCCAGCCAGCGCCGTGGATCGGGAGCGTCGTCAGCCAGCGGCGCCGGATCATGATCTGTCCGGGCGGCGACGGTATCGGTCACGAGTGGGCTCCTAGCCACAACAATCGAATTGCCGGATGTTCACGTCGGATGGCCGCGCATGGGCATACCGGCGCAGAACCGCGCACGACGACATGGCCGTCGCGTACGGGTGGGACGGACCGAACCTGGCTGGACGGGCACCAACCGGGCTGGTCAGACCGGGCTGGCTTGCTGGCTGGGCTTGCTGAGCCGGCTTGCTGGCGGCACGACAAAGGGGACGTCTGACCAGGAGGACGGAACACCGCCCGGTGACGTGACACGATCAGCGCCCGCCGCGGAGCACGGCGCGCACCCGACCGACGTCGACCCGAGAACCGATCAGACGTTCGGACAGATAATAGCTCAGACGTTCGAGGCGGCTGACGCTCGGGCCGCCAGGCCCGCGATCAGCGGCATGGCGACGTCATCGACGACGTGCGTGACGAACCGCTCGTCGAGCGGGCCGACACCGAACATCTGCCGGGTCAGGATCATGGACAGAATCGCCTCCGCCAGCGGGACGGCGTCGAGATCGGCGGGGATCTCACCCCGTCTGGCCGCCAGCACAAGCGCGTTTCCACACAGTTCGGCCTTGTTACGCACCATGTGCTCCTGGATGACCTCGGCCAACCGCGGGGACTCGGAGGCCGCGCGCAGCACCCCCATAAGCAGCCCACCGCCGACGTCGACGATCGAGCGAGCCATCAGCCGGACGTCGACCATCAGGTCGTCGCGCAGACTTCCGGTGTCGGCGGCGACATGTTCGGCGGGCGCCCGACGACGCAGCGCCTCGACGACCATCGCGTCCTTGCAGCTCCAGCGCCGGTAGATCGTCGCCTTGCTGGCCCGGGCCCGGTTCGCGACGGCGACCATGCTCATCCGCTCGTAGCCGACCTCGACGAGCAGTTCCAGCGCCGCGTCGAGAATCGCCTGCTCGCGGGACTCATCTCGAGGACGGCCCCGGCCCGAACCCTCCGGAGGCGACACACATGCCTCCCTTCGCATCCACGCGCACCACGGTCACAGCTCGATCACCACACCCACAGATCCCGCCAGGCGGGCCACAGCCAGGTCAGGGACCGTCGACCACCAAACGAAACAGTACTGTGCCGTACTCATATTCAGACCCCCCGAAACGCCGTGACCCCTGCCACACCTGTGCGCGGACGCCGAGCCCGCGCCGTCTTCCCTCGCCAGAAAGGTCCCACCCGGATATTGTCTGTATCAGACATAAATAACAGAAGGCGAGGTGAGTACCGTGAGCCCGTTGGCGGAGATCGCCGTCATCACCGCCGTGTGCGTCGCGTCGGGGGCCCTGGGGAGCCTGCTGGGGCTGGGCGGTGGCACCTTCATCGTGCCGATCCTCACCCTCGCCTTCGGGCTGGACGTCCGGCTCGCGATCGGCGCCTCGGTGATCTCGGTCGTCGCCGGCAGCGCCGCCGCCTCACCCCGGTACCTGGACGAGGGCTTCGCGAACCTGCGTGTCGCGGTGACCCTCGAGGTCGCCACCGTCATCGGGGCGGTGATCGGGGCGCTGCTCGCCGGCCACCTCAGCACCCACGTCCTCTACACCATCTTCGGCGTGGTGCTCGCCTTCAGCGCGATCCAGATGCTGCGCACCCGCCGCGACGTGACGACCGACGCGCTCGCGGTCCCCGGTGATCGCCTCGCCGATGTCCTCACCCTGCACGGCGACGTCGCGAACGGAAGCGAACGGCGCGCCTACCGGGTGACCAGAACCGCGACCGGCCTGACGATGATGACCGCCGCGGGCACGGTCAGCGGCCTGCTCGGCATCGGGTCGGGTGCGATGAAGGTGCCCGCGATGGACCTCGCGATGCGACTTCCCCTCAAGGTCTCGACCGCCACGAGCAGCCTCATGATCGGGGTGACCGGCGCCGCGAGCGCCGTCGTCTACCTGCAACGCGGGGACGTGGTGCCAGCCCTGGCCGGCGCGGTCGCGATCGGCACGGTGGTGGGCGCCCGACTCGGCTCCCGCCTGCTGTCCGTGGTGCCCGTCGCGACACTGCGCCTGGTCTTCCTCGCGGTCCTGCTGGTGATCAGCGTCCAGATGCTGCTGCGGGGCCTGGCATGACCCGCCCGACCACCCCGCCCCTGGATCCGCCCGACCAGCCCACCGCCTCCCCCGGACGGGCCACCACCTCCCCCAGGCAGACCATGGACGTCCCCGGACGGGCCACCAACGTTCCCGGACCGGTCGTGACGGAGCGCGGCCGTGAGGTCGGGGCTCGGCCGGTCGCATGGGTGCTGCGGGTCGGGGGGCTTCTCGGGGTGCTGCTGGTGACCGCCGGACTGGTCACGGCGTTCGGCCAGAACGGCGCGGCGTGGACCGGCCGTTCCCACGGCGACATCCTCGGCCCGGGTGCCGCGCTGCGGCTGTCCGACCTGGCTGGTGGGCTGCGCCACGCCCGGGCGGACGCGATCGTGCTGCTCGGGATGGTGGTGCTCGCCGCCACCCCGGCCGCCGGGGTCGCCGCTGCCGGCTGGTGCTGGCTTCGCGGACGTCAGCCGCAGCTGGCCGCGGTGGCCGCGCTCGTCCTGGTGCTCCTCCTGGTCGCAGGTGCCCTCGGCGCCGCCGAGTAGCCCCCCGACGTCACCCGAACCGACACCAACCGAACCGACGTCACCCGGGCCGATGCCGTCCGATCCGGTGGGATCGGCGTGGACGATGCGCGGCGTGGCCATGTTCACCGTGCCGACCGGGAATGGCGGGCTTTGCTAGAGTCCGATCACTGTCCTGAGTGCCAGCGTCCAAGCCCCGGCTTGCTGGCCGGCAACCCTCCTCACGCAGCGGGGTGCCCCGGGTGACGACAGGGCCGCGGCGACCAGCCGATGGCAAGTGCAGACCCGACACGGGTTGTTCTCGGAGCAATGATGACCTCGATCATTTCTGCCGTGCCCACATCCACGCCCGCCCAGGCGGCGTTGCTCCCGGTGGAGGGGGCGGGGCTACAGGTGCCACTGGCCGGCGGCGGCCAGGTGGAGTACGCCAACCTTGACTACGCGGCGAGCGCGCCGTGCCTGGAGGCCGTGGCCGATCATGTTCGCCGGGTGCTGCCGTACTCGGCGAGTGTGCACCGCGGCGCGGGGTTCGCCTCGGCGGTGTGCACGTCGCTGTACGAGGGGGCACGCCACGACGTCGCGCGCTTCCTCGGTGCCCGCGGCGAGGACGCCGTCCTGTTCACCCGCAACACCACCGACGCGGTGAACCTGCTGGCCCACGCGGTGGCGTCCACCAGCACCGAGGGTGCGGGCGGCGCGGCGGCGCAGGTCGTGCTGTTCGACCTCGAGCATCACGCGAACCTGCTGCCCTGGCGGCGGGTCGGGGCGCGCTGCGTCACCGTCCGCGCGACGTTGGACGAAAGCCTGGAGGCGCTGGACGCCGAGCTGCGGGCCGCGCCGGTGCGGCTGCTCGCGGTGACCGGGGCGTCCAATGTCACCGGGGAGGCGCCGCCGCTGCGGCGGCTGGCCCGGTTGGCCCATGACGTCGGCGCCCGGCTGTTCGTCGACGCGGCGCAGCTCGCCCCGCACCGGCGTATCGACATGGCCGCCCTCGGCATCGACCACCTGGCCTTCTCCGGTCACAAGCTGTACGCGCCGTTCGGCGCCGGGGTCCTGGTCGGACGGGCCGACTGGCTGGACGCGGCCCCGCCGTACCTGGCCGGTGGCGGTGCGGTACGTGAGGTCGGCGCGGCCTCGGTCGACTGGGCCACCGGACCGGCCCGACACGAGGCCGGCACGCCGAACCTCGCCGGCGCCACCGCGATCGCCGCCGCCTGCCGCACCCTCGCCGAGATCACCCCCGAGGAGTGGCACCACCACGAGTCGGCGCTGCGCGACCGGCTGCTGCGGGGACTCGCCGCCCTGGACCAGGGTGCGCCGGGCCGGGTCGTCGTCAACCGCATCTGGCCCGAGGACCGCGCCTCCGAAGACGGGGGCTCCGACGGGGGCCGCGCGCAGGGGGTGGGAGTGGTGGCGTTCTCCCTGCCGGGACACGATCCGGGGTTGGTCTCGGCGTATCTGTCGGCCGAACACGGGATCGGGGTGCGGGCCGGACGGTTCTGCGCGCATCCGCTGCTGGCCCGACTCGGGGCACCGGGTGGGGCGCTGCGGGCGAGCATCGGGGTCGGCACGACGTCGGCGCATGTCGACCGGCTGCTCGTCGCGCTCGAGGACTACCTGCGCGCCGGTCCGCGGCTGTCCTACCACCAGCGCGACGGTGGCTGGCAGCCGGTGCGGGACGAGCGCCGCCTGCCCGCGTGGGCCGAGCAGTACGCCCAGGTCCCGGGCCAGTCCGCCGGGCAGGTAGGTGCCCGCCCTGGGACCCTGCGGGACCTGAGGCTTTACCGCGGGCTCATCGGGGTGAAACCGTCCGTCGACGGCACGGCCGGACAGTGACGGCGTGCCACACACCGGGGGATTCACCGGGGCCAGTTGGAGCGACGCGGTCGCCCGCTGTCCCAAGTCGATGCTGCACGGGCCGTGCGCGGGAGTGGGAGCCGACGGTGACTGCGAGGTACCCGGCGTGGGCGCCTGCTCCTTCCTGGCCGCGCTCGACAGCTGGCCCTATCCTCCTCCCCCAGTGGAGGCGACGGGACCGGCGGGGGCCGATGACCAGGTGTGGGATGTGGGTGAGCTGACGGAGGTCGCGGCGCGCAGGCCGGTGATCGTCGCCGATCTGCCCGCCGCGGCGCTGTCCACCGACAGCCTGCTCGAGACCGCGGAGATCCTTGCCCCGGCCGTGGACGCCTGCCTGCTCGGCGATCACGGTGGGGCGCGGGTCCAGTTCCCGCCGTCCTACCGGTCGGGGTTGCTCACCCGGCGTGGGATAGCCGTCTGGGTCGGGGTGAACTGCCGGGACCGTAACCGGGTGGCACTCGCCGGTGAGGTCGCCGCCTGCCTGGACGCCGGGGTCACCGGGGTGCACTGCGTCACCGGTGATCATCCGGCGTTGGGGCATCGCGACGACGCCCCCGGCGTGTTCGATCTGGACAGTCTGGATGTCGTCGCGCTCGCACGGGGGCACGGCGCGCATGTCTCCGTCGCGCACGCGCCGGCCGCACCACCCACCGCCCACCGGCTGTCCCGCCTGATGGCCAAGATCGACGCCGGGGCGGACACGGTGTTCGTGGACCACTGCGGTGGGCCCGGACCGGTCGGCGAGGCGGTGGCGGGGCTGCGCGCCACCGGTTTCACCGGGCTGGTACTGGCCTGCGTGCCGGTCGTGACCAGCGCGGCGACCGCCGCCGTCGTCGCCTCGTTCGCCGGCCCCCGACTGCCCGCCGGCTTCCTGGACGCCATCGTGAACGCCCCCGATCCGACCGCGGCGGGGATCACGGCGACCGCCCGGCTCGCGACCCGGATGCTGGCGCTGCCGGGCGTCGACGGCGTCAACCTGTCCGGCGGCGCGCAGCCCGGCCACGAAAGGGCCGCGGCCCGGGCCACCGCCGCCATCGCCAACCGCGTCTTCGCGGACGCCCGCCGCCCCACCTGATGGAGAGCAACCTTTAACAGGTTTCGGCAGGCGTTTTACAGGGTCTCCATCGAATGGAAACCGTACGTAGATGGTCGCGCCGGAGGGTGTTGGCGTGCTGAACATCGGACGCGTGCGGCAGGCCACGACCTGTGGCGACGCACCCCGATGGACCTCCGCACAGGACGGCAGGTCATGACCTGGCTACGAAGTGCCACGACCACGGACGGCCGCCTGATCGACGTCGAACTCCGAGATGGGTTCATCCGCCAGGTCGTCGCCGTGGACGACCGCCGCTCGCACGGCAGCCAGACAACCGGCAACGGGGTGGCAACCAGCAATGAGGTGGATCTGCGGGGGCAGGTGCTGCTGCCGTCCTTCGTGGAACCGCACGCCCATCTGGACAAGGCGCTGACCGCGACGGTGGCCCGTAACGTCACCGGTGATCTCGCCGGAGCGATCACCGCGATGCAGACCCTGCTGGCAGCGATGACGGTCGCCGACGTCGTCGCCCGCGCCGAGGCGGCGCTGCGGATCGGCCTGGCGGCGGGCACGACCCATGTGCGCACCCACGTCAACGTCGGTGAGCTCGCCGGGATGCGGGCCCTGGAAGCCCTCGTCGACGTGCGGGAACGCTGGCGTGGGCTGGTCGAGCTGCAACTCGTCGCGCTGGTGTCCCATCCGCTGTCCGGTCAGCCGGGCCGGGATCTGCGCCGCGCCCTCGCCGAGGGTGCGGATGTGGCCGGCGGCTGCCCGCATCTCGATCCCGAGCCCGCGCGGGCCGTCGCGATCTGCCTGGACGCGGCCGGTGAGGCCGGTCGCCCGATCGACCTGCACACCGACGAGACCCTCGACCCGCGCCTGCTCACCCTGGCCACCCTCGCGGATCTGGTCATCCGCACCGGGTTCACCCCGGGCGCGGCGGCGAGTCACTGCGTGAGCCTGTCCATGCAGCCGCCGGACGTGCAGGCACGGGTGAGCGAGCAGGTGGCGGCCGCCGGTATCGGTGTCGTCGCACTGCCGCAGACCAACCTCTACCTGCAGGGACGCGCCCATCCGGTGGGCACCCCACGTGGGCTGACGGCGATCGGCCCGCTGCACCGCGCCGGGGTGACCGTCGCCGCCGGCGGGGACAACCTGCGTGATCCCTTCAACCCTGTCGGCCGCGGCGATGCCCTGGAGACGGCGTCGCTGCTGGTCACCGCCGGCCATCTCGACCCGCTCGCGGCGCTGGACGCCGTGACCGCCGCGCCCCGACGGGTACTCGGCCTGCCCGCGGTCACGCTCACCGCGGGCAGTCCCGCGGACCTGGTCGCCCTGCCGGGACCAACCGCTTTGGACGCGCTGGCCGCGGCGGGCCCGGCCCGAACCGTCTGGCGCGCCGGTCGTATCGTCGCCCGCACCCACGTCCACACTGATCTCGCTGCTGTCCCAGCCGTCTCTGCCATCCCAGCCCCGCACCCGCTCTCGCGACCGTGGGAGGCCGCTCTGTGACGCCGACCGACACCACCACCGGCACGTCCACCGACACGTCCACCGGCGCTGCCGCCAGCACGGGATCAGACGGGCCCGCCGACCCTGGAACGGGCACGCGCGCGGGCACGGGCGGTGACGCGTCGGCTGGCCCCGGCCCGTCCAACGGCACGCACCCCTCGCCCGGCACCGCGCCCACCGTCGGCAGCGGCGGCGAATCCGTCGGCGGTGTGGAACCCGCCGGTGACGGGGCTGCGCGGACAGCACCGGCGCTGCGGTTCACCGGGGTGAGCAAGCGGTTCCGCGACGGCACGGTGGCACTGGTCGACACCGATCTCACTGTTCATCCGGGTGAGTTCGTCTCGATCGTCGGGCCATCCGGATGCGGTAAGAGCACGTTGTTGCGCCTGGCCAGCGGCCTGGACGCGGTCACCGACGGCACGATGGACGTCGCCTCCCGCAACGTGGGCTACGTCTTCCAGGACGCGACGCTGCTGCCGTGGCGAACGGTGCGGGCCAATGTCGGGCTGCTCGCCGAACTCGAACATCTCTCCCGGGCCGAACGCGCCCGGCGGGTCGCCGAGACGATCAGCCTGGTCGGACTGGACGGTTTCGAGAGACATCTGCCGCATGAACTGTCCGGCGGGATGCGGATGCGGGCGTCGCTGGCCCGGTCGCTGGTCCTCGACCCGTCCATCTTCCTGTTCGACGAGCCGTTCGGCGCGCTCGACGAGATGACCCGGGAACGACTCAACGACGAACTGCTGCGGATGTTCGTGCTGCGCCGTTTCGCCGCCCTGTTCATCACCCATTCGGTCGCCGAGGCGGTGTTCCTGTCCACCCGGGTGGTGGTGATGAGCGGACGTCCGGGGCGGGTGAAGGCGGACGTGCCGGTGCCCTTCGGCTATCCGCGTGCCCCCGAGCTGCGCTACTCCCCCGAGTTCGCGGCGCTGTGCGGCCAGGTCTCGGCCCACCTCAGGAGCGAGTGATCATCATGGCCGCCTCCACCGCCTCCGTCCCGGCCGGCACCACCACCTCGGATGCCGTGGCTGCCCCGAGCACCACCCGCACCCCCACCGGCGCCGGCGCCGGTAGCGCGCCGGTCACCGATCCGGGCGGGATCGCACCGTCCGGTGCCCCGCCGACCCCTGGCCGCGGTGGGTCGTCCCGCAGGCGGGCCGGGCTGGTCAGCCTGGTCGTGCTGCCGGCGGCGGTGTTCGCGGTGTTCGTCGGCATCTGGTACTGGGTGTCCGACGGTGTGCTCAACGAGCAGCAGCGGTTCATGCTGCCGCCGCCGCACGAGGTGGTCCGGATCGGTTTTCTGGACTGGACGAACTTCACCTCGATGATGAGCGCGCTGAAACTGACCTGCGAGGTCACCTTCGCGGGTCTGGCGATCTCGATGGTGCTCGGTGTCGCGGTCGCGATCGCGATGAGCCAGGCCCGCTGGATCGAGCACTCGCTCTATCCGTGGGCGGTGGTGGTGCAGACGGTGCCGATTCTCGCCCTCACCCCGGTCCTGAGCTTCTTCTTCGGTTTCGCGCTGACCAGCCGCATCATCGTCTCCTTCTTTCCGATCGTCTCGAACACGCTCTTCGGTCTGCAGTCGGTCGACCGGAGCATGCACGAGTTGTTCAGCCTGCATCACACCAACCGGTGGACCCGGCTGTGGAAACTGCAGCTGCCGGCGGCGCTACCGTCCATGTTCAACGGGTTTCGCAACGCCGCCGGGCTGTCGGTGATCGGCGCGATCGTCGGTGAGTTCTACTTCAAGCAGGGCGATCCCGGGCTCGGGACGAACCTGTCGGTGTTCACCTCCCGGCTGGAGGGTGAACGACTGTGGGCGACCACGCTCACCGCGAGCCTGCTCGGCGTCGCCGTGTTCGTCTTCTTCGGCTGGCTGGCCCGCCGCGTCGTCGGCCGCTGGTATCAGCCCGACCGTGGCTGACCCACCGCATCCCATCGGCCCGCCGCATTCCCACCGAACCGCCACGTTCCTTTCCGACCGACCGGACAGACCGGCCGGGACGTCCACACAGCACGGGGAGTACCACCTTGATCAGATCTCGGCGACGGCCCGCCCGGCTCGTCGCGGCGACGGCAGCCGCGACCGCGCTCGCTCTCACCGCCGCCGCGTGCAGCAGCGGTGGCAGCGACGGCGACAGTGCGTCGACCAGCGCGTCCACCGGCGCCTCGGGGACGGTGCCAGCCCAGTACGACCTGGCGGCGGCGGGCTGCCCGTCGACGATCGTGTTGCAGACCGACTGGAACCCCGAATCCGAACACGGCGGCCAGTACCAGCTGCTCGGACCCGACCCGAAGATCAACGCGGGGGCGAAGTCGGTCAGCGGTGACCTGGTCGCGCACGGCGGGGTGAAGACCGGGGTGAAGCTGGAGATCCGCGCCGGCGGGCCCGCGGTCGGCTACGAGACGGTGACCTCGCAGCTGTACAAGGATTCCGACATCACCCTGGGCTATGTGAGCACCGACGAGCAGATCGCGCTGTCGAAAACCCAGCCGACCGTCGCCCTGCTCGCCGGCCTGGAGAAGAGCCCGCAGGTCATCCAGTGGTCGCCGGACAAGCATCCGGACTGGAAGACCATCGCCGACATCGGCAAGACCGACGCCAAGGTGCTGTACTTCCAGGGCGGCGCCTACATGGACTACTTCACCGGGTCCGGCATCCTGAAGAAAAGCCAGATCGACGGCAGCTACGACGGCACCCCGACCACGTTCGTCGCCTCCGGCGGCACCGACGCCGTGCAGGGTTTCGCCACCTCCGAGCCGTACACCTGGTCACATGAGGTGCGTTCCTGGA
>NZ_CADCWS010000072.1 GCF_902806475.1 Candidatus Frankia nodulisporulans
CGGCGACGCTCATCCTCGCCGTAGGCCTCCCGGGTGACCGCGCGAAGTCTGTCGGTGAGCTGGGCGCGCAGGGCATCATGCGCCGGGCCGGCGGCGTAGCGCGCATCGCGGCGTACCTCGCCGTACAGATACACGGGCCCCACCCGGAAACGCTCCTCCTCCCAGGTGTACCGGGCACGCACGTGGCCGTGCAGATGCGGCCAGAGGTTCCCGAGAACCTCGTAGTTGGTCCGCAGAAAACCCGGATCGTTCGCCGCGCAGACCCGACCGACGGCCTCTCCGAGCAACGAGAGATCCAACAGGAAAGCGGAACGATCCGCATACGGAAGATCAGCCAGATGGTCGACGTCGTCCGCATGCACCAGTACGCAGTACCCGGGAAGATGCTGGGTGTCTCCCAGAACCGCCCACCCGGTACGCAGCCGGAACAGGACGTTCGGGTCCTCGCCCCGGCGCAGCATCGCCAGCCACTCGGCGCTCAATGGTCCGCACGCCCTCCCCGTCCGATCCGAACCTCCCTCCGGATGATCGCACCGAAGCCGGCCACGATGTCAGACATGGAGACCCTGCCGGCTTGTTCAGACAGCACAGTGCCGCCCACCGACCATGACCACGCTCCGCGACGCGGCCATCGAGGGCTACCGGGCATGCAGGGTGCACACGGGTCGTTGTGGGGGCGGTTCGTGTCCGATATGCCCCCCACAACGACCCGCGTAGGCCGATCTTGCTCTGAGGCCGGTTGCGGGGCGTGGCGGGGCGGGACGGGGCGCGCACCAGCTGGCCTCGCGGCGAGCCGGCTTCCGATCCTCAGTGGATCGCGATCTCGAGGACGACGAGCACCACACCGAGCAGGGCGCTGCCACTGGTGTAGCGCACCAGCCGCCAGCCGGCCAGACCCGCGGCCTGGCCGGCCCGCAGGCCCCACAGGGTCAGCAGGACGACGCAGGTCCACAACGCGGCCTCCTGCGCGTCGTCCATCGACGCACCCAGCAGCCGGACCAGCGCCAGCACGGCGATCGGGAGGACCGAGGCCCGGGCCAGCGGCCAGTTCTCCACCATGGCCGACCGGGCCAGCCGCAGTCCCCGCCGCGGCGGCCCCGGCACCTCGTCGGGCCCAAGCGGCCGGGCGACCGCGTGCGCGTAGCCATGGGCCAGCCAGAACACGGCCACCGTGATCAGGACGTCGACGACGATCTGCCCGAGCGGGTCGACCTTCGGATCCTGCGCGGCGATCAGCCCCGCCGTCAGGACCGTCCCGTAGATCCCATGCTCAGGTCGTCCCGCACCGACCAGACAAGCGCGCCAGATGTCCACGCAGCCCTGCTCCCGTCAGCCTCCGCCACCCAACAGGGCCCACCATCGATCATGATCTGCCGATCACACGGGATGCCGCGGCCATCGGCCGGCGATTCACCGGACGCGGTGGAACCGAACCAGCAGCAGGTGGGGATGGGTACGGTCAGGACATGCCGCTGACACATGAGGAGTTCGCCGGGCTCACCCACCTGGGTTCGGGCAAGGTGCGGGAGCTGTTCGCCGTCGGGGACGACGCCGTGCTCCTGGTCGCCAGCGACCGGATCTCGGCGTTCGACGTGGTCCTGCCCACCGAGATCCCGGACAAGGGCGCCGTGCTGACCGGGCTGTCGCTGTGGTGGTTCGACCAGCTCGCCGATCTCGTCCCGTCCCACGTCATCAGTTCCAACGTGGATGAGTATCCGGCCGAGCTCGCGCCGTACACCGAGCAGCTGCGCGGCCGGTCGATGCTGTGCCGCCGCCTGGACATGGTGCTGATCGAGTGCGTGGCCCGCGGCTACCTCACCGGCAGCGGTCTGAAGGACTACAACCGCAGCGGCGCCGTCAGCGGCCACCCGCTGCCCGAAGGCCTGGTCGACGGCAGCAAGCTGCCCACGACGATCTACACCCCGTCCACGAAGGCACCGATCGGCCAGCACGACGAGAACATCAGCCGGGACGACGCCGCCGGCCGGGTCGGCGCGGAGCTCGCCGCGGAGCTCGAGCGACTCACCCTGCAGATCTTCGGCCGGGCCAGCGACCTGGCCGCCGAGCGCGGCATCCTGCTCGCCGACACCAAGTTCGAGTTCGGCCACGATGCCGAGGGCACCCTACGTCTGGCCGACGAGGTGCTCACCCCCGACTCGTCCCGGTTCTGGCCCGAGGACACCTGGGCTCCCGGCAGCTCGCAGCCGTCGTTCGACAAGCAGTTCATCCGGGACTACCTGGTCAGCACCGGTTGGGACAAGACCGAGCCCGGCCCGGAGCTGCCGGACGACGTCGTCGAGGCGACCCGCGCCCGCTACGTCGAGGCCTACGAGCGCCTCACCGGCATCTCCTTCAAGGACTACCTCTCCGGCGCCTGACCCGCACTCCCGCTGGACGGACGGCCCGGCTGGACGGACGGACGGGGGCCGGGGTGGGGACAACCCCACCCCGGCAGGGCGGAAGGCCACAGTCCGCGGTCGGCGGCGGGCCACAGTAGGCATTCGGTAGCTCGCCGCAGTGACCTTGAACGGTCGAGACGAGATCGTCGTTCCCATGCGAACGACACCTCGTACAGCAGGCGAAATCCCAGGTCAGGCACCCGGGCCGGGATGGGCGGACGGCCCGTCCCGGCAGCCGACGCACCTCGCCGCGCGGGCGGCGCGCTGGAGTGTGCGCCACCGGAGACTGGCCGTCGGTGGCTGGCTGGTGGGGGTCGTCCTCGCGATCCTCCTCGGCAGCCTGATCGGCACCCACACCCTCACCGACGCCGACGAGGGCCTCGGCGAGTCAGGCCGAGCCGAACAGACCCTGACCGCGCACGGCTGGGTCGACACCGACAGCGAGAACGTCCTCATCCAGCGGGCGACCCCCGCGGCGGACCCGTCGGCGCTGCTCGCCGACCCGCGGATCCACGCGGCGCTGACCGACACCGCCGCCCGCATCCAGGCCACCGGGGTGGCCACCGGACTACGCGCACCCGTGGCCGCGCCCGGCGTGCGCACCGATCCGGGCCTGGTCTCCCACGACCTGCGGTCGGTACTGGTGACCTTCGATCTGCGCGACGGCGCCGAGGTCGACCCGACGCTCGACGCGGTCGCCGCCGTCCACACCGCGCATCCGGGCGTGTCCGTCGAACAGTTCGGGGACGCCAGTTCCGACAAGGCGCTCAGCGCCACCGTCGGCAAGGACTTCAAGCGCGCCGAACTGCTCGCGATCCCGTTGACGCTCGGCATTCTGCTCGCCGTGTTCGGCGCGGTCGTCGCCGCGCTGATCCCGATGGCGCTGGCCCTGACCTCGTTCGTCGCCGCGATCGGCCTGGTCGCCTTCGCCAGCCGGGCGTTCCCGACCGATGAGACCGCCACCTCGGTGATGCTGCTGATCGGCCTCGCGGTCGGCGTCGACTACGCCCTGTTCTACATCCGCCGGGAACGGGAGGAACGCGCCGCCGGGAACAGCCCCGAACGTGCCCTGGAGATCGCCGCCGACACGTCCGGGCATGCCGTGCTCATCTCCGGTCTGACCGTCGCGGTGTCGATGGCCGGTCTGCTGCTCACCGGGATCTCGACGTTCAACGGCGTCGCCGTCGGCACGATCATCGTCGTGCTGGTGGCCGTGCTCGGCTCCCTGACCGTCCTGCCTGCCGTGCTCTCCCTGCTGGGCGACCGGGTCGAACTGCTGCGCCTGCCCTGGCGTCGCCGCCGCGCCGGCGGCCACTCGGCGGCAGGCGGCTCCGCGTCCGGTTCGGTTTCCGCCTCCGGCGGGACGGCCTCGCGGACAGCGGCCGCCTACCAGCGCGAACTGGCGAAGCCGGGAGTGCTGGGACGGCTGCTGCGCCGGCCGAAGGCGGTCGCCGCGATCACCGGCGGGCTGCTCGTCCTGCTCACCCTGCCGGCGCTCGGGATGCACACCGCCGAGCCCGGCGTCGACGACATCCCCCGCAAGCTGCCGATCATGGCGACGTACGAGCGGCTGTCAGCGGCCTTCCCCGGCGGCCAGGTCGCGGCGTCCGTCGTCGTCTCCAGCACGGACGGCTCCGCCCTGACTACCCCGGCGGCGCAACGCGCCCTTGACGACCTGCGCCGACGGGCGACCACCACCGGCCAGATGTTCGAACCGGTGCAGGTCACGTACACCCCCGACCAGCAGGTCGCGAAGGTCTCGATCCCGGTCGCGGGCAGCGGCACCGACGGTGTGTCGGTCCGGGCCCTGCACGAACTGCGCACCACGGTGATCCCGGCGACGATCGCGGCGGCCGCGGTGAACCTGCACGCGGACGTCACCGGCCCCACCGCCGGCTCCGTGGACTTCAACGACCGCCTGCACACCCGTACGCCGCTGATCATCGCCTTCGTGCTGGTGCTCGCGTTCGTGCTGCTGCTGGCCGCGTTCCGCAGCGCCCTGGTCGCCGCGGTCGCCGTCGGACTGAACCTGCTCTCCGTCGGCGCCGCGTACGGCCTGCTCGCCGCCGTCTTCCAGCATCACTGGGCCGACGGCCTGCTCGGCTACACCTCCACCGGGGCGATCACCATCTGGCTGCCCCTGATGCTGTTCGTGATCCTGTTCGGCCTGTCGATGGACTACCAGGTCTTCGTGCTCAGCCGGGTGCGGGAGGCCCGCCAGGCCGGCCTGCCCATGCGGGACGCGGTGACCGTCGGTGTGCGCCGCAGCGCCGGGGTCGTGACCAGCGCCGCCGTCATCATGGTCGCCGTCTTCTCGATCTTCGCGACGCTCTCCCAGGTCAGCATGAAGCAGCTCGGCGTCGGCCTCGGCGCCGCCATCCTGCTGGACGCCACCCTCATCCGCGTGATCCTCATGCCCGCCGTGCTCACCCTGCTGGAGAACCGCGTGTGGCAGGACCTCGCCAACCCGCACGACCACGACCCGTCCGGCCACGCCCCGTCCCACCCTGACCAGTCCCACCCCGACCTGGGCGACCCTGACCTGGGTGCCTTCGGCCCGCGCGGTTCCAGGCTCCCGACCCCCGGCCTGGACGTTCCCGTCCTGCCCGCCACGGCCCTGCGCCCGGCCCACCCCGGCCCAGCACCGTGCCACGCCCCGGTGGTGGGCTCCCCCCGCCTGATCCGGAAGCCACCCGCGACCACCCGACTGTTCCTGCCACATCCAGCCATCTCGCCGCACCGCATCGCACCGGCCGCCGGCCGGACCGGCCTCGCTGTCGGTCCGGCCGGCGGTCGTCGTGTCAGGCGTCCGAGCGGGGACGACAAGAACACCAAAAAAGCCGAATAAGACAAAAGGAAAATACTGGAAACAGTTCTCGAGATCGCCATAGGACGACACAGGGCGATGCAGCTCGGCGCAGTGCGGGTCACAGTGGGTCGCGGGAACCATTGCAGGCGAGTTACAGTGTCGCTCGACGTCCGGTACCCACCCGAGGACTGGAACGAGAAGTCATGATCATCGATCTTTCCTCCGCGCCCGAACGGGACTGTGACCAGCGGCTTCGTCCGCCGGTAGTCGCCCGGGACCGGGCCTCGCTACACGCCGCGCTCGCCGCGCTCGCCGCGCTCCCGCCTACCGCCGCCGGCCCGGCCCAGGGGGCTCCCCCGTCCACCAGGGCGGTCGTGATGACCATGGGGGCGCTGCACGAGGGGCACGCCAGCCTGTTGCGGGCGGCGCGGGCACAGGCCGACCAGGTGGTCGCGACCATCTACGTCAATCCCCTGCAGTTCGGCGCCGGTGAGGATCTGGATCGATATCCGAGGACCCTCGAGGCCGATCTGGCGATCTGCGCCCGGGAGGGGGTGGACGTCGTCTTCGCGCCGACCGTGGTGCACGAGACGCCACCCCTGGTCCAGCTGAGCGCCGGTCCGCTGGGCGAGGTGCTGGAGGGGGCGTCCCGACCGGGTCATTTCGACGGGATGCTGACCCTGGTGGCGACCATGCTGCATCTGGTCCGGGCGGACCTGGCGTTCTTCGGACGCAAGGACGCCCAGCAGCTGGTGTGCATCCGGCGGATGGTCGCCGATCTGGCCTTCGGTGTGAAGGTGATCGGAGTGGAGACCGTCCGCGAGGCCGACGGGCTCGCCCGTTCGAGCCGCAACGTCTACCTTTCGCCGAGTCAGCGTCAGGACGCGCTGGCACTGTCCGGCGCGCTGCGGGCCGGACAGGCCGCGGCCGCCGCCGGCGGCGCGGCGCCGCAGGTGCTCGCGGCCGCCCGCGACGTGCTCGACGCGGCGACGGGAGTCCAGGTCGACTACCTGACGCTCGCCAGCCCGGATGATCTCGGGCCGGTGCGGGCCGGGCCGGCGCTGCTGCTCGTCGCGGCCCGTGTGGGCAGCACCCGTCTGATCGACAATGTCCCGCTCGAGCTGTCGGCCGACGTCACGGTGCCCGCCCAGGGCGCCGAACGCCCCGAACCCGCGCGCACCGCCGAACCGACTCGCACCGCCGAACCCGTTCTCCCCGCCGACCGTCAGGGGGCCTGACCGTGTTGCGCACCATGCTGACCGCCAAGATCCATCGAGCTACGGTGACCCAGGCCGACCTGAACTACGTGGGCTCGGTCACGATCGACTCCGACCTGCTCGAGGCGGCGGACCTGTTGCCCGGCGAGCAGGTGACGATCGTGGACATCAACAACGGTGCCCGGTTGGAGACCTACGCCATCCCGGGGCCGGCCGGTAGCGGGGTGATCGGCATCAACGGGGCCGCGGCCCGGCTGGTGCACCCGGGTGACCTGGTCATCATCATCGCCTACGGGATGATGGAGGACGCCGAGGCACGCCGGTACGTCCCGCGGGTGCTGTTCGTCGACGCCGAGAACCGCATCATCGGTCAGGGTGGCGACCCCGCCGAGGCGCTGCCGCATGACCCGGCCAGCCTGCGCGGCGACCTCACGGTGCCGGCGAACGCGGCCGGCGCCGGCGCCGGTGCCGTCCCGGTCAGCCGATCGGTCCTGGCCACCCGGTGATAGTGCTGCCCTGCCGGCTCGGCGCACCCCGCCCGGGGTGGAGCCGCGCCGCTGACATCGTCGTCATCGGGTCGGGGATCGCGGGCCTGACCACCGTGCTGCACGCGCGCCGCGAGCTGCCCGCCGCCCGTGTCCTGCTGGTCACGAAGGCCCAGCTGGACGCCGGTTCCACCCGTTGGGCCCAGGGCGGGATCGCCGCGGCGCTGGCCGCCGAGGACTCACCCGCCGACCATCTCACCGACACGCTCGTCGCCGGGGTGGGGCTGTGCGACGTCGCGGCCGCCCGGGTGCTCGTGGACGAGGGGCCGGCGCGGGTCCGGGAACTCGCCGAACTCGGTGCCCGGTTCGACCGGGCCGCCGACGGCTCGTTCGCACTGACCCGCGAGGGTGGCCATCTGCGTAACCGGATCGTCCACGCCGGCGGTGACGCCACCGGTCTCGAGGTGGAACGGGCGCTGATCGCCGCGGTGCGGGCCGACCCGGCGATCGAGGTGATCGAGAACGCCCTCGTCCTCGATCTGCTGCTGGACGCGGACGGCCGGGCCGCCGGGGCGACCCTGCACGTGCTCGGCGCGGGCAGCCAGGACGGCGTCGGGGCGGTCACCGCCCCGCACGTGGTGCTCGCGACCGGCGGGATGGGCCAGATCTTCGCGTCGACGACGAACCCGCGGGTGTCCACCGGCGACGGGGTGGCGTTGGCGTTGCGGGCCGGCGCGGTGGTCGCCGACCTGGAGTTCGTCCAGTTCCATCCGACGGCGCTGTGGGTGCCACCCGGCCACGGCGCGGCCGAGAACGCCCGGGCCGCCGCGTCAGCCGACGGGCAGCAGCCGCTGGTCAGCGAGGCGATGCGGGGCGAGGGCGCGGTGCTGGTCGACGCCGCCGGGGGACGGGTGATGGCCGGCGCGCATCCGCTGGCCGACCTCGCACCACGCGACGTCGTGGCCAAGCAGATGTCACGGGTGATGGCCGCCCAGGGGGTCGACCATCTCTACCTGGACGCCCGTGGCCTCGGCGCGCGGATGATCGAGGGGCGGTTCCCGTCGATCACCGCCCGGTGCCGGTCGTTCGGCGTCGACCCGGTGAGCATGCCGATCCCGGTCGCGCCGGCCGCCCACTACGCCTCCGGTGGGGTCCGCACCGACCTGTGGGGACGCACCACCGTCCCGGGGCTGTACGCGTGCGGTGAGGTGGCCTGCACCGGTGTGCACGGTGCGAACCGGCTGGCGTCCAACAGCCTGCTCGAGGGGCTGGTGTTCGCCGCGCGGATCGCCAGCCACATCGCCGGGCAGTCCGGCGACGGCACCGGTGGCGGTGCTGGCGGTGGGGCGCGTCGGCAGCGCGACGTCGTCCCGGCCGCACCCGTGGTGGGGCGGGGCAGCGGACTGACCGACCCGACCGAACGGGCCGACCTGGCCCGGACGATGACCGACGGCGCCGGCGTGCTGCGCAGCGCCGAGAGTCTGCGCGCGAGCGCCAAGGTCCTCGCCGGCCTCGGTGATCTGCGGGTCAGCGGCGCCACGGTGACCGCGGGCCCGCCGGCCTGGGAGATGACGAACCTGCGCACCGTCGCGACGGCGCTGGTCGCCGCCGCCGCCGCCCGTACCGAGACCCGCGGCTCACACTGGCGGGAGGACTTCGGCGAACGCGACGACGCGCACTGGCTCGGCCGGGTCCTCACCCGGCTCGGTCCCGAAGGGGAGCTCGTCGTGGAGATCGAAGCCATCGCACCCGCCCAGCCGACCGCCGAACCCGCCTGGACCGGGTCATGACCGCCCCGCACGCCCCCGGCCCGGCGACCCTGCGCTCCCCCACCGGCCAGAGCCCCCAGCCCGACCAGGGCTCCCAGGGCTCCCAGCCCGGCCACGGCTTCCAGCCCGGGCCGCCCGTGCACGCCGGACGGCTGTCGCCGGGTACGCGCAGTCAGCTGGCCGCGGCCGGTCTGGACGCCGACCAGGTGGTCGCCGTCATCGGTCTCGCCCTGGCCGAGGACCTGCCCGGCTGGACCGCCGACCCCACCGCGGACCCCGGCGCCGCCACCATGGGACCGACCGGGGCCAGCGGTGGCGCCACCGAACCACCCGGCGCCCTCGACGCCACCTCGGCCGCGACCGTCGATGCCGCGCTGGTCGGGCACGGTGCCCTGGTCAGCCGGGCGGCGGGGACGGTGGCGGGGCTGCCGGTCGTCGCCGCCGTGTTCGAGACCGTGCTCGGCCGCGCGGTGACTGTCACTCTCACCGCCGCCGACGGGGACCGCATCATCCCCGGCCAGGCCGTGGCCCAGGTCAACGGCCCGGTGCGGGGGCTGCTCACCGCCGAACGGACCGCGCTGAACCTGCTGTGCCACCTCAGCGGCGTCGCCACCCTCACCCGGACCTGGGTGGACGCGGTCGCCGGCACCGGCGCGGCCATCCGCGACACCCGCAAGACGCTGCCGGGGCTGCGCGCCCTGGAGAAGTACGCGGTGCGGTGCGGCGGCGGTGTCAACCACCGGATGTCGCTGTCCGACGCGGCGCTGATCAAGGACAACCATGTCGTCGCGGCCGGTGGGGTCACGGCGGCGTTCGCCGCGGTCCGGGCCCGGTTCCCGCGGCTTTCGGTCGAGGTCGAGTGCGACACCGTCGAGCAGGTCGCCGAGGCCGTGGCGGCCGGGGCCGATCTCATCCTGTGCGACAACATGGGTCCGCGGGAGCTGCGCGCGTCGGTGGCGATCGCCCGGCCGGCGGGTGTGCGCCTCGAGGCCAGCGGGGGCCTGAGCCTCGCGGTGGCGGCCGAGGTCGCGGCGACCGGAGTGGACTATCTTGCGGTCGGTGCGCTGACCCACTCGGCGCCGGCCCTGGACCTCGGCCTCGACCTACGGGAGGGCTGATGCTGCTCGCCATCGACGTCGGCAACACCAACACGGTCGTCGGGGTGTTCGCGGGTGACACCCTCGTCGACTCGTGGCGGGTGCGCACCGATCCGCACTCCACCTCGGACGAACTCGTGCTGCTCTACCGGGGTCTGCTGGGCGACTACGAGATCTCCGGCGTGTCGATCTGCTCGACGGTGCCGGCGGCGCTGCGCGAGCTGCGCCGGATGGTCGTGCGGGCCTACCGCGATCTGCCGGTGGTCATCGTCGAACCCGGCACCCGCACCGGCGTGCCCATCCTGATCGACAACCCGAAGGAAGCCGGCGCCGACCGGATCATGAACACGCTCGCCGCCTATCACCTGTACGGCGGTCCGGCGATCGTGGTCGACTTCGGTACGTCGACGAACCTGGATGTGGTCTCGGAGCGTGGGGAGTTCGTCGGCGGGGCCCTCGCCCCCGGCATCGAGATCGCCCTGGACGCGCTGGCCAACCGGGCCGCCCAGCTGCGCAAGGTCGAGCTCGTCCCGCCCCGCTCGGTCATCGGACGGGGCACCGTCGAGGCCCTGCAGTCCGGGATGATCTACGGTGTCGCCGGGCAGGTGGACGGGCTGGTCCGGCGCATCCGCGCGGAGCTGGGCACCCACGCGACCGCCATCGCCACCGGTGGACTCGCCTCACTGGTACTGAAGGAAAGCGAAACACTCGACCAGCACGAACCACATCTGACCCTCATCGGTCTGCGACTGGTGTTCGAGAAGAACCGCTGAATTCGGCCATCGGCCGCTATTGGGGAGCACTGCCGGCAGCACCCGAAGGTGCCTTCCGTGCTTGGCCGTTCGGCCGGGTGGGTACGTGCCACCCGGCCCCCGGCCGCTGTTTTTGGCCGCCCGGCGTCGGACAGCTGACATCGGGTCAGATCCGCAGGTGCACGGCCCGGCGGAGCAGTTACCATTCGAGACTATGCGGGACCGAGAAGTGGCGACCTGCTCCGGGCGCCGGCTCGGTCGCCGGACATTTGTCGAGAGATACCCCAACCGGCCCGTTCGGCTCATCCTGGCGCTGGTGATTTTCGCCATCACGGCTACGGTCTCCGCCGGTTGGGGCGAACCGGCCTCCGCCGCCGCACCCACCGAGCCCCGTACCCTCGCGGCGCTGGGCGACTCGTATTCCTCCGGTGAGGGAACCCCACCGTTCGACACCGTCGATCCGCGCTGTCGGCACAGCGCGCAGGCCTGGCCACGGCTGCTGACCACGCTCGACCCCTCGATCTCGATCGACGTGTTCGCCGCCTGCGCCGGCGCCACCACCGAGGCACTGACCTCACCATTCCGGGGCGAACTACCCCAGATAACCCAGTTGCGGGAGGCCAGTCCCGCACCGGACGTCGTCACCATCACGATCGGCGGCAACGACGCCGGCTTCAGCCGGGTCATCGTGAGCTGCTACACGTGGAAGTGCTTCTGGACCGGAAACGACAAATACGAGCGCGATTACGTCAGCAAGGAGCTGCCCGACCTCCTGGTGGCCAGTTACAAGGCCATGAAGGTCGCCGCCCCGGACTCCCGGATACTCGTCGTCGGCTATCCGAGCATTATTCCGTCCAGCCAGAGCAAGAACACCTGCCGCTGGCTCAGCAACTCCGAACGCGGCCAGCTGACCAGGCTCAACAGCCTGCTGAACCAGGTGATCCGGCAATCGGCCGCCAAGGCCGGCGTCGAGTACGTTTCGACCGATCGTGCCCTGCGCGGGCACGAGTTGTGCACAAAGGACTCGTGGGTCGCCCCGATCAGCGTGTTCGCCCCGGCCCGTGACCTCAGCGCCCATCCGAATGCCGACGGCCAGCTCGCGATCGCGAAGACCGTAAGTCGGTATCTGGACGCCCACGACCGCTGATCGGGCCTGTCGGGATGCATCACGCGTTCCGAGCAGGGAGAATCACGTACTGTCCACAGCGACCGGTCCTCGCCGATGACGATGATGTTCGTCACATCCCCACCGGACGGGACGGCCACCAGCGACCCCCGGGGGCCGTCACAGGGGCCGCCACGTGCGGCGCGACATCCCCGAAAGTCCGGGCGCCACGTGGCACCTCCGGCGCGCATCGTTTGACAGGGCCGTGAAGTTAGGCTTACCTAACCCCATGCTCCTTCCCATGTCGCCGTCGACACCCGCACGGGAGCCGATCACCGGGGTCGCGACCGCGACCACACCCCGGGACGGCCGCACGGGTGGCGCCCCGGTCTGGTCCGTACCCTCCGCGATCGTCGAGTCCCTCGCTCCCCGCGGGCTCCACTTCGGCGTACCGGCCGGGGCGCCCTGGGTGAACTGTGCGGAGCTGACCACCCAGGCCGGGGTGGCCGAGTCCCTGGCCCGCGTCACGGCGGCCAACCCGGGCGCGAGCGCCGAGGTCGCGGCCAGCTATCTGGCCAACTGGTACTCGGCCGCGGTCGTCGGCCCGGCCATCGCGTCCTACGTCCTGTTGCGCCGGGTGCCGGACCTCACCCCCGCGCAGGTGGCCCTGAGCGTTCCGGACAGCGGCTGGTTCGACCGCACAGCGCTGTACCGCCCGGTCGCCACGGCACTGGCCAACGACCCCCTGGCCGCCGGCCTCGCTCCGGCGAGGCCCGGGCTGGCACCGGCGCCCGGGCTGGGGGCGATACCCGGCCTCGGGGCCCCACCGACACTCGCGGGCGCCACGGGCCAGCTCGGCGCCGCCGGCGCGCCCACGGCGCCCCCCGGCGGTGGGATTCGCGTGGTCGAGACCGCGACCGAACTGCGCGCGGTCCTGGTCGAGGAGATCCTGGCGCACCTCGACCCGTTCCTGCGGCACCTGCGGTCGATGGTGCGCCTGGGCCGGCCGGCGCTGTGGGGGGCGGCCGCGGCGCAGTGCGCGCGGGCCTTCCTGCTCACCGAGCGGGCGACCGGCGATCCCATGACGGGGCGGGACGAGGCAGACGCGTTCTTCGCGCTGGCGGCGCCGACGATGCTCGCCCGGCCGCGGTGGCAGGAGTTCGTCCACCGCGGCCGGACCTACATCGGTATGCGCCGCGGCTCCTGCTGCCTGGCTCACCGGCTGGACGCGGAGTACTGCACCACCTGCCCGTTCACCGGCGATGCCGATCGAGAGCAGCGGATGCGCACCTGGATTGACACTCAGGGTGAGGGCGGGCTCGCCGTATGAGACAACATCAAGGTAACGATCGGCATCGACGCACGTAAAGTAGTACGGCAACGGCATGTCCCTCCGCCCGTGCGCGGGGAACCGCCGTACGGATCCGGCCTCCAGGCGGTTCCGGGGCTCCAGACGGATCTGGCGGCTGCGCGGGTCACGGTGCGACCACCGCGCGACCATCACCAGACGGGCACGTAGCGAAGTTTAATAATTACAAAATGCAATCTTTATGATATGCGCCACATCAGAGTGCAGCCGGATTTGCACTACCGTCAGTGACGACAGGCCGGATTTCGCGCCGGGCGGAAAGAGCGCCCGGCAGGCCCTGAAGCCGGGGTCGCACCGGCGCCGTCCGGCACCTGTCGTTCTGCTCTTGGCGGAACGGCGTGACGGAATCATGGCTGGTCGGCCACGGTTGCCCTAAGCGTCTCCGCTGGTCGTGCCGGCCTTCGTGCCGGTCGTCCGGGCTCAACGAAGAGGTCGGAGTCGGCGGGTAGGTTTCTGTTCGATGCGTGAGGACATGCCTCGGCGGAGCTAGCATGCGGATACCGGCTGTCGTGTGGTCGGTCGCAGCTCGAAGGAGCGCACATGTTCGAGAGATTCACCGACCGGGCACGTCGGGTCGTCGTCCTGGCCCAAGAAGAGGCCAGGATGCTCAACCACAACTACATCGGGACCGAGCACATCCTGCTCGGACTGATCCACGAGGGTGAGGGCGTAGCTGCCAAGGCCCTCGAGTCCCTCGGCATCTCCCTTGAGGGTGTGCGGTCCCAGGTCGAAGAGATCATCGGCCAGGGCCAGCAGGCGCCGAGCGGGCACATCCCGTTCACGCCACGCGCGAAGAAGGTCCTGGAGCTGTCGCTTCGGGAGGCCCTGCAGCTCGGCCACAACTACATCGGCACCGAACACATCCTGCTCGGGCTCATCCGCGAGGGTGAGGGTGTCGCGGCCCAGGTGCTCGTCAAGCTGGGCGCGGACCTCAACCGGGTGCGCCAGCAGGTCATCCAGCTCCTGTCCGGCTACCAGGGCAAGGGCGAGACGGCGACCTCCGGCGCTCCCGCCGAGGGCACCCCGTCCACGTCTCTGGTGCTCGACCAGTTCGGCCGCAACCTCACCGCGGCGGCGCGCGAGTCCAAGCTCGACCCGGTCATCGGGCGCGAGAAGGAGATCGAGCGCGTCATGCAGGTGCTGTCGCGCCGCACCAAGAACAACCCGGTGCTGATCGGCGAGCCCGGCGTCGGCAAGACCGCCGTCGTCGAGGGCCTGGCACAGGCGATCGTCAAGGGCGAGGTGCCCGAGACCCTCAAGGACAAGCAGCTCTACACCCTCGATCTCGGCGCGCTCGTCGCCGGGTCCCGCTACCGCGGTGACTTCGAGGAGCGGCTGAAGAAGGTCCTCAAGGAGATCCGCACCCGCGGCGACATCATCCTGTTCATCGACGAGCTGCACACGCTCGTCGGCGCGGGTGCCGCCGAGGGCGCGATCGACGCCGCCTCCATCCTCAAGCCGATGCTCGCCCGCGGTGAGCTGCAGACCATCGGCGCGACCACGCTCGACGAGTACCGCAAGCACCTGGAGAAGGACGCGGCGCTCGAGCGCCGTTTCCAGCCGATCCAGGTCGCGGAGCCGTCGGTGGCGCACACCATCGAGATCCTCAAGGGCCTGCGCGACCGGTACGAGGCTCACCACCGGGTGTCGATCACCGACACCGCGCTGGTCGCCGCCGCGTCGCTGGCCGACCGCTACATCTCCGACCGCTTCCTGCCGGACAAGGCGATCGACCTGATCGACGAGGCCGGCTCCCGGATGCGTATCCGCCGGATGACCGCCCCGCCGGACCTGCGCGAGTTCGACGAGCGCATCGCGAACGTCCGCCGGGACAAGGAGTCGGCGATCGACGCGCAGGACTTCGAGAAGGCCGCCTCGCTGCGCGACAAGGAGAAGACCCTCCTGTCGGAGAAGGCCAAGCGGGAGAAGGAGTGGAAGGCCGGCGACATGGACGTCGTCGCCGAGGTGGGCGACGAGGAGATCGCCGAGGTCCTGGCCATCTGGACGGGCATCCCGGTCTTCAAGCTCACCGAGGAGGAGACCGCGCGTCTGCTGCGCATGGAGGACGAGCTGCACCGGCGCGTCATCGGCCAGCAGCAGGCCATCAAGGCCGTCTCCCAGGCCATCCGGCGTACCCGTGCCGGTCTGAAGGACCCCAAGCGTCCCGGTGGCTCGTTCATCTTCGCCGGCCCGTCCGGTGTCGGTAAGACCGAGCTGTCCAAGACGCTCGCCGAGTTCCTCTTTGGCGACGAGGACTCCCTCATCCAGCTCGACATGTCCGAGTACATGGAGAAGCACACCGTCTCGCGGCTGGTGGGCTCCCCGCCCGGATATGTCGGCTACGAGGAGGGTGGCCAGCTCACCGAGCGGGTCCGGCGCAAGCCGTTCTCGGTCGTCCTGTTCGACGAGGTCGAGAAGGCCCACCCCGACGTCTTCAACACGCTCCTGCAGATCCTGGAGGACGGTCGCCTGACCGACTCCCAGGGCCGGCTGGTCGACTTCAAGAACACCGTCCTGATCATGACGTCGAACCTGGGCACCCGTGACATCTCCAAGGGCCCGGGCATCGGCTTCGCCACCGGTCAGGGCGCGGTCGACTACGAGCGGATGAAGGCCAAGGTCCAGGACGAGCTCAAGCAGCACTTCCGGCCCGAGTTCCTGAACCGGATCGACGACATCATCGTCTTCCACCAGCTGTCCGAGGTCGAGATCATCCAGATCGTCGATCTCATGCTGGCCCGGGTCGACACCCAGCTCAAGAACAAGGACATGGCCCTCGAGCTCACGTCCGCGGCCAAGGCGCTGCTGGCGAAGAAGGGCTACGACCCGGTGCTCGGCGCCCGGCCGCTGCGCCGGACGATCCAGCGGGAGATCGAGGACGTCCTGTCCGAGAAGATCCTGTACGGCACGCTGAAGCCGGGCGAGATCGTCGTCGGCGACGTCGAAGGCGAGGGAGAGGACGCGAAGTTCATCTTCCGCGGCGAGACGAAGCCGGTCGAGGTGCCCGACGCCCCGCCGGTCGACCTCGCCAAGTCCAGCGAGTAGGCAGCAGTCACGAGCCGCGCCGGCAGGCATGCCCTGCCGGTAGGCACACCCTGCCGGCAGGCGCGAGCGCGGTGGCCTGAGCCCCGGAACCTCCCAGAGGTCTCCGGGGCTCAGCCATATCCGCGGGCGGGTGCGGGCCGGTGCGGGTGGGCTCAGCGGTAGGCGTCCAGGGCGAGGCTCGTCGCGAGGCCGAGGGCGGCAAGCCCGACCAGTGCTCGCAGCAGGCCGGGTGGCAGCCGTCGCACAAGTGACGGCCCAACGGCGCCGCCGACCAGCAGTCCGGCCGCCAGCGGCAGCACCGACAGCCACCGGACGGGCCCGAAGACCGCGAACGTCGCCGCGGCGACCACGTTCGCGAACCCCGACACGACGTTCTTCAACGCGTTCACCCGCACCAGCGGCTCCGGTATCGCCACCGCGAGCGCGGCCAGCAGCGCGATCCCTCCACCGGCACCGAAGTAGCCCAGGTAGACGCCGGTGAGCAGGACCAGCCCGAAGACCACCGGCCCGCCCTCGGCCGCATCGGCGCGCCGCCGCGCCAGAATCGACGGTTGCAGCCACAGCACCACCGCCGAGCCGGCGATCAGCACCGGTACCACCCGTTCGAAGGCGGACGCGGGCGGCGCGAGCAGCAGCGCCGCACCCACCGCCCCACCGAGGAACATCGCCACGCCGTACCGGCGAAGCCGAGCGCCCTGGCCGACCAGTTCCGGTCGCGAGCCGACACCCGCCCCGACCGCGACGAACAGCAACGCGGACGTATTGGTGACATTGGCGGCCAGCGGCGACAGCCCGGTCGCCAGCAACGCCGGATACGACACCAGCGAGGCCAACCCGGCCACGGTGCTGGTGATGCCAGCCAGCACACCCGCGCCGATCAGCAACAGCACATCCCCGGCGGACATCGCCCCCCTCGAAAAGATCACACGGCCGAACCGGGACTGTCCGCCCAACACAGCCCACGCACCGTGCAGGCCGGACGTAATCTCACAGGACGGACGTAACGTCAGGTACGCACGGCCAGGCGGAGCCTGTCAATCCCGGTGAGACATCAGGCTGCTTGGTTCGTGGGTAGCGCCTCCTCGGTCTCGATGATCGCTGGGG
>NZ_CADCWS010000073.1 GCF_902806475.1 Candidatus Frankia nodulisporulans
GGTCGACGGGGACCGGCGCCGCGACCGCGGCTTCGACCTCGGTCTCAAGCGTCGGAATGAGGCCCAGCTTTTCCTTGATCTTCTTTTCGACCTCGTTGGCCAGGTCGGGGTTGTCCCGCATGAAGGAGCGGGCGTTCTCCTTGCCCTGACCGAGCTGGTCGCCGTCATAGGTGTACCAGGCACCGGACTTGCGAATGATGCCGTGCTCGACACCCATATCGATAAGGGAGCCCTCACGGCTGATTCCACCGCCGTACACGATGTCGAACTCCGCCGTACGGAAAGGCGGGGCAACCTTGTTCTTCACGACCTTCACCCGGGTGCGGTTACCCACCGCCTCGGCACCGTCCTTGAGAGTTTCGATCCGGCGGACGTCCAGCCGCACCGAGGCGTAGAATTTCAGCGCCTTTCCACCGGTCGTCGTCTCCGGCGAGCCGAACATGACCCCGATCTTCTCCCGCAGCTGGTTGATGAAGATGGCGGTGGTGCCGGAGTTCGCCAGCGCCCCCGTCATCTTGCGCAGCGCCTGCGACATCAGCCGGGCCTGCAGCCCGACATGACTGTCGCCCATCTCGCCTTCGATCTCGGCGCGCGGCACGAGCGCGGCCACCGAGTCGATGACGATGATGTCCAGCGCGCCGGAGCGGACCAGCATGTCCGCGATCTCCAGGGCCTGCTCACCGGTGTCGGGCTGGGAGACGAGCAGCGCCTCCGTGTCCACCCCGAGCTTCCCGGCGTACTCCGGATCGAGCGCGTGCTCGGCGTCGATGAACGCCGCGATGCCCCCCATCGCCTGCGCGTTGGCCACCGCGTGCAGGGCGACCGTCGTCTTTCCCGAGGACTCCGGGCCGTACACCTCGATGACACGCCCGCGAGGGAGCCCGCCGATGCCCAGCGCTACGTCCAGCGCGATGGACCCGGTGGGGATGACCTGGATCGACGGCCGGGTCTCGTCCCCCAACCGCATGACAGATCCCTTGCCGAACGCCTTGTCGATCTGTGCGAGGGCGTTCTCCAACGCCTTCTCACGGTCAAGTCCTGCCACCATCGGAGTAACTCCATGCTGAGGTCGTCGATTCTTGGCCACGGGACTGACGCTAGGCCCTGGGTCCGACAGTTTCGAGGGCCGGGACTGATCTGTGGACAAGTTGGCGCATGGGGACAACATACCCGAACAGGAGTTCGATAGCGGAACGACACGCCGCCGGGGACCCCCTCAGCGCTCCCGGGCGGGCACGTCGAACTCCTCGCACACAGCCCGCCACACGACCCGGGCGTCATCCCCGCGAGCCAGCGCGGACTCCACCGTGGCGCCGAGACCGGTCAGCACATGATCGCGGGCGAATGACTCCGCGTAGCTCGATCCGAACTGTGTGTTCATTCTTGCCCAGAACTCGGTCAGCCGCACCCGTCCAGTGTGCACCGTGGCGCACCGAACGTCGGGACGGGGCGTCGCCGACGTTCGACTCGGCCGACGAAAACTGTCGGAGCCCCGTCGCAGACTGGACGGCATGCTGGATGACATGGCCGCCGACCCGCTCGCGCCGTTCTCCGCACCGACGCGGGCGTGGTTCCAGGCCGCCTTCGCCGCGCCGACCCCGGCCCAGCGCGGCGCTTGGGAGGCCATCCGCGGCGGCGGTAACACGCTCGTCGTCGCACCGACCGGCTCCGGGAAGACACTCGCGGCCTTCCTGTGGTCGCTGGACGCGATCACCCGCGCGCAGGCACCGCCGGAGCGGACCCGGCGCTGCCGGGTGCTCTACATCAGCCCGTTGAAGGCGCTCGCCGTCGACGTGCAGCGCAACCTGCGCGCCCCACTCGCCGGGATGCGGGCGGCGGCGCAGCGTCTGGGTCTGCCCCAACCCGAGGTGGACGTCGCCATTCGCTCGGGCGACACCCCGGCCACCGAACGACGCGGTTTTCTCACCCGTCCGCCCGACGTGCTCATCACGACGCCCGAGTCGCTGTTCCTGATCCTCACCAGCGCCGCCCGCGAGTCGCTGCGCGGGGTGCGCACGGTGATCGTCGACGAGGTTCACGCGGTGGCCGGCACCAAACGCGGTGCGCATCTGGCGGTGAACCTGGAGCGGCTCGACGCGCTGCTCGACGAACCAGCGCAGCGGGTCGGCCTGTCGGCGACGGTCCGCCCGATCGACGAGGTCGCCCGGTACCTCGGTGGGAGTGCGCCGGTGGGCGTCGTGCGCCCACCGGCGGCGAAGACCCTCGAGATCGAGGTCGTTGTCCCGGTGGAGGACATGACGAACCTCGGTGGGCCAGCCGCCGAGGTCGACGCCGGCGGCTCCGCCGCGGCGGGGCCCACCCGGGCGTCCATCTGGCCGGCGGTCGAGGAGCGGGTCCTTGACCTGGTCCTGGCGCACGCGTCGACGATCGTGTTCGTGAACTCCCGGCGCCTGGCGGAACGGCTGTGCGCCAGACTCAACGAGCGCTACGCGGATCGGTTGGCGGCGGCGGGCCCCGTTCCCGGGCCGCTCGACGCGGATTCCGACGATCCCCTCGGTGGCCCTGCCGCCTTTGGTGACCTTGCCATCCGCGGCGCCGGCCCGCCGGGTGGGCTGCCGGCCGAGGTGATGGGCGCTGCCGGGCTTGCCCGCGTCGACCCGGCCTGGCCAGAGGTGGCCCGTGCCCATCACGGCAGTGTCAGCCGCGAGCAGCGGCAGCTGATCGAGGAGGACCTCAAGGCCGGCCGGCTGCCCGCGGTGGTGGCCACGTCCAGCCTGGAACTCGGCATCGACATGGGCGCGGTCGATCTCGTCGTCCAGATCGGGTCACCGCCGAGCGTCGCCGCCGGCATGCAACGGGTCGGCCGCGCCGGGCATCAGGTCGACGCGCCAAGCATCGGCGTGGTGCTCCCCCGCCACCGTGGTGACCTGCTCGAATGCGCGGTCGTCGCGGAGCGGATGCGGGCCGGGGAGATCGAGCGGCTGCGCTGTCCGCGTAACCCGCTGGACGTGCTCGCCCAGCAGATCGTGGCGATGACGGCGATGGAGGACTGGTCCGTCGACGATCTCGGCGCGCTGGTGCGACGGACGTTCACGTTCGCCTCCCTGCCGGCCTCGGTGCTGGAGGGAGTGTTCGACATGCTGGCCGGGCGCTATCCGTCCGACGACTTCGCGGAACTGCGACCCCGGATCGTCTGGGACCGGACCACCGGCCTGCTGCATGGTCGGCCCGGCGCGCAACGGCTCGCGGTGACCAGCGGCGGCACCATCCCCGATCGCGGCATGTTCGGGGTGTTCCTGGTCGGGGAGAAGAGCAGCCGGGTCGGCGAGCTCGACGAGGAGATGGTCTACGAGTCCCGCGTGGGTGACGTGGTGCTGCTCGGCTCGTCCAGTTGGCGGATCGAGGAGATCACCGCCGATCGGGTGCTGGTCACGCCGGCCCCGGGCCGGCCGGGCCGGCTGCCGTTCTGGCACGGCGACACGCCCGGGCGTCCGGCGGAGCTCGGCCAGGAACTCGGCGTGTTCCTGCGCGAGCTCGGCCAGCTCGACGCCACCGCGGCCGACGCCCGGCTGCGCGCCGCGGGGCTCGACGCCTGGGCCGCCGAGAACCTGCTGCGTTACCTCGACGAACAGCGTGCCGTCGCCGGCCATCTCAGCGATGACCGCACGATCGTGGTCGAACGTTTCCGCGACGAACTCGGTGACTGGCGACTCGCCGTGCACTCGCCGTTCGGCGCGCCGGTGAACGCGCCGTGGGCGCTCGCGCTCGGCGCCCGGCTGCGCGAGCGGTACGGCACCGAGGTGCAGATCATGCACACCGACGACGGCATCGTCGCGCGCATCCCGGACGGTGCGCAGGAACCCGGCGCCGAGCTCGCCGTGTTCGACCCCGACGAGATCGACGCGATCGTGCGAGCCGAGATCGGCGGCAGCGCCCTGTTCGCCAGCCGCTTTCGCGAATGCGCAGGTCGGGCGCTGCTGCTGCCGCGGCGCACCCCCGGGCGGCGCACACCGCTGTGGCAACAGCGCCAGCGCAGCGCGCAACTGCTGTCGGTGGCGGCGACGTTCGGTGACTTTCCGATCGTGCTGGAAACGATGCGGGAGTGCCTACAGGACGTGTTCGACACCCCGGCCCTGATCGATCTGATGCGCAGGATCGCGGGCCGCTCGCTGCGGGTCGTCGAGGTGGCGACGCCGACGCCGTCCCCGTTCGCCGGCGCGCTGCTGTTCGGCTATGTCGCCGCGTTCATGTACGACGGGGACGCCCCGCTGGCCGAACGGCGCGCCCAGGTTCTCTCGCTGGACAGTTCGCTGCTCGCCGAACTGCTCGGCGAGGCCGACCTGCGTGAGCTCATCGACCCGGCCGCGCTCGCCCAGGTGGAGGCCGACCTGAGCCGGCGCAGCCCCGAGCGCCACGCCCGCGACGCCGAGGGTGTCGCCGACCTGCTGCGCCTGGTCGGCGATCTGACCCTCGAGGAGGCCGTCACCCGCGGCGCGACGTCACAGTGGCTCGCCGAACTCGAACACGCCCGGCGCGTTCTGCGCGTGCGCATCGCCGGCGAGGAACGCTTCGTCCCGGTCGAGGACGCGGGGCGACTCCGCGACGCGCTCGGGGTCGCCCTGCCGATGGGCGTGCCCGACGCCTTCACCGCACCGGTCGAGGATCCCCTCGGCGATCTGCTGTCCCGCTACGCCCGCACCCACGGGCCGTTCGACGCCACCGAACCCGCCCGCCGTCTGGGCCTGGGCGTCGCCGTTGTCAGCACGGTGCTGGACGCGCTGACCGCCCGCGGCCGGCTGGTGCGCGGCGAGCTGCATCCCGCCCGCGCGGGCGAGCAGTGGTGCGACGCGGAGGTGCTGCGGATGCTGCGGCGGCGCAGCCTCGCCGCGCTGCGACGGGAGATCGAACCGACCCCGGTCCGCGCGCTCGGTGCGTTCCTGCCCGCCTGGCACGGCATCTCCGGGGCAGGGCAGCGGGCCGCCCGCGGTGTCGACGGTGTGCTGCAGGCCATCGAACAGTTGCAGGGTGCGCTCATCCCGGCCAGCGCCTGGGAGCGGCTGGTGCTGCCAGCGCGGGTGCGTGACTACTCTCCGGCCCTGCTCGACGAGCTGTGCTCGGCCGGCGAGGTGCACTGGGCCGGTGCCGGTGGCCTGCCCGGCGGGGATGGCTGGCTCACCCTGGTCACCGCCGACGCCGCGCCGCTGCTGCTGCCCGCACCCGACCCGGACGCCGCGAGCAGCCCGCTGCACCTCGCACTCCTGGACACGCTGAGCGATGGATCGGCGCTGTTCATGCGTGCGCTGTCCGACCGGGTCGGGTCGCTGGACGACGCCGCGCTCACCGAAGCGCTGTGGGATCTGGTCTGGGCTGGTCAGATCACCAATGACACGCTGGCACCGCTGCGCGTGCTGCTCTCCGCCGGCCGCGGGTCCACCGGTGGCGGGGGCGCCGGGCCCGGCGCGGCTCGCGCTCGGCGGGCGCCGGGGCTCCGTCCGGCGCGTTACGGTCGACCGGCGCTGCCGCGACGCACCGGGCCGCCGACCGCGGCCGGTCGATGGTCGGCGCTGCCAGCCCGTGACGACGACCCCACCCGGCGGGCCCACGCCCAGGCCGAGGCGCTGCTCGAACGGCACGGCATCGTCACCCGCGGGGCGGTCACCGCGGAACATCCACCGGGTGACTTCGCCGCGGTCTACCGGGTGCTCAGCGCGTTCGAGGACGCCGGACGGGCGCGGCGTGGGTACTTCGTCGAATCACTCGGCGCCGCGCAGTTCGCCGTGCCCGGCGCGGTCGACCGGCTGCGGGCGATCGCGGCGACCCAGCGCGACGACGCCGACGCCCCTGCCTGGGCACCCGGGCCCGGCCGTCGGGACCCGCAGGGCACCACGTCCGACGGGGTCGTGCTGGCCGCGACCGACCCGGCGAACCCGTTCGGCGCGGCGCTGCCCTGGCCGGACCGGCCGGCCGCCGGGCACCGGCCGGGCCGCAAGGCCGGCGCGCTGGTGGTGCTGGTCGAGGGCCACCTCGTCCTCTACGTCGAACGCGGTGGACGTTCCCTGCTGACCTGGACGACCGACGACCAGCTCACCGACCGGGCCGCCGGCGCGCTGGCCCGGGCGGTCGTCGACGGGGCGCTGGGCGCCCTGCATGTCGAGAAGTCCGATGGGGCTGCCGTCACGGGTAGCCCCATCGGCGTCGCGCTGACCCGGGCCGGATTCGCGCTGACCCCACGCGGGCTGCGTCTGCGCAGGTGAACGAGCCGGCTGTCGTCTCCACCTGGGACCGGCGGGTGCGGGCCCTCACAGTCGGCCTGGTCGCGATCATCACGCTGGTCGCGTTCGAGGCGCTCGCCGTGGTCACGGTCCTGCCCGAGGTCGCCGCCGACCTGCACGGCTTCGCGCTGTACGGCTGGGCCACCAGCGCGTTCTTCCTCGGCACGACGCTCGGCATCGTGCTGGCCGGCGGTGACACCGATCGGGCCGGCCCCGCCCGGCCGTTCACCGTCGGCCTGGTGTGTTTCGTGATCGGGCTGCTGATCGCCGCGATGGCGCCGACGATGCCGGTACTGGTCGCCGCCCGGGCCCTCCAGGGCGTCGGAGGTGGCACGATCCCCGCCGTGGCCTACGCCGCCATCGGCCGGGCCTATCCCAACGAGCTGCATCCTCGGGTCTTCGCCGTGCTGTCCACGGCGTGGGTGGTGCCGGGGCTCGGCGGTCCGGCGCTGTCCAGCCTGATCGCCGAACACCTTGGCTGGCGGTGGGTCTTCGGCGGCCTGCTTCCACTCACCATCGTCTTCGGCCTCATCCCGCTGCGCGCGCTTCGGGCGTTGCCCGCCGTCACCCGGGCAGACGGCGCCGAGGGGCACAGCTTCGCTGTCCCGGGCGGCGGTGGCGGGCTGACGGTGGCGGCGGTACGGGTCACCCTCGGCGCCGGACTGGTGCTCGCCGCGTTGACCAGCCGGTCGCCACTGGGACTGCCGTTGCTGGCGGCGGGACTGGTCTGCGCGGGCGGGCCACTGCGGCGGCTGCTCCCGGCCGGCACGCTGCGGATGCGTCCAGGCGTCCCGGCCGCTGTGGCCAGCAGGGGCTTGCTGACCTGCGCCTTCTTCGGGGCGGACCCGTTCGTACCACTGTCGTTCACCGCGGTGCGCCATGAATCGACCATGGTCGCGGGAATCGCCGTGTCCGGCGCGACCCTGTGCTGGGCCGCCGGGTCCTGGACCCAGGCGCGCCTGGCCGGACGAGTGCAGATGCGCAGCGTCGTCACCGCCGGGCTGGTCCTCGTCGCCGTCGGGACCGGGGGGTTCGCCACGGTGCTGCTCGAGGGGGTGCCGCTGGCCGTCCCGGTCGCCTGTTGGGGCGTGGCCGGCTACGGTATCGGCCTGTCGTACTCGACGATCGTGACGCTGGTCCTCGCGCTGACCCCGCCGCAGCGTCAGGGCGAGGCCAGCATGGCGGTCTCGCTCACCGACAACCTGGGCACGGCGTTCGGCGCGGGGCTCGGCGGCGTGGCGGTGGCCGCGAGTCAGGCCACGGGCGGGGCGCCGACCGCCGGGCTCGCCGCCAGCTTCGCCCTGACCGTGTCACTTGGCCTGGTGGGTGCGCTGCTGGTCGCCCGCAGACTCCCGGAGGACGGACATGCCGGAGGGTGACACCGTGTGGCGGGCAGCGCGGCGGATGGACGCGGCACTCGCCGGCGAGACAGTGCTGCGCAGCGACCTGCGAGTACCAGCGTCTGCCACCGCGGACCTGTCCGGACAGCGGATCAGCGGCGTCACCGCACGCGGCAAACATCTGCTGACCAGGTTCGACGGTGGGCTGAGCCTGCACACGCACTTTCGGATGGAGGGCGGCTGGCACCTCTACCCACCGGAGGCACGGTGGACCGGCGGGCCGGACTGGCAGGTTCGCGTCGTGCTCGTCACCGCGCGACAGATCGCGGTCGGTTACCGGCTGGCCATCGTCGAGCTGCTACCCAGCGACCGTGAACACGAGGCGGTCGGCCATCTGGGACCGGATCTCCTCGGCCCCGACTGGGATCTCGAGGCGGCTCTCACCCGGCTGCGGGCCCGTCCACGGCGCTCCATCGGCGCCGCGTTGCTGGACCAGCGCAACCTGGCGGGTCTGGGAAACATCTGGCGGACCGAAGCCTGTTTCGTCGCTGGCGTCTCGCCATGGACGGCTGTGCAGGACGTACCCGACCTCGCCGGGCTCATCCGCCAAGCCCAGCTGATGATCTCCGCTGGTGCTCGGGGTGGCCATCAGACGACGACCGGGTCCCCACGTGCGGGGCAGGAACACTGGGTCTACGGCCAGGCGGGACGGCCCTGCCGGCGGTGCGCAACCCGCATCCTCGTCGCCGACAGCACGGACGGGGACGACGAAGGGGACGGTCACCTGGCCGATGGCGATGGCGGCGGGCCCGGGCGCGGCCACGGCGAAGGGCGCCGAACCACGTGGTGCCCGCACTGCCAGCCATCTGGTACTCGCTATACGCAACGTGCGCCGATCAGCCCGACGGGGGCGGGACGTGAGCTCCGGGCGAACACGGGTTCCGCAGGGATCAGTTTCGGGAGAAGGAGATCAGGCGGGCCCGGCCACGGGTGAACGCGCCCTCGGCCGCCTTCAGGCTGATTTCAAGATCCGCGGCGGCTTCCCGGGTGCTCATTCCCGCCGCACGCGCCATGATCACCTGACGTTCCCGACCGCGCAACGTGCCGGCTCGAGCCAACAACCAGCGCGCCTCGGCCCGGTCGCAGACCGCGTCGTCCGGCGCCGGCTCCCACGGCTGCAGATACCCACGGACCACGGCCCGCTCGGCCCGCTGCCGGGCCCGGTGATGGTCGACGCACAACCGCAACACGGTGGTCGTCAGGAACTGACCGACCCGACTTGCATCAAGATCACGAAATCCCGCGGCGCGAATGAACGCCTCGTGCACGCAGTCCTCCGCGTCCGCCTTGCTGGGCAGTCGACGGCGGGCGATGTGGATCAGCCGCTCCCGGTGCGGGAGAATCAGCGACCAACGCTGCTCGCTGTAGGGCCGGTCCAGCTCGGCGACGCCTGCGCCGACCACGGAACCGACCGAGGGAATCTCCTCGGTTGGGCATGTCACGGTAAGTCCACCTCTGACCTGCTAGGACCGCGCCACCCCCCAGCGCCCTACGGGCCGATCCGGTACGCGCCAGTACCGGGGACCGCAACGCGCCTTGGTCTTGTGTGCCTGCTGTGTGCCAGACAGCGAGCCTTGGACAAGCCGGACATTACACATCCACTCCTGGGCAGACCAGTGTCGTCCGACCTAACCCGCCCACAGACAAGCACAACACTTACGCACAGTGCGCACGACAGGGGCGGATCTGTTGGCTTTGCAGCGACCTAACGCCACCAAACGGCGATAAAACGCCTCGCGGACCGGCCAGATGGTTGTTCTGCCCCCCCCCCCCCACGACCTATGACGGATTGCCATGTACTACTCTCCGTAATCAATGAACCGGGCGTAAACGTGACGATCTCTCCCCCGTAAGTGCCACCCAGTTGGATAGCTGACACTGTGGGGGACGCCCCGTCCGCCGTACTGGCCCGAGCAGCCCTCAATCGGCCAGCGAACGCAGCGCACGCGCGTACTCGCGCAGCAGTTCGGTGTCGGCGTGCAGGCGCGCCAGATCCGCCGTGGTGGGAGCCGAGCCACCGACCACGTCGACGGCGGCCACCAGCAGATCGTCGAGCCCGGCGGCCGACGCCACCATCGCGGCGGCCAGCTCGTCGCGGGTGCGGACGAGCCCGGCTCGCCGCTGCGGATCGGTCATCGCCCGCATCGCCGTCTCACATGCCACCGTCCGCACCGCCCCGAGCCGCAGGCCGTCCACCACCTCGACCGCGCCGGTCACCGCGCCCCGCAGCAGACCGCCGGACGGGCCGGCCGAGCCGCCCAGCGAGCGGGCGAGTGCGACCAGAGCGCCCAGCGCCGCCTCGCCTCGGCGCAGCGGCGCCGCGGCAGCGGATCCGCGCAGCGCCCACGGGCTCGGCGCGTTCGCGCCCGGCAGACGCAGCGCCGCGTCATCGCGACGCAGCTCCGCGAGTTCCCGACCACCAAGCCCGGCCCGGGCGAGGGCCGCCGCGCCCAGCAGGAGCCACTCCCAGCCACCGAGCACCGCACCCACCGGCGAGAGCGCCGCGAGGGCACTCCATCCCGTCGTGGTCACCGCCACCCACCGCCCCACCCAGCGCCGCCCCCGCACCTCACGGCGCTGGACCCGGCGCAACGAGCGGCGTTCCACCTCCGCACCGACCCAGTCCGGTAACGCGGGCACGGTCGCCGCGGCGGCGGCGTCGAAACGGCGGGTGCGGCTAGGACCGTCCATCGCCGGCTGGCCCCTCCCCCGCCACGGGATCGCCCTTGGTCAGCGACGGCGGCACCGGCGATTCCCCCTCGGCGCCGGCCGTGAGCGCACCACGCAGCTCGGCGAGGCGGGTCTGCGCGCGCGCGTCCAGCGTCGCCCGACGCACCTCGACCATGCGGGCCTCGGTGCCTCGCGAGGCAAGCTCGTGGCGGCCGAGCGCCACCGCGTAGCGATGCTCGACCTTGTCCCGGATCTCGGCGAGGGTCGGTGTGTCACTGGCGGGCGCGAGGGTCGACATCCCCTCCATCACCCGGGTCATCTGCTCCTGCATGGCGGCATGCTCGATCTGGGTCAGCAGCCGGGATCGTTCGGTGAGATGCCGCCGCATCCGCACCTCGTTGTCCTGCACCGCCGTACGGGCCTGGGCCGCGGAGGCCACCGCCTGCCGGTGCAGGTTCCGCAGATCCTCCAGCGACGACTCCGCGGTGAGCAGCTGGCTGGCGAAGGCCTGCGCGGTCTCCTCGTAGCTGGTCGCACCAGCGAGATCACCGGCGGCGCTGGCCCGATCGGCCAGCAGCAACGCCGAACGCGCCGACTCGGTGAGGTTCGTGACCTCATCCGCCTGACGGGCCATCTGCATCTCAAGCTGGCGTTGGTTACCCAGCACCAGGGCGGCCTGCTGGATCAGCACCTCATGCTGACGCCGGGCGTCCTCGATGGCCTGGTCGATCTGGACTCGCGGATCCGCTCGCTCGTCAAACTTCCGGTTCGCTGACGCGGACAGGTAGCGGGCAATCCTGCGAACCACATTCGCCATACATCGATCGTCGCACGAGCCGGCCCGGTCGGCGGCTCCACCGTGGAGGCAATCGAGTCGGCCTCACGTCAGACCGGCGGACTCAGCGCCGTACGACCGCGGCCCGCGCAGATCAGGCAGGGCCGGCACGCCGGAACGAACCCACCGCGTGCGGTCGCGAACACCACGAGCTGCTCGCCGAGCCCGTTACAGCCCTTGCACACCTGGATGGGCCGATGCCCGGGCTCGACGTCCTCCTCCTCGGGTCGTGAGGCGGTGCTCACGTCACCTACTCTCTCTGGCCTTCTCGCCGCAGTGCCTGTAACCGGGGACAGTGGCAGATCCACGGGCCAGCCGCCACTGCGCTACCCCTTCCGGGCCAGCACGCGCCCGGGTCAGACCATGGCCTGGAACATCCAGTGCTGCTGCTCGAGATCACGCACGATGCCAATGATCAGATCCTGAGTGACCGGATCGGGTTGCCCGGTGATGTCCATTCTTGTCCGCATCCTGGTCACGGTCGCGGCGAGGACCTCCGTCACCAGCCGCAGCACCTTCTCATCCGCGACGTAGCCGACCTCGACGCCGGGCAGGTGCGTGCCGCGGGCGACGGTCGCCGACTGGCCGTCCGGATTGATCCCGATCGCCACGGCCCGTTCGGCGACGTCATCGGCGTAGCGTCGGGCCAGCGTGACCACTTCGTCGAGCTGAAGGTGCACGCTGCGAAATGTTCGGCCCGTCACGTTCCAGTGCAGCTGCTTGGCGAACAGGCTCAGGTCGATCAGATCGACCAGAGCGCCCTGCAGCGCCTCGCCGGCAACGATGCCAGCCTCGTCGGACAGTGGGCTTCGGATTGCGCTCATGGCTCGGTGGCCCCCCTCACTCTCAGGCGTTCGCCTGTATACACAGACGTGCCCGGGATCGAGGTGCGTAAGCCGACGGTCAGGCCGCCCGTTCCACCACTGTCGGACGGGCCGGTACTACCACCGTGGCACCGCCCACTGTCGTGCCGACCGCGAGCTCGGCGAGCTCCAGGTCCTCGCTGACCTCACGCAGCAGATCGGCGAGCCGGACCCCGAGTGCCTCGCAGATCGCCGCGAGCAGCTCGGAGCTCGCTTCCTTCTGGCCGCGTTCGACCTCGGACAGGTAGCCCAGCGACACTCGGGCCGCCGACGACACCTCCCGAAGCGTGCGGTGCTGATCCTGACGGCGGCGGCGCAACGCCTCGCCGATCATGCGTCGGAGCAGGACCATCGAGCCTCCTCCTTCGTCCGCGGGATGCGTTCACCGTATACCCACCACCACGGCCCTCGGGCCGTCGTTGATGGGACTGTAACTGTGTAAGCACCTCGGGTCCGGCGATTACTCCCGTGTCTCGTCGAGAGTCCATCACCGAGCGCGTTCAGACTGCCACATCCGACCCCACGGTCAACGTCCGACGGAGCAGATCCAGCGCGGACACGACAGCGAACATCCGTACCCGGGCCCGATCACCGGGCAGCCGCACCAGCCGGGTGATCACACCCCGCGGGCCGGCGAGACCAAGATGCACCGTCCCCGGCGGATGCCCCTGCGCGCTGCCCGGGCCGGCCACTCCGGTCGTCGACAGACCGTAGTCCGCACCCAGCCGGTCGCGGACCCCGGTAGCCATCGCGGCCGCCGTCGCCGCCGACACCGGCCCCTGTGTCGCGAGCACATCGGCATCCACTCCCAGCACCGATGCCTTCACCTGCGTCGCGTAGGACACCACGCCCCCGCGGAACACCGCACTCGAACCCGGCACCTCGGTCAACCGGCCGGCGAGCAGTCCACCGGTGATCGACTCGGCCACCGCGAGCGTCGCCGAGCGCGCGCCGAGCAGGGCAAGGACGACGCCCTCAAGCGTGTCGTCGTCGCTGCCGTACACCCCGTCCCCCAGCGCCGCCCGGGCCGCCGTCTCCACCGGAGCGATCAACGCGTCGGCCTCGGCCCGATCCCGCGCGCGGGCGGTGATCCGGACCCGGGTCTGCCCCTCGCTGGCCAGGAAGGCGATCCGCGGATTGCCGATCGGAGCGAGCCGATCGACCTCCTCGGCCAGCGCCTGGGCCACGGAGGACTCCCACATACCCGCGGTGCGCAGCACGCGGTGCACGACCACCGCCGGCTGGCCGGCCCGGCGAAGCAGATCCGGCAGGACACTCGCGGTGAACATCGCCGTCATCTCGAACGGCACGCCCGGCATCGCGTAGACAACGCCGGCGCCGATCTCCATCCGCACACCGGGCGCGGTCCCCGCGAGGTTCGGCAGCGGCTCCGCACCGACCGGCAGTTCAGCCTGACGGAAGTTCATGCTCGGCAGCGCGTCGCCGCGGCCCTGGCGCTCGTAGCGACGGGCCAACTCGTCGGCGAGGGCCTCCACCCGGCGCACCTCCACTCCACCCGCCGCGGCGGCGGCACCCTCGCGGGTCAGGTCATCCTGGGTGGGTCCGAGGCCACCGGTGATCAGCACGGTGTCCGCGCGGTCCAACGCCGAACGGATCGCGGCGGCGATCGTCTCCACGTCGTCACCGACGACCACCGACCGTTCGAGGGTCACCCCGACATCGGCGAGCTGGCCACCGAGCCAGGCGGCGTTACCGTTGACAATGTCGCCGTAGAGCAGCTCATCGCCGACGGCCAGCAGTTCAGCACGCATCGGCATACCCCTCGCGGTCCGTGGGAGTCTCCCCGTGCGGCTGCCGCGGCAGCCGTTGGGCCGCGGCCTGCCGGCGCAGGGCCAGCGCCCGGTAGACATAGTCGACCCCGGTCGCCACCGCCACGATCACTCCGGCCGCGAGAATCACCGCACGGCTGGTCGCCGCCACCCCCGACAGCGGCAGCACGTACAACCCGATCGCGACGTTGAGCAGCAGGGTCTTCGCCTTGCCACCTCGGCTGGCGGCGATCACTCCGAATCGGATGACCCACAGCCGCAGGAGGGTCACCCCGACCTCCCGCACCAGGATCGCCACTGTGACCACCCAGGGCAGTTCACCGAGCGCGGAAAGTGAGATCAGCGCGGCTCCGGTCAGCGCCTTGTCGGCGATCGGATCGACAAGGATGCCGAAATCGGTCACGAGATGCCAACGGCGGGCGATCAGCCCGTCGATCTGGTCCGTGATCGCGGCCACGGCGTAGGCCGCGAACGCCGCGTACCGCCAGCTGTCGCTGTCCGGACCGGCGAGCAGGAAGGCGACGAAAACCGGCACCAGCACCAGACGTGACACCGTGAGCACATTGGCCACGTTGAGCACCGGAGCGCCGTCGGGAGTGGCTGTCACGTCTCGACGGCCACGACGGCGCCGCGCGGCGCCCGGTCGAGCACCGCCTCGAACTCGGCGATCAGATCCACGCCTTCGGTCGCCACCACCCGCGCCTCCACCAGATCACCGACCCGCACCGGATCCTGTCGCGCTGGACCGGACAGGCGCACGACACACGCCCCGTCGACCTCGGGCTGCTGGTGGCCGGCGCAGCCATGGGCCAGCCCATCCGTGACCTCCTCGACGAGCACCTGGACCCGTTGCCCGAGGCGCCCGGCCGCGCGATCCGCGGTCAACTGCTCGACGAGATCGGTGATCCGCACCCGGCGACGCTCGATCTCCTCGGCCTCGATCTTCCCTGGCAGACCGACCGCTTCGGTACCGTCCTCATCCGAGTAGCCGAACACGCCGACCGCGTCCAGCTCCGCCTCGACGAGAAACTCGGCGAGAACATCCACGTCGGCCTCGGTCTCGCCGGGAAAGCCCACGATGACGTTGGATCGCGCGCCGAGTTCCGGGTTCAACGCACGGCCGCGGCGAAGCAGGTCAAGGAAGTGCTCGGCGCCACCGAAGCGTCGCATGCGGCGCAGCACACCCGGACTCGCGTGCTGAAACGACAGGTCCAGGTACGGCGCCAGACCCGGGGTGGTCAGCAGCACCTCCACCAGCGACGGTCGCAGCTCCGCTGGCTGCAGGTACACCGTTCGCACCCGCACAATGCCCGGCACCGCCGCGAGCCGCGGCAGCAGCCCCTCCAGCGCACGCAGATCACCGAGATCCTTGCCGTAGGACGTCGAGTTCTCGCTGACCAGCACCAGCTCACGCACCCCCTCGCCGGAGAGCCACTCCGCCTCGGCAAGCACATCCTGCGCTGGCCGCGACACATGCGAGCCACGGAACGACGGGATGGCGCAGAACGCGCATCGCCGATCGCATCCGCTGGAGATCTTCAAGGCCGCGACCGGACCTGTCGTCAATCGCCGACGCTCCACGGCCACCTGCGTCACAGCGCCATGCCCGGGCACGTGAACCGCGGCGGCGGATCGATCCACCGGAGTGATCGGCAGCAGACTCCGGCGGTCACGCGGCCGGTGAGCCGGCACCTCGGCCCCCGCCAAGACCGCGTCCAGGTGCTGGCCGATACGCGGGTACGCGTCGAAACCGAGCACCGCATCAGCCTCGGGAAGGCTCGCCGCGAGATCACCGCCATACCGCTCGGCCAGGCATCCGACAGCCACGACCGCTCGCGGTCCGTCGATGCCTTCCTGGCCCCGCAGATCGTCAGCGGCAAGCAGGGCGTCGATCGAATCCTTCTTCGCGGCGTCGACAAAACCGCAGGTGTTCACCAGCACGGCGTCGGCGTCGGCCGCCTCGTCGACCAGCTGCCACCCCTGAGTGGCAAGGCGGGCCGCCAACTCCTCCGAATCCACCTCGTTACGGGCGCAACCGAGCGTGATCAGAGCTACCCGGCGAGATGCACGTGTGGACACAAGGTCAGGCTACCGGGGCAGCGGCGACCGGCGCCGCACCAGCCCGACATGGCCGACAGCGACAACCTCGCCACGCGCTCTCGATTCACCTGATCCTCGGCACCCGACGCCGCCGCGGCGGGACATCTGGCACAGGACTGCATCGATCCGTCCCTCCTTTCGATCATCATCGGTAGGGCCGCGGGATCCGTGCGGCGGTTCCGCGGAACCGCCGCACGGGCTCTCGGGCTCGCACCCTGCACCTGGCACCGGGGTCGGACCTGCCACGTCACGCACCGGTCGATCCGGCAGTGAGCCCCGCCCGGCCCAGCCGGACAGCCCCGCCCCCTCGATCGCTCTTACGTTCGAATACATGACGCCACGCGCGACTGCGGATGTCAAGGCCGCGATGCCCGACCACATCTGCCCAGCTCGCAGGCATGGATCCTCGAATGCGTCCACAGCCGACCAGCCTCCTGAAATCGAAGACGCGTTCGAAAATATTCGCTCACACGGTCGAAAAAGCGGCTCGACTGTGGGAAAGTGGTTCCCGTCAGCGCCTCACACGCTCCTCACCCCTGAACCGGTGATGACCATGACAGCCGCATCTTCATCCCGTCCGAGTTCGCCTCTGCCCTCCCCCGCCCCGGCCGACTTCGACGCGGAGCAGGTTCCGCTGAAGGTGCTGGAGGAGACGATCTGCCGTTGGTCAACGCGCCTGGCGGCCGCCAGCTGCACGTGGCTCCTGACCATCGCCGCCTTCGACCGCAGGCAGGGCTGGTCCGGGGCGGGAATCTCCTCATGTGCCCACTGGCTGGCTCTGCACTGTGGGCTGGAGCTGCGTACCGCGCGCGAGCAGCTCGCCACCGCCCATGCGATGGCGAGGCTTCCCGCCATCCGGGCCGCCCTGGCCTGTGGGGAGCTGTCCTATTCAAAGGTTCGTGCCATCACGCGAGTCGCACGTTCCGAGAACGAAGCGGAGTGGCTTGAGCTCGCCCGGAGCCTGACGGCAGGCCAGTTGGAACAGCGTGTCAGCCGCCGCCGGCAACAGAACGCCGATCCCGCGAAGCTGCGTTCCGCTCGCGCCGTGGCGATACGAACGAACAGCGACGGCTCGGTGCGGCTGGTCGCGACCTTGCCGCCGGACGACGCGGCGATTCTGCTCGCCGCCCTCGATGCGGCGCGATCGAGTCTCGAGGCCGGGCGAAACGACCCCGCTTCGAACGGCGCGCCCGGGGATGGCGAGGTTGCCCATGCACCCCGTGGCCCAATGGCCGTAGGTTAA
>NZ_CADCWS010000074.1 GCF_902806475.1 Candidatus Frankia nodulisporulans
CGCAGCCCACCGACCGAGGCCGTCGGCGCGTATCTGCGCGACGCCTATACCCAACTACTCGCCCAGGACGAGCTCGCCGCGGCCACACCCGGAAGCGGGAGCGGGACGGGAAGCGGGAGCGGGACGGGAAGCGGTGAGCCTGATCCGGCCCGGCGGCTGCTCACCTTGCTGACCGCGCCGATCGGGCTGTCCTGCGAGCTGCCCGGGGCCGAACGTCTGCGGGGTCAGCTCCGTCGTCTCGCCGGCCAACTGCACCGCCCGGGCCAGGTCGACGCCCAGCCGACCGCCCCCGACCGGGCCGGGTCCGCCGCGGTACCGGCCGTGGCGTCGGCCGCGGTGTCGCTCACCATGTCGCCCACGGCGTCGGCCGAGGCCCGCCGCCTCGCCGTGGTCACCACCGTGCTGGCCCGATCGGAGGGTGACCACTACTTCGGTCGGAACACGGCCACGTCCCCCGTCGGGACCGGCGCGGTCGAGGCCGCGGTCGAGGCCGCCGTCCTCGCGGCGCAACGACAGGTCACGGGTTCCGTGGTGACCCTGGCCGACGCGCTCGCCGCCCTGCGTGGACCCTCGCCCGTGCGGGCCGCGGCGGTGGCCTTGGACGAGGCCGAAGCGACGCTTGGCGCCGGTCTGACAGCGCTTTTCCTCGCCTGTGAGCTGCCCGCACCGGCCGCGCTGGCCCGCCGGCTGGCCACCCGGACGCTGTCCGCCCTGCGCCCGGAGCACCCGGCTTTAGGGTTCGCCGGGCAGCCCGACCCGGCCGACCATGGTCCATCGCCCCGCCAGGCCAGTCCGCGCACGGGATGGACGCCGTCCAGGTCCACCGAATCGCCGGCGGCCACGGCGGTCCGGCTGATGCGGTCCACCCAGGCCTGCGGCGCGGAAGCGTTCCGGCTGCTGGTCCGCTACGTCCCGGACTGGTCCGGGGCACCGGACCTGCGCCGCGCGGTGCTGGCCGCCGGAGCCCGGCCCTACTATCGCGCGCTGACCGCGGCGGACACCCCCGCGGCCGGCCCGGGGCTGCGACGCGCGGTCATCCACCAGATCCTGGCGCTGTACGCGCGGGGCGATTCGACAACACAGGCCGACCCCGGCGGCGACCTGCACGCCCTGCGCGTCGAACTCGACACCCGCCTCGCGCCAGGCGACACACCCCCCACCCGGCACAGGCGCCGGTGCCAGCGCCCACCGCACAGCGGCCCCTCACACAGCCGCCCCTCGCACAACGGCCTCTCGCACAGTCGCCCGTCGCACAGCGGCCTCTCGCACAGCGGCCCGGCCCGTGGGGCAGGGGAGTGCCGGGCAGCGGCGCGATCCGGCGGCGGCGTTTCTGGCGGCCTGTGGGCCGGGGCAGCCCGACGCCGCCCGGGCCTTTGGCCTGCTCGCGCGACATGTGCCGGACTGGAGCGCGGACCAGGACCTCTACCAGGCGCTCTGCCGATGGGGCCCACCGAGCCCGGGGCGCGACGGCGCCCGACCGAGCCGATCGCAGCTGGCCGCCGCGGCCGAGCGGTACTTCCGCCGGGCCTTGCAGGGGGCACTCGCCGAGTCCGGTGGACCACAGCCGGCGGACCTGGAACGGGTGACCCGCCGTCTGATCACGCTGTACTTCCCGGACGTCGCGGACGTCGCGGCCCGTCCGGAGGTCGCGGGCCCCGCGGGTGCCATGGCCGTCCCGACGGCGGACCAGCCGGGGGAAACCCGGCCGCGCGCGGCCGGTGAACTCGTCCGTGCGGTCGAGTCCTGGATCGTCGCCGCGATCACCGAACACGGCCCGAACCGGCGACGTCGCCGCCCGTTCGGGCTGCCCGTGCTGCCCCTCACGTTCACCCTCACCGCCGCCGCCTCCGCGGGGCCCTCCGGGGCTCGATGACACGACTCACCGGCCCGCTGACAGGGCCGGTCGGACGGCGGTGGGACCGTCCAGGGTCACCCCCGGTGGCGCGGCCGGCCACGGGAGACTCCCGGGCACGCCGTACTGGCGCCAGCGGCGTCGACTGGAACGTCGCCGTCGCACGGTTCGCCCTACTCGAGATCGGAGGAGTCTGGAACAATGACCCGCATCGGTGTCGGATCGCGCCCGGCCTCGGGCCTGTGTCCGCTGCCGGAACGCACCCGGCTTCGGGTCCTGGAGCGCACGTCGGACACCTCACGGTCGTGAACGCACGTCTGTGTCGGTGTCGTGACATGCGCGGGGCCTTCGGCTCGGCGGTGCCTTTGGGTATGAAGGAGCGACACCCGGCGACACGTCCGACAGCGTGATCGTGAACTGGTTCGGCGAGGACGGAGGCCATGGGTAGCACGCTGGTGCCGATCATGCTGATCGTCGTGGTGCTGGTGGCCGCGGTGGTCTTCGGAGTCCTCAGCAAGCGGCCTCCCCGCAGCACCGGCCAGCGCCATGCTCGCGGTCTTGACCGGCAGCGCCATCCGTCCGGCACAGTGCCGATCAACGAGCCCGCGGGCAGCGCGACGCCACCGCCCGCTCCCGATGATCTCGCTGACACCGGTGTGGCGCCCACGGTGGTGGTGCCGACGGCCGCCACGGCAGGCGCCCCCGCCACCCCCGGTGCCGGGCGGGCCGCGGCCGCGGCCACGCCGGTGTCCGGCTCGGCCGATGCCGACACGCCGTCGGCGCAAGCCGCCAACCCATGGGACGATCATGAAGACTGGGGCATCGGGGTCGCCCCGGTCCACGACCCGCGATCTGGGCGGTCAGCCGGATGGTCGGGGCACATCGACAGCGGCAGCAATGCGGGCGCACCAGGGGGAGGGGACGTGACCGCGCAGGTGCCACACGGCGGATACGACGACACTCGCGATCCGGACAAGACCGGTTGGACGCCACCGCCGGCCACGCCGCCGCATCAGCTGCCCTCCTACGAGGACGAGCGGGAGAACGCGACCCGCTACTTCGACCCCCAGACCGGCGAGCACCCACTCGCACCGCCGCGCACGGCCCACACGCCACCGCCCGCGCCGCCGGTCACCCCCGCCGGGGGCGCACCGGTCCCGGCAGGTGTCGCTGGCACCGGCCCCCGCCGCACGGACGGGGTGGACCCACGCTGGGAGGCCAGCTCCACCGCGGCGACGATCTCGTCGGGCCCGCCTCGGGAGCAGGCCGCGGACCTGATCGCGACCGAGCCGGAGCGCACCACGGCCGCCCCGCTGCGCCTGGCCGCCGCCGGGCGGACCAGGCGAGGCAAGCGCGGCGGTCCCAACGAGGACGCCTTCGTCGTCGTCGACGGCCTGCTCGCCGTGGCGGACGGGGTGGGTGGCGAGGCGGCCGGCCAGATCGCCTCGACGCTGACCGTCACCACCGTCGCCGGTTTCCGTCCCCAGTACGCCGATGATCCGCTGGTCGGTCTGCGCCGCGCGGTCGCACGCGCCAACCGCGAGGTGCGTCGACGGGCCCGCGAGGAACCGACCTGGCTGGGTATGGCCTGCACGCTGGACGTCGTCATCCTCGGCCGGCAGCAGAGCACCGGGGAGTTCCTCACCGTCGCCCACGTCGGGGACAGCTCGGTCTGGCTGCAGCCGGGGCGGGGTCGACCCCGTGCGCTCACCACCCCGCACGCGATCCGCAACGGCCCGCTGCTCAACGCCGTGGGCCTGGCCGACGAGATCGAGGCCGACATCTTCAGCGAACCGGTCCGCGCCGGGGACCGGTTCGTCCTGGCCAGCGACGGCATCACCAAGGTGATGTCACCCGAGCAGCTCGACGGTCTGCTCAGCGAACTCGGTTCCGAGCCGCCGGAACGGGCCGCGGACGCGCTGGTCGAGGCCGCGCTGCTCGCCGGGGCCCGGGATGACACCACCATCGTCGTCGCCGATCTGGTGTCCGAACCCGCCGGGCGGTGACATCCGGCCGGCAGGGAAACCGGCCGCATCCCGCGACGGCGGCTCCGCTCGCGCTGGCCGGACGGCTGGCCCGATGGCTACGACATCACCTGCTCGGCGCGTTCGCCGTGCTCGGGATCATCGCCTTCACCCTCGGTCTGATCGGTGCCTACCGGGAGTTCCACGCCGACCCGGCGACGTTCAGCTGGCCGAACGTCGTGTTCTTCGCGGCCACCCTGTTCATCGCGGACGGCACGATCTTCCAGAACCTCGGTCACTACCCGTTGTCGTTGGAGATCGCCCGCTTTCTCGCGCCGATCGCCACCGCGGTCGGTGTCGCCGATGCCGTCAGCACCGTCTTCGCGCAGCGCTTCGAGCGTTTCCGGGCCCGCCGCGCCTGCCATCACGTGGTCGTCTGCGGCTGCGGCCCGACCGCGACCGCCCTCGTCGACCGGCTCTCCTGGTCCAGACGGGTGGTGCTGGTCGCCGAGGACGCCGAGCGGGAGTACCCGGACACCGAACTCCCACCCGGGCTGCTGCGGGTCGTCGGCGATCCGATGGAGCCGCGGGTCCTCGCCCAGGCCGGCATCGCCCGGGCCGAGGTCGTCTACGGCTGCCTACCGGACACCTCCGCCAACCTGGCCATCGCGCTGGCCGCCCGGCGCCTCTCCGCCGCCCGCGGGGACCAGCCACTGCGCTGCCTGGCCCAGGTGGGCGATCTCTCCCTGATCCCCCATCTGCGCGCCCGGCGGATCGGCCTCAGCGACGACACCGGTTTCCGCCTCGACTTCTTCGCCGTCGAGGTGCTGGGCGCGCACGCCATGCTCGCCCGACACCCCCCGGACTGGGCCAGCGCCGATCCCCCCGACGGCCCGACGCCTCCCCCACCACCGTCGCCCAGGCCGGCCCCGGCCCCGCTGGTGGTTCTCGGTCTGTCCCGCCTCGGCCGGGCCCTCGTCCTCGAACTGGCCCGTCGCTGGTCGTCCTACGCTGGCCCGAACGGGCCGCTGCTGCCCATCGCCGTGTCCGACCCGACCGCCACCGCCCAGCTGGCCGCACTACGAACCCGCGAGCCGGCCCTGGCCCGCATCCACCTCACCGGCCATGACACCCCGCACGGTGAGCTGACGCCAGCCGTCCTCGCCGCCGCCCGCCCAGACCCACCGGAGGGCTCCGACAGCCCGGACAGTCCGCCGGGGTCAGGGGGTCCGGGTGGTCCGGGTGGTCCGCCCGAGTTCATCTACGTCTGCCAGGACGACGAGGAAAAGGCCCTGCTCTCCGGCCTGGACGCCGCCCAGCTCGTCAACGACCGGTTCGGCGTCGGCCGCAGCACCGTCGTCGTGTGCACCGACCGTCAGCTCAGCCTCCAGGAGGTCTTCGGCCAGCCCGGCTCCGCGCACCAGCCACCGACCAGCCCCCGCCCGCTACTCGAGGATCTCCAGGGCGGCGTACGGTTCTTCGCCGTGAACGATGAAGCGCTCCCCGTCGACCTTGGCGACACCGATCTGATCGAACGGTTCGCGCAGACCTCCCACGCCAGGTTCCTCGACTCCGAGCTGCGGCGCGGAGCGGAGCTGGGCTCCCGCCGCTCGATGGTCCCCTGGGACGAGCTACCCGACGACCTGCGCGCCTCCAACCGGGATCAGGTCGCCGGCTTCGGTGAGATCCTGCGCGCGCAGCACCTGATGCTGCTGCCCGCCGGCACCGCCGACGCCGCCTTCGCCTTCACCGACGCCGAAGTCGAACGCCTCGCCCACCTGGAACACGAACGCTGGCTGCGAGAACGCGCCGCCCAGGGCTACCGTTTCGGCCCCGTCCGTCAGGACAGCGGCTCGGATCGCCGCCACCCCTCCATGGTCGCCTGGGAGGCCCTCACCGAGGTCGACCGCGAACGCGACCGCGAGGTCATCCGCACCATGCCGACCATCCTCGCCCACGCGGGCCTTCGCATCGTCCGCCTCGACGAGCCAACCTGACGGCACCCGAGTCGGTCCGGCACCCCCGGCCCGCATGGGGCCATCGCGCCGAGCCATCGCGCCAGGCCGTCACGCCAGGCCGTCACGCCGAGCCGCGGCCGGAGGCCGAGGGCTGTTCGGTCGGATGCCGAGGACTGTTCGGTGCGCCGAGGCCGGAATCCTTGAACAACCCTCGGCATTTCGTGATCTTGTCCGCGATCCGGCCATGATCCGGCCGCGATCCAGCCTCGATCCGGTCATGATGACGAAGCGGGCCGCCGTGCTGGTCAGGAGATGCGCTGGTCGACGGGGCAGTCCAGGGCGCTGGCCCGGGTGAGACCGTCGACCGAGAGGCGGGCGGTGAGGCGGACGGGACCGGAGGATTCGGTGACGATGCCGGTCCAGCCGCCGGCGGCGCGAAAGACGCAGGCCTGGCCCTGGGAGAGCCGCCAGTAGGGGGTGTAGTGGACCAGGACGGTGGCGATGCCGGGGGAACGGAAGTCGACGCCGATGGAGCTCACACCCAGTTCGGTCAGACTCGCCGGGCCCTGCACCAGACCGGGTGAGTCCTTGACCAGCCAGACCTTCCAGTGGGCGTCCTGCCAGGCGAGGTCGAGGTAGGGCAGACCGGCGCGCAGCAGGGTCGCCTCCGCGACGGCGGACGGGTCGAGGTCGACGTCGGGCAGGGCCACGTAGCGGATGCCACGAGCGAGCAGCCAACGGTGGTAGGTCGAGGCGCTCAACGTCCCGTCGTAGAACAGGGAGTTGTACTTGCTGTCGAGTTGACGTAGCCAGCCGCGGGCCATCGGCACGGACGGCGCGACGTAGCGGGCCTCCCAGTGGGCCTCGGTGAACGGCACCTCGACGCGTCCGGCGGGGACGGGCGTGCCCCGGTCGAGGTAGTCGAGCAGGCCGGTGTAGTAACTCGACTTGGCGGACGGGTCGCCCCGGGTGAGCAGGGCACCGTGGATCGGGCCGATCTGCCAGCCGAGCAGCGGGATGGCGACGAGGGCGAGTACCCGGCGGCGGTCGGCGAGCAGCAGCGCCGCGGCGGGGCCGGCCAGCAGGGTGGCCGGGCGGGTGATGTTCCCGCCGATCTGGGTGGGGACGAAGAAGAACAGGGTCGCGGCGGCGGCCCACAGCAGCAGACCGTGCCGGATCGCCCGGACCTGCGGTGGGACGACGAGCAGCCCCACCCCGATCAACGCCAGCAGCGACAGGTAGGTGACGGCGGGGAACGGCTGGTAGCCGTCCTCGGGGAAGGCGAGCGCGACGATGATGCCGGCGAGGGCGCCGGCGAACGGGACCACCCGCCGCCAGCCGATGGTCGCCAGCAGCGCGAGCCCGACCAGCAGCACGAACCCGGCGGCGAGCGGCGAGGCCAGCGACGACAGCACCGCGCCGGCCCAGGTCAGCCGGGTGCGTCGCTCCCGGGCGCCCAGCAGAGCCAGCGCGCCGAAGGCCATCCCGAGGGCGAAGGGCATCCGCCCGACCACGAGGTTGGCCACGGTGGCCGCGGCGAACCAGACCAGCACCAGGTCGTGACCGCCGCGCGCCCGCGGGCCCCGCAACAGGCGGGTGACGATGACCGTGGACGCGAGGCATGACAGCGCGCCCAGCAGCTCCGCCCCGAGCAGCGCACCCAGCGGCGGGAACAGCACACTGTACCCGGGTATGGTATGTCCGCCGTACCATTGGTCGTCCCAGAGGACGGGCCCTCCGTGGCGGAACAGCCACACACGGTATTCCTGGGCGGGTGTGTCGGGGCCGGTCACCGCCAGACCCAGGCACAGCAGGCACAGTGCGGCGGTCAGCGTCCACGGCCAGCGGCGGACGATCGCGACCAGCACGGTCAAGCCGCGGACGAACCGCCCGCGGCGTCGCGATGGCTCAAGCGCAAGGAGAGGGGCCTGGCCAGGTGGAGCCGCCCGAAGCCCGGTCTCGCCCAGCGGCGCGGACCCCGTCCCGACCGGCTCCGGCAGGGACACCGCAGCGGTCTGGGGAGCAGGGACGCCCCCCGAGGGCGGAGCCGACACCGCGTCGGGGTCGGCGGGTACGGCAGCTCCGGTCGAGGCGAGCGCAGTCACACGCGTCCTCCCCCGCCATCGCCGACGGTCCGTCCGCCGTATCGCACCGATCATCTCCCGGCGACCCGCCCCTGGGCGAACGGGCCGCGGACGTCACCACGCCGGTCTGGGTCCTCGCACTGGTCATCGCCGGTGCCATCGCCGCGGTCACAGCCATGATCACCGAGGGACGGCTCGGGCCACGTGATCTGAACGTCACCGACCCGACGTCCTGGTGGGGAATTCTCCCATCGGCACCACCGGGCGAGACCACGAGGGGCGTCCTGGCCGGATTGTCCGCCCTGGGGATCATCACTCTGTGTGGATGCTGGGCGGCACTCGGATATGCCGCCCTGGCCGGCCGCGTACCCACCCGAACGGGCCTGGCCGCCGCGTTCGCCTGGACCCTCCCCTTCGCCCTCGGTCCGCCCCTTTTCAGCCGGGACGTCTACGCCTATGCGGGTCAGGGTGAACTCGCCCGTCTCGGCCTGGACCCGGCCAGGCACGGCATCGCGGCCCTCGCGACCTCCGGTGCCGTGGACGGATCGGGACCGGTGTTCGTCCGCGCCGTCGACCCCCGTTGGACGCTCACCCACAGCCCCTACGGCGGCGCGGCCGTGGCCGTGGAGAAGGTCGCCGCGGTGGTGGGCGGCGGACCAGCCGGGACGGTCGTGGCACTGCGGGTGTTCGCCGTGGTCGCCGTCCTCGCCCTGATCGCCGGCGCGCTGCGGCTGGCGGGCCGCGACCCGCGGCGACGCGCGGTCGTCGCGGTGCTGGTCGCCGCGAACCCGGTGCTCGCCGTCCATCTTGTCGGCGGCGCCCACCTGGACGCGGCCGCCGCGGCCCTCGTCGTCGCCGCGCTCCTGCTCCAGGGCCGGACGCGGAACGCCGCCAGGACCGACGGCGGCGGCCGGTGGGCGGCCGTGCTGGTGGGGGCCGGGGCGACGGGGCTCGCCGCACTCGCCGGGAACGTGAAGGTGACGGTGCTGCCGGTGGTCGTCTGGCTGGTCGTCGCCCATCTGCTCGACGCCCGGCGCGGTCCGCGGCCGGTGCCGGACGCCATGATCCGGCTCGCGGCGGACGTCGTGGCCATCGCGGTGGCCACCGCCCTGTGCGCGGTCGCCGCCGGATTCGGGCCCACCTGGGTGCACGCCCTGGCCACCTCCGGTGCCCTGAGCACCGGCATCGCCCCCGCCTCGCTGCTCGCCCACGCCGTCCACGCGCTGCTCGGCCTCGTCGGCATCCACACCGCCGCCGAGACGACCCTGACGGCGTCGCGTGACCTGTGCCTGGCTCTGGCGGCCGCGTTCCTCGTCGGGCTCGTCCTGCGCGCCTGGCGCCGCACCCCCACGCCCACCTCGGATGACGCGGCGCCCGGGGTGGTCCGGCCTGATCTCGCGGTGGTCGGGTACGGCGGGCTGGCGGTGGCCCTGGCCAATCCGGTGGTCTATCCCTGGTATCTGGCGGCCTGCCTGCCGGCGCTGGCCATCCTCGCCGTGCCGCGCACCGAACCGCCCGCACGGACGCGCACCTTCGCCGCGGCCGGTCCGCTCGGTGCGGCGGCGGTGGGGGCCATCGTGGCGTCGGTGTGGCTGTGCCTGGCGACGCTGTCGCCGCTGGCCGCGACGTGGCGGCTGCTGGGGCCGGTCGGGTTGGCGCTGCTGGTCACGGTGGTGGCATCGGCCGCGCTGGGGGGCGGCCGCGCCGCGATGGTGGCGGCCCGGCGACGGCCCGCAGCGCCCACCAGCACACGATGACCATCCCCAGGTTGCGGAGCACCAGCAGCACGCTGAGCACGATCCGGCCCTGGACGACGTCGTTGTACCGCCACGGATAGATCAGCTGGGACACCGCGGCCACGGCCAGCAGACCCACCGCCACCCGTCCGCCTCGACGCGCAGCCGCTCGTACGGGACGACTCCCCGCCCCTTCACCGGGCCAACCGGGCAGGGCACCGGCCGGCCGCACAGCGATCACCGCGGCGGCCAGCGCCAGCAGCCAGACGAGGTACTGCGGGCTCAGCACCCGGGCGGTGACGACCACCACCAGCACCAACGCCAACGCCCGGCTGGCCAGCACCTCCGCGACCGCCCGCGACCCCGCCGACCCCGCCGACCCCGCCTCGGACGTCCCAGCATCCGTCAGCCTGGGAGCGAACGGCAGCCCGGGAGCGAACGGCCACCTGGGAGCGAACGGCCACTCGATGGGTGGTGCGGCGCGTAGCCACCACCACAGCGCCGCGGCGACGATCACCACGACCTCGGTCAGCGAACAGGCCGTCGCGACGGCCCGGGCCCATGGTCCGTCGAACTGCAGGGAGCCGTAGGAGTACCGCGGACCCGGCCCACCGGCCATGTGGACGAGCACGAACGGGGTCGCCGCGACCGATTCGACCTGTAGGCCGCGCGCCTGTTGGGCGCCGACGAAGCCGAAGGCGTCCCGCCACCATCCCGTGGCCACCAGCACCGCACCGAACATCACCACCGCGCCCACCAGCCCGCCGAGCAGGCGACGCAACGGCGCCCACGACGCCGGACGGGGCAGCGCGACGAGCATCAGCACCGGCCAGACCTTGCACGCCGCGCCGACGCCGATCGCGAACCCGGCCCGGCCGGGACGTCCGCGGGCGACGGCGAGCACGGCGGCCAGTGCGGCGGCGGCCGGCAGCAGATCGAAACGGGCCAGTGCCACCGGCCCGAGCGCGGTCAGGCCGAGCGTCCAGAACCAGGCGGCGTCCCGCCCGCGACGCGCCAGGGCGACCGTGACCGCCGCGTCGACCAGCAGGGCCAGGCCGACGAATGCCACCCGATAGGACAACGCCGAAAGTGCGTGCGCGAGCTCCGGCAGGACGAACGCGATCGCCGCCGCCGGCGGGTACTGCCACCGTTCGTCCCCCACCGGCAGCCCGCCGCCGTGACCGAGCGTGCTCGCCCAGTCCGCGTAGATCCGCAGGTCCCCCTGCACGTTCTGCTGGGCACCGAACGTCTGCCCGGTCAGTACCAGGACAGTGAGCAGGGCACGCGTGACCAGCCAGGCCGCCACCAGCCGACCGGCGCCGGCGCGCGGGCAGCCCGGAGCTGTCCGGCCTGGGCCGGTGGACGCGGCGGACGCGCTGGTCCCCCCGGCACACGGCGCCGCGGCGGCCGGGGGAGCCGGCGGCGGCGGGCGGCGTGGCCCGGGCAGGGAGGCCGATCGGCGCGCACGCACGTCCGCGAACGTACCCGGGGCCCGTGATGCGCGATGGCTCACCCCGATGCGCTCGGCGGACTCCCGCCGCTGTCACCTATTGTTTCCGCCATATCGAGTCACTGCCCATGGCGTGCAACGGAGCACGCCGTGGCCGGCGGACCGGGCGGCGCGTCCGACGGCGGAGGGTGACTCGAAACGCGCCGTGGAGGTGCCTGTGATCCTCGGATCCGGCTCAGCATGGGACACGGCCTGCGTTCAACTGGCGAACGCGGCCCAGCATCTGGGTCTCGACGACGGAATGCACGAACTGCTCCGCACGCCTCGACGGTCGATCACCGTCAGCGTGCCCCTGCTACGGGACGACGGGCAGCTGATGGTGCTGACCGGCTACCGCGTCCAGCACAACCTCGCCCGCGGTCCGGGCAAGGGCGGCATCCGCTACCACCCCAGCACCGACCTCGACGAGGTCAAGGCCCTGGCGATGTGGATGACCTGGAAGTGCGCGCTGATGGGGATCCCCTACGGCGGCGCCAAGGGCGGCATCGCGGTGGAGCCGGGGATGCTCTCGCGTCAGGAGCGCGAGCGGATGACCCGCCGTTACGCGGCCGAACTGGTACCACTGATCGGCCCGGAGAAGGACATCCCGGCCCCCGACGTCGGCACCGACGAACAGACCATGGCCTGGATCATGGACACCTACTCGACCCACACCGGTCACATCGCCACCGGCGTCGTGACCGGCAAACCCCTGTCGATCGGCGGTTCCGCCGGTCGGGCCGGGGCGACCAGCCGCGGTGTGCAGCTCGCGGTCTTCGCCGCGCTGCGCCAGACCGGGCGCGACCCGCACGAGACGACGGTCGCCATCCAGGGCTTCGGCAAGGTCGGGGCGCTCGCCGCCCAGTACCTGCACGACGCCGGCTGCCGGGTCGTCGCCGTCTCGGACGTCAAGGGTGGCGTCCACAACCCGCAGGGCCTCAACCCCGCGGCCCTCATCCGCCACCTCGCCGACGGCGCCGAGACCGTCGTCGGCTTCCCCGGCACCGACAGCATCACCAACGACGACCTGATCGAACTGGGCGTCGACGTACTCATCCCCGCCGCGCTCGAAGGCGTCATCACCATCGAGAACGCCGACCGCGTCCGCGCCAAGATCATCGTCGAGGGCGCCAACGGCCCGATCACCGCCGAGGCCGACCGTATCCTCGACGACCGCGGCATCCTGATCGTCCCGGACATCCTGGCCAACGGTGGCGGTGTCGCCGTCTCCTACTTCGAGTGGGTGCAGGACATCCAGGCGTACTTCTGGTCCGAGGACGAGGTCAACGACCGCCTCGCGGCCCTGATGGAACGCGCCTACAGCGAGGCCGCCATGCTGGCCACGACCCAGGGCATCAGCATGCGCAACGCCGCCCACTGCATCGGCGTGAGCCGAGTAGCCGAGGCCCACCGCACCCGCGGCCTCTACCCCTGACCGTCCGACCCACCCCACCGCCGGACCGGCCCATCACCCAGACCCCGGGTCCCGGGTCGGTCCGGCCCACACATCCCCGACCAGCACGGCGCCACGTCCCACACCTGTCCGGCGCACGTTCCGGACAGCGCCCGGACGGATCCCGGCCGCTCCCCCAGGGCCCGGACCGTTCGGGCGTTCGGACGTCCGGGGCAGGCAGGATGGATGCCGCTGCCCGTGTTACCCGCGCGGCCCCCGTGACCTGCGCGTTCTGGTGGCGGCTGACGACGGCCGCGACGGTGCCGGGGGCAGCTGACCGGTCCGTTCCACCTCGGCCGCGGTGGCCGCGGCCACCGCGAGGAGAGCGTCCCCGTCGTCCGCGGCTGACGTGCGGCAACGACGCCGGTTCCCGCAGCGCTCACAGGCGTGGGTGAGCACCGCTCGGTCCGCCCCGAACTCGACGGCGATCGGCCGCATGGCCCCGCCGCACGCCTCCGCCCGGTCGCCGGGGTTGCGATCCACGTGTCGTGACCACAGACAACGCGGACAGTGATTGCTGTAGCCGTTACCCTGCACCTCCAGTCCGCAGGTGAGGCAGGTGAAGTCCTCCCGCACCCGGGTGAAGCGCCGCGTCACCCCGTCAGCGTAGTGCGCACACCCCCCGAAGACCCGCGTCCACCGACATCAGAGGTGCTGGCAGGACGGCGGCGGACGGGATGGTGATCCTGCTGTCGTTCCTGTGGGTGACGTGGGTGGGTGGGCCGTGTGGGCCGGACGTGTGTGGATGGGACGTGTGGGCGGGGAGGAGCGAGGATGTCGGACCGACGGGGTGAAATAGTGGGCGTCGAGCCATACCGGGCGGGGTTCACCCACGTCCGGTCGCGCCCGTCGTCCCACCCGCGTCTCGAGGAGGTCGCACCGTGCAGGCCGCCGCACCCCGACCTTCCGAACAGCCAGCCCAGCCTGACCGGCCCGCGGGGCCGGAGCACCCCGGGCACCCCGAACAACCAGGGCGGCCCGCACCGGCGAGCCCGTCCGAACTGGTAAAGCGGCCCGGTGACACCGGGCCGCCGGAACGACCCGAACAGGCCAAACAGGCTGGTGAGGCCGAGCGGGCCGGGGGGCCGCGGGTCCGCGAGCCTCGGTTGTCGGAGCGGGATGCTCGCATCCTGACGTTCGAGCAGGGGTGGTGGCGGCATCCGGGGGCGAAGGAGGAGGCGATCCGGGCCGAGTTCGGCCTCTCGTCGACGCGGTACTACCAGATTCTCAACCGGCTGATCGACAGCGAGGCGGCGTTGGTCACCGACCCGATGCTCGTGCGTCGGCTACGTCGGCTACGTGAGCAGCGGCGGGCGGCACGAGCCGGCCGGCGCGACCGGGACGAGGAGTAGTTCCCGCATGGCGCATGGCACAGGTGCTCCGGGGCAGCGACGCGCGCCGGCGGGGCGGGGGTCGCGGCTACGCGGCGTGTGGGCGGGGATCATCGCGATTCTCGCCGTGCTCGTCGGGATTCTGGTCGTGAACCTGGTCAACGGGGAAGACGCCACGAAGGATCCGAACGCGTCCGCCGCGGCGCCGAGCCGCACCCCGCTGGACGCCGCCCTCGGCACCACGTCGCCCTCGACCACCCGGTCGGCCACCGCCCCGCCGACGGCGACACCGTCGGCGTCGGCCAGGCCCGATCCGGTCAGGACCACCCCGGCACCGACTCCGCCGCCCGAACGGCCGGCCGCGGGTCCGGGCGCACGACCGGGCGCCGCGGTGTCGACCCCGATAGCGGTGCTCAACAAATCGCAGATCAAGGGCCTGGCCGAGGCCGCGGCCAGGAAGCTCACCGACACCGGCTTCACGGTCTCGCGGACGGGAAACTTCCTGTCGACCTACAACGTCCCGGTCACGACCGTGTATTATGCCGACGGTCAGGAGCAGGCCGCCCAGACCCTCAAGGACGCCGTCCCGGGTATCGAAAAGATCGTGCCCAGGTCAGAGACCCGCATCGTCGTCGACGATCCGCTGATTCTCGTCATTACGCGCGACTTCCCCGCCGACCCGGAAAAATGATCGCCTGATCGCCGGTCGCGACATCCCACAGTGGGCGTGTCCGCCGGAACTCGACCATTCCGACATCGACCCGGGAAGGCCCCGTGACCGAATCCACCCGCCACGAGCCCGCCTCCGACCAGCCCGCGCGGCCGGCGCAGCCCGCGCCGCGCACCCCCGCGGGCGGGGCAGGGCTCGCCGCCCTGCTGACCGCACCGCAGCGGGCGCTGGTCGCCCTCGACTACGACGGCACCCTGTCCCCGATCGTCGCCCGTCCCACTGACGCCGTTCCGGCGGCGGGGGCGGTCGAGGCACTGCTGGCGATCTCCCGGCTGGTGGGCACGGTCGCCATCATCACCGGCCGACCGGTGGCCGCGGTGCTGGAACTGACCCGGCTGGAGAAGCTCGCCGACCTCGGCGACTTCGTGATCCTCGGCCAGTACGGGTTGCAGCGCTGGGACTCCCGGCGACGGGAGATCACCAGCCCCGATCCGCTGCCCGGTGTCGCGGCCGTACGCGCGGCACTGCCCGGGGTGCTGCGGGACGCGCCGCCCGGCACCGTCGTCGAGGACAAGCACCACGCGCTGGTCGTCCATGTGCGCCGCGCGGCCGATCCGGACGCGGCCCTCGCCGCGCTCTCCCCCGCGCTGACCACGCTCGCGACGGAGAACGGCCTGGAGGCGGCCCCCGGCAAAAGGGTGCTCGAGCTACGTCCCCCGGGCCATGACAAGGGCGGTGCGCTGCGGGAGCTCGTGGCCGCCCGCGGTGCGCGCTCGGTGCTGGTCGCCGGGGATGATCTCGGTGATCTGCCGGCGTTCGACGCCGTCGAGGAGCTGCGGGCGACCGGTGTGCCGGGGATCGCCGTGTGCAGCGACAGCCCCGAGGTGCCGAACGCCGTGCGGGAACGGGCCGATCTCGTCGTCGGCGGCCCGGCCGGCATGGTGTCCCTGCTCGAGGTCCTCATCGAGCGCCTGAGCCGCTGACCGGGCAGGCCCCGCCGGGTCGAAGAGGCCCCGCCGGTCAGGGGGCGGCGGCCAGGGCGGCGAGCTGGTCGGTGAACCAGACGCGCGGGGGGAGACGGCCGGCGACGGCGGCGAGTTCCGCGGCTCGCCGCCGTCGCTCCGCGGCCGGCATGATCAGCGCCGTGTGCAGGGCCACCGCCGTCGCCTGCACATCGAACGGGTTGACCACCAGCGCGGCCCCACCCATCTCGGCGTACGCCCCCGCCTCCCGGGACAGCACCAGCACCGCGTCGCGGCGGGACAGCGCCGCCCCCTCCTTCGCCACGAGGTTCATCCCGTCCCGGACCGGGTTGACCACCAGCACCTCGGCCAGCGACAGCGCCGCGATCGAGCGGGGATAGTCGTCGGTCACCTCCAGGTGCAGGGGACACCAGTCGTCCTCGGCGAACTCGTCGTTGATCTCGGCGGCGAGCCGACGCACCGCCTGGGTGTACTCGCGGTACTCGGGCAGGTTGTGCCGCGACGGATAGGCACACACCAGGTGCATGACCTGCCCGCGCCACCGCGGCTGGGCGCGCAGCAGCTCACGGTAGGCCAGCAGGCCCCGCACGATGTTCTTGGACAGCTCCGTCCGGTCGACCCGCACGATCAGCCGTCGTCCGCCGGCGAGCGCCGCGAGTTCCGCCGCCCGCCCGGCCACATCCGCCTGCGCGGCCCGGTCCCGCAGCTCCCCCACGTCCACCCCCAGGGGATGGACGCCGATCCGAACCAGCCGTCCCCCGTCCGCCTCCACCCCGTCCGCCCGCGCCAGTACCCGCACCTGACGGTCGTGGACGGCCACACCGGGCAGCGCCTCGGCGCACCGTTCGAACGCGTCGGCCCAGGCGTCGGTGAGAAAACCCAGTCGGTCCGCGCCGAGCAGGCCGTGCAGCAGCTGCGCCTGGACGTCGTCGGGCAGAATCCGGAAGTAGTCCGGTGGCGCCCACGGGGTGTGACTGAAGTGGGCGATCCGCAGGTCAGGGCGCATCCGACGGAGCTGGCCGGGGACGAGCATCAGGTGGTAGTCCTGCACGAGGACGCAGGCTCCGGGCGCCGCCTCCTGCGCCAGCGCCTCGGCGAACATCGCGTTGTACGCCTGGTAGGCGGCCCAGTCCTGGCGAAACCGCGCACCGAACACCGGCTGCGACGCCGGCGCGTACAACAGATGTTGGACGAACCACAGCACCCGGTTCGCCACGGCGTTGTAGGCCCGGTCGAAGATCTCCTGATCGATGTCGAGGATGCGCACCGCGGCGCGGCCGGTGTCGAAGCCGGCCCGGTCGAGCCGCCCGCCGGGCGCCCGGCTCGCCGCCCGCCGATCGGCGTCCCCCAGGGCCGCGCACACCCACACCAGGCGGTCGGCGTCCGGCGGCGCGTCGGCGGCCGCCTGCCCGAGCCCGGACACCAGCCCGCCGGCGCCACGTCGCAGCAGCAGCTCGCCGTCCGGACCATCGGCGAACGCGACCGGCCCACGGTTCGACGCGACGAGGACCCGCGCCGTCCCGGTAGCCG
>NZ_CADCWS010000075.1 GCF_902806475.1 Candidatus Frankia nodulisporulans
ATCGGAGATCGTGCACCGCGCCGCAGCCGCGATCGCGTGGGTGAAGGCGAGGCTGAACGCCTGCTTGCACTCCGAAGCATGGAGCGACCCGTAGGGGATGCCCGACGGTGTCCACATAGCTGGCCACTGATTCGGAGCGGCACGCTCCCCCGCCACGCAACCCCCTCGGCCACCCAACGCCGGCAGATCACCACCATACGTGGCAAGAGGTGATCGGATGCCACGAGCCCTGCCGTACCACCGGCCCCGCGATCGTCCTGGGTGCCGCCGGTGTGGTGCTGATCGCCGCCGCATGGGTGGACCCGCGTGACGTCCGCCGAAACTTGGCGCGCCCTCGAACGCGGACACAACGCCGCGGCCGGAACCGTCACGCGAGACGAGCCGCAGGTCAGGCCGCACGAGTGGCCGCAGGTGCTTGACGAAGAGCACGAAAGAGGCGCGCGCACAGCGTTCCTCGGTGTATGTTCCGTTCGCCGAGGATGTTGCCTTGTTCATTCCGAGCGCGCCATGTACGACGGTTGGCGCGGGGACGCTCGGGTCCTCGGTGCGACTCCCAGGAGCCGCCCGGTCCGGCGTGCTTCCCTGGTTCCCTGATGCTCCTTTGCGTCACATTGCTGACCGCCTGGGCGCGTCATCCTGACCTGGTCAACCGGCAGCGCTGAAACCCGACATCAGCGCGCCCCGGAACCAGTCCGAAAATCGGCATTCCGCACGGTGGGTTCTTTCGTGCTGCCGTGACGCGGGTCCGATACCGGACAGGGTGGCGCACTCGGTCACGAGAAGGAAGAAGGCGATGGCGAAAAAATCCCTGCGTTCTCCCGTGCTCACGGTAGCCATCCTGGGCGCGGCCCTCGCGGTGGCCCTACCGGGTACCGCCTACGCGTCGACGACCCTCACGGTCCGTTCGCCCGGCGCCACCTCCGGGCCGTCCACCGCCAACTCGGAAAGCGCGAGCAACGCCAACTGTCGGACCGGCGGTGACACCAACGACGTAGTCTCCGGGGTTGGCATTCTCCAGACCGTCGGTACCGGCAGTGCCCAGAGCAACCTGCACGTCAAGGGAATCGTCCCCTTCGACGGCACCGCCGAATACGTCGCCGCCAACAGCTATTCGCCCGGCGTCGTCGCCACCAACACGACGCAGGCTCGTGGCATCGGTGCCACCGGTGGGTCGGGAGGTGGTTTCGACGCGGCGTTCGGCTCGACGCCCTACGCCATGTGCCTCGACCCGGGCGGGACGATCACGGGCACGCAGATCGTGATGAACAGCGTGGCCGCTCCCACCTCCATGAACGGCACGGCACTCGCGCTCGCGACGTGTCCCGAGGGCACCCGTCTCCTGGGTGGCGGGGCACGCACGACGCCGGGTAACGCGGGCAGTCTCAAGCCGATCGCCAGCTACCCCACCTACGCCGATGGCACTGGTGCGGGCACCCACGACAACGGCCTGATCGCCGCCGATGACGGCGACACCAATCCGGACTCGTGGGCCGCGGGGGCGCTGAACGGCGGGATGACAGGCGCCTCCAACACCACGTACGCCTACGCGATCTGCAGCGGGAGCGGCATCAACGTCAGCGGCGTAACCGTCACGGTGCGCTACGGAGAATCGAGTGGCCCCACCACCGTCAGCGCTCCGCAGAAGACCACCACCGGTTGTGGGGAAGGCGACGGGACGCTGATCAGTGGGGGTGCCGCCATCACCGGCGGCGACATCACCACCTCGGACTTCAACGCACCAGGCTCACCGGGCGATCACCTGAACGGCAGCTACCCGAGTGACGGGAGCGGCAGTGCGCTGACCACTTCACCGGCGAACTGGACCTCGACCACACATACCGGCGGGATGGGATCCACCTCGGACACCCGATCGCACGTCTGGGCCCTGTGCCTGGCCGGCAACTGAGCGCCTGACCGGCACCTGAGCCGAGAGCCTCGGGACGCTATCACCCTGCGACCATCCCCGGACACCTATCCACAGATACGGTAATCTGCGCCAAAAACCATGGCAGATGCGGAAATCGCGAGGTAGCTTTGCTTCCGCCCAAACAGGCGGTCGGCCATGACGGTCCGTGCACTTACCGTTATGATCTCACGGTCCCCTGGGTGGGCTTCACCCCGGGCACGGCACAACGCCGTGCCCGGGTCCAGCCGGATGACTGCGGGGGAATGGCGAGATGCACAACGGGGATCTGGCCGACGACACGGCCGGATCGAGGTCGAGGTCGAAGTCGAAGTCGAGCATGCGTACGAAGACGAGAACGAGCCGGGCAGGGACGGGAAGCGACCCGTCGACGTCGAGGACGCCACGGTGGCTGCCGGCGGGGGGTACGGCGGGCGACGTGGGCCGGCCTGGTCGTCACGATGGCGGCCGCGTCGCTGACCCTCGGGGCGGCGGCGCCGAGCCTCGCCGCCGGGCCGCCGGCGGCGGGTGCCGGCGAGGCGCGGGAGCCGGTCATCCACGTGATCAGCACCGACACACCCGTGACGAACGCGCCGTCGGCCTTCGCCACCGCGGTGAGCACCTGCCCGGCGGGAAGTGTGCTGGTCAGCGGGGGTATGTGGGGCAGCAAGGTGGACGCCACCGACCCCGCTCCGCCGATCAACGGGCTGCGCGCCAAGGGCACCTTCCCCAGTGACGCGAGTGGCACCGTGAGCCTGGACGGCACGCAGGATCCCGTCTTCTGGGCGGCGGTCGGTAACTTCGGCGGGCAGTCCGAGGAAGGCGACAAGATCACCAGCTTCGCGGTGTGCGCCGAGGGCACCGCGCTCGATCACCGAGTGGTCTCGGTCGCGTCCGTCGCGGCTCCGACCCAGGTCGGCACCCCGCTGGTCACGGCGGCCTGCCCGACCGGCACCATCGCCGTCGGCGGTGGTGGGCACACGGTGCCACCGCCGTCCGCCAGCCTGAAGGCGGTGGGTAGCTTCCCCAGCGACGCGCAGGGCAACCCGCTGCCGGACGGCGCGGCCAACCCCCGGTACTGGACGGCCCGCGGGGTGATCAACGGGCACGCCGATCCCACGGTGCGGACCTACGCGTTCGCCGTCTGCGCCGACCCGGGTGACATGAACATCGCCGTGGTCCGCAAGGACGGCCTGGGGCCGCAGGAGGGCAGCAGCTACGTCATCCCGACCGCGACCTGCCCGACCGGCCGGCATCTGCTCGGCGGTGGCCAGGACCTGCTCGGCGGGGCGCTGGGCTACTCCACCGGAGCCCATCTTCGGGGCAGCTACCCCAGTGACGCGGCGGGCGAGCCGGCGCTCAACGGAACCACCGATCCCACCTCGTGGAGCGCGGTGATCGCCTCAGGCGGTGGCGGCGGTACCACGGACCAGCCCGTCCTCATCTACGCGCTGTGCGCCGACTTCACGCACAACACGACGACCTCGCTGGCCGCCGACACCACCGCACCGCTGTTCGGACGGCCCGTCCAGCTCACCGCGACAGTGACACCGGGGGCCACCGGCGTCGGCACCCCGACCGGATCGGTGATCTTCGCCGACGGCGGGACACCGCTTGCCACCGTGGCCCTGACCGGCGGCACCGCGAGCTTCAGCACCGCGAAACTCCAGCCCGGCGCCCACCAGTTCACCGCCTCCTACAGCGGCGGACCGACCATGCGGGCCAGCGCCACCACGGCGCCGACCACCGTCACCGTCGGCTTCAGCCAGCCCTGCCTGACCACCACCCGCAGCGGCCCACTGACCGTGGCGGCGAACCAGGCACTGTGCCTGGCCGCCGGCGGCCGCCAGTCCGGACCGATCAGCATCCAGCCCGGCGGCGCCCTCGCCGTCACCGGCGGGCAGATCAGCGGACCGCTGTCCGCCAGCCGCCCCAGCGCCCTCACCCTGTGCCAGGCGACCGTCAACGGACCGGTCTCGGTGACCGGCGCGACCGGCTACGTCATGCTCGGCTCGGACCACCAGCCCTGCGCGGGCAACAGCCTCTCCGGCCCGCTCAGCGTCAACCAGAACACCGCCGGTCTGGAAGTCTCCGGGAACACCATCAACGGCCCGGCCCAGATCACCGGCAACGGCGGCAGCGGGCTCACCGCCGCCGAAGCCACCCCCGCCTTCACCGCCAACCGGGTCGGCGGACCACTGAGCTGCAGCGGCAACACGCCATCGCTGCGCCAGAGCGGCAACACCGCGAACGGCCCACGCTCCGGCCAGTGCGCATAGCCCGCCCGGTGCCGGCAGCCAGTTCGGTGCGTGTGGTCAGCGCCGCGAACGCCGGCTGACCACGTCCCGCCATCTTCCGCGGCTTCCCCTACCGGAAGTCGTGGGAGGTGGTGGGGTCCGCGGCGTTGGCCGCGTGGTCGAGCGCGTCGTTGAGCGCGGTCAGTTCGGAGGTGAAGGCGTGGAAGCGGGACGGGCCGAACTCGGCGAGCGCCTTCTTGAAGACGTCCGACTGTAAGGCGGCCTCCTGCTGGTAGATACGCGCGCCTTCGCTGGTCGCCTGGAACACCCGGCGCCGCGAGCCGGGCGGCATGTGCGATTCGACCAGGCCGCGACCGATCGCGTTCTTCACCTGACGGCTCACCGTCGACTGCTCCAGATGCAGCGTGCATTCGAGGTTCGCCATCGTGCACGGACCCGACTCGGCCAGGGCCCACAGGATGCGGAACATCGACCGGTCCAGGGTCGAGCCCTCCGGCGTCATGATCCGTCGGCGGCTCAGCCGCAGCACCTCACGGGCGATGGCCCGCAACAAATCGTCCTCGTCCGGCTCGCTACCCACCGGTTTCCCGTCCAGCTGCTCCATCACCGATCTCACCTCGTCCAACCCAGGTCCCGGGGGGCCACGACGGGCCCATCTCCACCGCCAGCCCGCGGGACCGAAATCCTGCCACGGACGGCCACCACGCGGGTGGGTCGTCCGTCGGACACGCCCCGGAGCTGGCGGCCGATGAACCGCTCCGAGGCGTGCCCGATCAGTTTCGTCGCCCGGACCCGGCCGGGCGGGGTCTCACACCTTGGTGGTGACGGTGGGTGTGTCGTCGGACGTCCGGGCCGCCGGGGCGAACGGGGCGTCCTGCGGGTCGACCAGGGAGACGGCCGCCGGACCGCCGATGCCGTTCTGCGGGGAGCCGCCGGAGACGATGTCGGTGGAGCGGGCCGGGCGACGGGCGCTGATGAAGGTGGCCAGGCCCGCACCCAGCAGGGCGGCGACGGCACCGACGATGAAGCAGAGTCGGAACGCGTCCTGGTCGGGCACCTGGGTGTTGCCCAGGGTGATCGTGTTGCTGGCGAGCAGGGTGCCCATCAGGGCGGCGGCGAGGGTCGCGCCGACCGAGCGGCTCAGCGCGTTCAGACCCACCGCGGCACCGGCCTCCGCCTGCGGCGTCGCGTCCATGATGAGGGTGGGCATCGCGGCGTAGCCGATGCCGACACCGGCGGACGCCACGCAGGAGACCAGCAGCAGCTGCCAGGACGCGTCCATCCACAGGGCGGCGATGACGTAGCCGAACGCCAGCACGGTCGCGCCGGTCATCAGGGTGATCCGGGCGCCGAGGGTGGCGATCAGCTTGCTGGACACCGGGGCGAACAGCAGCATCATCAGCCCACCGGGCGCCATCCACAGACCGGCGGCGAGCACCGACTGGCCGAGCCCGAAACCGGTGGCCTTCGGCAGCTGCAGCAGCTGCGGGACGACGATGGACTGCGCCATCATGCCGAACCCGACGGCGACGGCCGCGATGTTGGTCATCAGCACCGGCCGCTTCGCGGTCGCCCGCAGGTCGACCAGCGGCTCGGCCTGGCGCAGCTCGTAGGCGCCCCAGGCGACCAGGATGACCACCCCGCCGATGATCGCGCCCAGGGTGTTCACGGACGCCCAGCCCCAGTCGTTGCCCTTGGAGATACCGACCAGGAAGGCGACCAGACCCGCGGCGAGCCCCAGCGCGCCGCCGATGTCCATGCTCCCGCCGTGCGAGTCCCGCACGTGCGGCACCGCGAACACGCTGGCCAGCAGCACCAGCCCCGCGATCCCGGCTGACACCCAGAACAGGGCGTGCCAGTTGAGGCTGTTGACGATCCAGGCGGCCAGCGGCAGACCGATGGCACCACCGACACCGAGCGTGGCGCTCATCGCGGCCAGCGACGTCGCCGCCATCTTCGGCGGCGTGATCTCCCTGATCAGCGAGATACCGACCGGGATGAAGCCCATCCCCAGCCCCTGCAACGCCCGACCGGTCAGCATCGGCAGAATCGAGCTGGACATGGCGCACACCAGCGAGCCGACCACGAGCGTCGCGGCGCTGGCCACCAGCACCCGCTGCTTGCCGAACAGGTCCGCCAGGCGCCCCGCGACCACCATGGCGACCGCGGCGGCCAGCAGCGTCACCGTCACCACCCAGGCGGCGCTGGACGCCGAGGTGCCGAGCAGATCAGGCAGATCGGACTGGATGGGGATGACGAGCGTCTGGGAGAGCGCGGCGGTCATCCCGCCGAGGCACAGAGCCGCCACCGACACCGCCGGTGGAACCTTGGAGATCCGTACGCCTGGAGACATGTTCTTCCCTTCGTCGGCCTACATGCATGCTATATACATGCATCTCCCCCACCAAGGTTCTGTTGTCCAGGTCTCCCCCGTCGCCTACGTCACTCCTGGTGTCTGATTTCACTCCTGACGTCACCGCCGCTGCGCCCATCCTCAGCTGGAGGTTCGCCCTGAGTAACGGTGAGCTGATCGACCTGTCGGTGCCGATCGTCGACGGCATGCCGGTCTACCCTGGCGATCCGCCGGTCACGGTGGTACCCGCGCTGCGGGTGGCCACGGACGGCGCCAACGTGCAGCGACTGCACCTGGGCTCACAGACCGGCACCCACGTGGACGCCCCCTGGCACATCGACGACGCCCTGCCCCGCCTGGACCAGATCCCGCTGGAGCGCTTCACCGGCCCCGCCCTACCCGTCGACGCCCGCGGCCTCGCCCCTCGGACGCCCCCGCCGCCGTCGATCCTGCCCGCCGACCTGCGCCCCGGGGACATCGTCCTGATCATCACCGGCTGGTCGACCCGCTTCGGGCACCCCAGCTACCTCGACCATCCCTACCTGGCCGCCGCCACCGCCCAGGCCCTCGTCGACGCCGGCATCCGCACCATCGGCATCGACGCCGCCAGCGTCGACCCATCCCCCTCCTCGGACGGGCTGGCCGCTTCCTCGGACGGGCTGGCGGCGCACCGGGTCCTGTGCGGGGCCGGTGCGGTGATCGTCGAGAACCTCACCGGGCTGGACCGGCTGCTGACGGCCGCCCGGCTGGGCCGCCCGATCGAGATGTTCCTGTTCCCGCTGCCACTGGCCGGGACGGACGGCGCCCCCGTGCGCGCCGTCGCCCGGCTCGGCGCACCTCGACGCGACCCCACCCGGGCGCGCGAAACCCCCTGACACCGAGAGCCGGCCTGTCACCCCCCGGGCGAACCCGGGAGGTGCGACGCGCGTGTCAGCTGCCTACCGCGTGGCGGTGCAGCAGCGGCTCGTAGTCGGACGGCAGGTCGTCCGGGTCGGCGCTCTGGCCGTGGGCGCCGGTCGCGGGGGGCGCGTCGGCGGTCGCGGGGAAGAGCCCGCCGTGGGTGCCCTGCGGGTTGAGCTGGCCCCGGCCGGGACGGGAGGTCGTGGGTCGCGAACCCGCCCGACCGATCGGCCGCGATGCCGCGCGGACGGCGACCGCGTCGGCCTCGTCCAGGTCCACCGCGACCTCGACACCCACCTCGAGCTCGACCTCGACCGGCTGCCCGGACCAGCCCTGGCCGTACCCGACCGGCTCCTCCGCGCCCTGGCCGCGCGCGGCCCGCACCTGGGCGTCCCGCGCGTAGGCCGACTCCGGGTAGTCCGACTCCTCGTACGGCGACTCGGCGTGAGCGGACTGTGCGCTCAGCGACCGCGCGTACTCGACCTGACCGAAGCCGGCCGGAACGGACTCGTCGGCCCAGTCGGCGTCGCCGTCGGCGTACTGGTCGTACTCGTGATCGTGGCTGTAGTTGTGGCCGTGGCCGGACGAGGCGTCCCCGACGCCGCGGACCCTGCCCATCAGCGCGCCGAGGTCGATGGTCTCGGCCTGGGCGTGGGCGAGTTCCTCCTCGGTGAGCTCGTCGGCCTCGTCCGCCTCGTCGCCGGTGCGCTCGTGGTAGGCGAAGCTGGCGCCGACCGGGCGTCGACGGACACGGGCGATCCGTTCGGCCTCGATGCGCCGCTCGATCGCCTCCCGGGTGATCTCGAGTCGACGCTCCAGGCGCGTCGTGCGGCGCAGATGCACGACGTAGGCCGCGAGGCCGACGTCGACCAGCAGCTGCAGACCGATCCACAGGCCGCCGAGGACCGCGGCGAGCAGCGCCGTCACCGGCACCAGCACGGCCAGCACCGCCAGCCGCTGACGACGCGTACGCATGAGAGCGGCCCGCTCCGCGCTGATCCGCCGGTCAGCGGCGAGCTGCGTCTGGGCTGCGACCCTGGACTGGGTGGTCGAACGGGACTGGGTCGCCGAACGGGACTGGGTCGTGGAGCGGGACTGGGTCGTGGAGCGGGCGGCCAGGGGACGGGCGGCGCGCGGGCCGGTCGAGTCGGCGTGAGGCATGGCCGCTCCTTTCACCACGTCGAGGCGCTGCGGGTTCGGGCTCTGGTGGACGTCTCGGCCGCCGTGGGCCAGCTCGTCGTCCGCGACTGCGAGATCGTCTCCGGCGGAGAGGCCATCGCTGGCCGACCCGTCACCGGCCAGGTCGTCGCTGACCAGGTCGTCGCTGACCAGGTCGTCGCTGACCAGGTCGATCAGGTCCTCGTCGGTCAGGTCGTGCGGCGAGGACGGGCGACGGGAGAGCACCCGCATCGCCCCGGTGAACCGCTCCGAGGAACGCTGTTCGGAGAGCGTGTCGTGCCGGCGCAGCCACATGGGTATCAGCACGAAGCCCCAGACCGCGACGATCGCGACCCAGATCAACGCGCTCACCGGACCATCACCGCCAGGCCGGCCGTGCGGACCGTGCCGGATGCGACGGACGCAGCGGGAGCGGCGGTGCTGACCATGTGGAGCCTCATCTCGACACCAGCGGATTGCGTTTTCGTGGTTGAACGCTAGTGAGCGAAATCCACGTGGTCACCGACCCGAACCCCGCGTGTCGCATACGCAATGCAGTGTGTGCGCATCGTGGCACCATCGTGTATCACACCAGATGCCCCAGGGAAGATCAGAACAAAATATGTGGAAGCACTCCCGTAAAGCATGAGGCCGCCGACGGGCACTGGGAATCCACTCGGGAGTGCGTGCGAGGACACCAGCCGGTGACCGCGCGCGACCCTGGTCCGGTTGCCGACACCCACGCGACGCCGGAAGTGGAACTCGTCACCCACGCCGGCCTACCCGGATGTGGGTCCCCATCCACCGTCCTTCTACCCCAGGATAGGGTAGAAGGTCCCCTTGATCAGAACGACGCAGATCCCCACAGACGGGGGATCATCGCGCGATCGCGGCAGCGACCGGAGATCAGCGATCAGCGGTCGGGCGGACGCGGCTACTGCTGGCGCAGGTGGCTCTCCCGCCAACGGCAGACCAGACCCTCGGGCACGTCCTCGGTGGTCAACGCGAATCCGAGATGGTCGCGGTAGTGACCGTCGATGGCGAGATAGCGCCGGTGCAGGCCCTCCTCGCGGAAGCCGAGCTTCGCGAGGACCCGTCGGCTCGCGGCGTTCTCCGGACGCACGTTCGCCTCGACGCGATGCAACCCGACGGGTCCGAAACAGTGATCGACGATCAGCGCGATGGCGGTCGGGGTGATACCGCGCCCGGCGTACTGGCTGTCCACCCAGTAGCCGATCTGCGCGCTGTTAAAAGCGCCCCGCAGGACCGGCGCGACGGTCACCTGGCCCACCAGACGGCCCGAGACCACCACCGCGAACGGCAACGCCACGCCGACCCGGGCCTGCTGGCGCAGGCGGTGCCACATCTGCCGGTAGACGGCGATGGTCTGCCGCTGGTCCCAGGTCTCACGGACCATCATCAGGCCCGGCGGAGCCGCCTCCCACGGTGCCAGCCAGTCGGCGTTGCGCAGCCGGACCTCCACCCAGCTCGACGCGTCCCGCAGCCGCAACGGCCGCACGACGACCGGACCCTCGGTCAGGACCGCCGGCCACCCCGGTGCCCGCACCACCGCCCGCCTCTCAACCGGCCGGTTCGGCGCCGTACCGGCGCGGATGGTCGTCCTGACCGCCGAGTTGCGCGACGGCGTGGACGACGACGTCGGCGAGCACGGCCAGGCCGTCGCGGACGCCACCGGTGGAACCGGGGAGATTCACCACCAGGGTGTCGCCCGCCGTACCGACCAGGCCGCGCGACAGCGCCGCCGCGGGCACCGTGTCGCGGCCGGCGGCACGCAGTGCCTCGGCGAGGCCGGGAACCGGGCGATCCAGCACGGTCGCGGTCGCCTCGGGGGTGACGTCCCGGGCACCAAGGCCGGTGCCACCGGTGGTGACGACCAGTTCGACGCCGTCGGCGATCGCCGCACGCAGCGCGGCCTCGATGTCGGCCCGTTCGTCGGGCACCACGGTGGGCGGGTCGACCTGGAAGCCGAGCGCGGCCAGCCCGTCGGCCAGCAGCGGCCCCGACCGGTCCTGGTAGACGCCGCGATGGGCCCGGTCGGACACGGTCACGACCCGCGCCCGGGCGCCCGCCGGCAGCCGACTCGTCGACGCCGCCCCGGCCCGGTGCCCAGCGGCGCCGATGGGGGGCCTCGGGGCGCTGTCGGGGTGTGAGTGCGCCGCGGCGCCGCGGTGGCGGGGCGCGGCGGCCTGCCAGTCACCGGTGCGACCGCCCGACTTCGACAGCACCCGCACCTCGGAGAGCTGCGCGCCGGGGTCGACCGCCTTGACCATGTCGTGCAGGGTCAGCGCGGCGACGGTGACGGCGGTCAGCGCCTCCATCTCCACCCCGGTCCGGTCGGCGGTGCGCACGGTCGCGACGATCTCCACGGCGTCGTCGTGCACGGTGAGCTCCACCGTCACCCCGGACAGCGCGATCGGATGGCACAGCGGGACGAGGTCCGGGGTGCGCTTGGCCGCCATGATCCCGGCGATCCGGGCGGTGCCCAGCGCGTCCCCCTTGGCGACCCCGGGGCCACGCAGCAGGGTGATCACCTCGGCGGAGACGAGCAGCAGGCCGGTCGCCACGGCCGTACGGACGGTGACGTCCTTCGCCGCGACATCGACCATCCGGGCGCTGCCGCGCTCGTCGACATGCGTGAGACCGGAACCCGTCATCGGTCGTCCGTCACGTCCGCATCCGTCCAGCCCATGCCGGAGAGGATGGACCCCGAATCCGCGCCAAGCAACAACGCGGTGAGCCGGGACCCGACCGGGACCTCGGTGACCTCCTCCGGCACGACCAGCAGAGCCTGCGCGGCGGCGAGCGAGGTGAGCTGATGCGAGCCCTGGGCCGCGACCGGATGGGCCACCGGTCCGCCGGGGCCGTACCGCCCATCCGGGCCGGGCCCGTCCAGGCGTACCCGGATGTAGGCGCGCCGACCGGGGGACGAACGCAGCGCCGTACCCACGGTGACTTCGAGGGTCGGCAGGCCGGTCGCGGGCAGACCGCGCAGCCGGGCCAGCGCCGGGCGGACGAACAGGTCGAACGACACCAGGGCGCTCACCGGGTTGCCGGGCAGGGTGAACACCGGAACGCCCTCGATCAGCCCGAACCCCTGGGGCCGGCCGGGCTGCATCGCGACATGGTCGAACCGCATGCTGCCGGCGCCGGTCAGCACCTCTTTGACCACGTCGTACGCGCCGACGCTGACCCCGCCGGTGGTCACCACCGCGTCGACCTCGGCGAGCACGTCGTAGAAGGACTTGGTGAAGGCGTCCGCGTCGTCCGACACGCCGACGAGCCGGCGCACGAGCCCGCCGCACTCGCGGACCGCGGCGGCGATCGCGTGGCTGTTGGAGTCGACGATCTGCCCGGGCCGCGGCGGCGAGCCGACCTCGACGAGTTCACTGCCGGTGGACAGCACCGCCACCCGCGGCCGCGGACACACCGGTGGACGGGCCACGTTCACGGCCGCGAGCAGGCCGATCTGCGCCGAACCGAGGACCGTGCCGGCGGACAGGACGAGCGAGCCCGGTTTGACGTCCTCCCCCACCCGGCGGATGTGCAGGCCACGGCGGGGCGCCTGGTGGACGGCGACCGCCTCCCGGCCGGCATCGGTCCATTCCAGCTGGACGACCGCGTCCGCCCCGGCCGGCAGCGGCGCGCCCGTCATGATCCGGGCGGCGGCGCCGGGACGCAGCGGCACCGGGATACCCGGGCCGGCCGGTATGTCGGCCTCGACGGGCAGGACGACGGGGGTCTGCGGCTGGTGTCAGCGACGTCGGCGGCGCGCACGGCGTAGCCGTCCATCGCGGAGTTGTCGAAGCTGGGGACGGCGACCGTCGCCCGCACGTCCGCGGCGAGCACGCAACCGTGCGCGTGGGCCAGATCGACGCGTCGCGGCCTGGTCGGCGCAACCGCCGCCAGGATGCGCGCTGTGTGTTCGTCCACCGTTGTCATGGCGTCCGCCCCCGTCCGTGCGACCGGAATCCCCGGTGGGACCGGCCACGGCCGGCGCCCACGGCGCGCGCGCCGGCCGATTCCGGGGGCGTTCCCGACCCGCGAGCGGGCCGTCAAGGTTCAACTGAATGCAATCAGTCTTGTCGGGAAGATGACAAGTGGATGAATGACCGCAATCAGGACAGTCCGCTCTTGGGACCGCCCGCGGCGACATACTCCTCGATCCAGGGGTACAGCTCGGGCCCGAGATCGGCCCGTTCGCACGCCAGCCGGATGACCGCCTTGAGGTAGTCGACCCGGTCACCGGTGTCGTAGCGCCGGCCGGTGAACACCACCCCGTGCACGGGTGCCGCGCCCGGGTCCTCCTGCTCCCGACGGGCCAGGGTGCGCAGCGCGTCGGTGATCTGGATCTCGCCGCCGCGACCCGGCGGGGTCTCCCGCAACACGTCGAAGATCTCCGGCGCGAGGACGTAGCGGCCGATGATCGCCAGGTTGCTCGGCGCCTCCTCGACCGGAGGCTTCTCGACCAGGTCCTCGATCCGCACGATGCCGTAACGATCATCCGGACCGCTGTGGATCGGGCGCACCGTCGCGACCCCGTACATCGATACCTGCTCGCGTGGGACCTCCATCAGCGCGATGACACTGCCACCGAAACGCTCCTGCACGGCGAGCATCTCCGCCAGCAACGGGTCCCGCTCGTCGATGAGATCGTCACCGAGCAGGACGGCGAACGGCTCGTTGCCCACGTGCGCGGCCGCGCACAGCACGGCGTGCCCGAGGCCGCGTGGCGACGGCTGACGCACCGAGTGCACCTCGGCGAGCTCGGCCGACGCCCGCACCCGACGCAGGCGTACTTCATCGCCCTTGCGCTCCAGCGCGGCCTCGATCTCCGTCTCGCGGTCGAAATGATCCTCGACAGCCTTTTTGCTCCGACTTGTGACCAACAGGACGTCGCGCAGCCCCACGCGCGACGCCTCCTCGACGACGTATTCGATGGCCGGCCGGTCGACAACCGGCAGCATCTCCTTGGGCACCGCCTTCGTCGCCGGGAGGAAGCGGGTCCCCAGACCCGCAGCCGGAATTACCGCCTTCGTCACTGGCATGGACAGACCTTAGCCGGGCTGCAGTTCACCGGCATGACGGCGCCCGCCCTCCATACGCAATACACAGCTCAGCCGATCCATCCGGCGGATGTTTCCGCCTGGCCGGCCATCCCGACCCCGGTGTCCCGCCGGCACCAGAACTCCAGGTGCCCCCATCCCAGGCCCACCGAGCGCACCCGAGCCCGCCCACCGGACGACCGCCGCCCGGCTCGGATCCGTGACGAATCGATCTGTGATGTGGCAAACACTCGGGATCGCGCCCAGGATGACGCTGTGACCTGACCGGGCCGGCACACCCCGCCAGACGCGCCTGTGATCGCCGACTGCGAGAGGCTGGTCGTGTGCTGGACGAACAGGCCACCGCTCGCATCGACCTGGCCAAGCAGCGGCTACGCGCCCGCCTGCTGGCCCGGCGCCGGACCGCGCTCGCCGCGCTGACCGCCGGCGGCGCGGGTACCGGCGCGGGTTTGGGTGCGGGTGACGCGGGGGGGCTCGCGCCTCGCATCCTGGCGCTGCCCGAGGTCGCGCGGGCGACGTGCGTGGCCGCCTATGTGGGACTGCCGGGCGAACCGGAGCTGGGTGACCTGCTGGACCGGCTGCTGGCCGCCGGCACCCAGGTCCTCCTGCCCACCCTGCGCACGGACCTTGACCTGGACTTCCGGACCTATCTCGGCACGCTCGTCCCAGGCGCGCTGGGCACCCGGGAACCGCCGTCGGCGGCACCGGTCGGTGATCTCGGCCTGGCCGGCGTCGTGATCGTGCCGGCGCTGGCCGTCGACCGCCGCGGCCGGCGGCTCGGCCGCGGCGGCGGCTCCTACGACCGGGCGCTCGTTCGGGTGGCCGCACAGGCCACGGTGATCGCCGTGGTGCACGATCAGGAGCTCCTGGATCATGTGCCCACCGCACCGCATGACCGTGGCGTCCACCTTGTGGTCACCCCGAGCCGTATCCTGCACTGCGGACCGGACGGCGTGACCGGGGAACATCCGGAGCCGTCCACAGGCTAAAGTTGGCAGTCGTCACTTCTGAGTGCCAACTCCGGGAGGAGTACGTGCCTACCTACCAGTACCGCTGCACCGACTGCGGCCGCGACCTCGAGGTTGTGCAGAGCTTCAGCGACGCGTCACTGACCGAGTGCCCGACCTGCGCCGGACGACTTCGGAAGGTGTTCGGTTCGGTGGGCGTGGTGTTCAAGGGCAGCGGTTTCTACAAGAACGACAGCCGTTCGAGTTCGTCCGGCGGGTCGGTCCAGCAACGCCCGAAGGACACCCCCGGTGAGTCGACCGGCGCCGGTTCCAGCTCCGACGCGGGCGGTTCCAGCGGCAGCGACACGTCCTCGTCGGACTCGTCGGACTCGTCGTCGTCCTCGTCGACCGGTGTGACAGCGGGCAGTTCGTCGCCCTCGACCTCGAGTACCGCGGCGGCCTGAACAGCCGCGACCCCGGTTCGTCGCCGTGAAGGCGCCCCACCCCCGGCAGGGTGGGGCGCCTTCACGGCGTATGAGGACCTCACCGACCCCCGGGACGTCACCCCGCCCGGCATGTTCGCCGTGCCCAGAGGCTTCGCCATGCCCAGAGGCTTCGCCATACCTGGGGCTTCGCCGTGCCCAGGGGCTTCGCCGTGCCCAGGGGCTTCGCCGTGCCCAGGGGCTTCGCCGTGCCCAGGGGCTTCGCCGTGCCCGGCGGCCGAACGCGGCTGATGGCCGCACCCGGCAAGTCGAGCCGCCCGCATCACCCGATCGGGCCAGCGCGCACCAAACAGACACGACTCGTGCCACAGGCGCCGTCGGCGCTCGACAGCCGCCGGACGCCCCCTGCCGCCGGGTCGACCGAGCAGCACTGATCATCACGGCACGTGGTACGCCCGGCCCGCCCGGGGTGTACCGCTTCCATTCCCCCGCGACCGGGAGAATGCACCAACCAACATGCTTCGTCCTGATCGCACGGTTTTTGCTGCATCGCCGAGATCGGCGCCGCGATCGGACGTGCCGGCCCGCCGGCGTGGGATCAGACCATCCCACCCACGCCGCCGCCGCCACCAGGCAAAACGCCTACTGTTTGCGCCGCCGATAGTGCTCCACGATCCAGGCGTCTACCTCTCGCTTGCGCCAAACCCGAGTGCCTTTGGCACCACTACCGGTCGGTGCGTTGATGACCTGCAAGGGCGCCGGAAACCGAGCGTCCTTGCGAGTCCAGTAGTCCACCGCCTGGCGGGTGATCTTGAGTTGGAACGCGATGTCCCCGATGCCGACCAACTGCTCACCGTCGTCCACGAGGAACATCGTAACCACTTTGCTCTTCCCCAAGAACCTCGCTAGGGTCTAATTTGCTGGTCAGCAAATTAAGGAGGAGGAAACCATGCACCCCACAGCACGGCGCGCGGACGAGGTCGGAGCCCTGATAGATCGCGACGAGGAGTACGACGAGGAGCCCGTCGGAGATCCTCCGATCACGGTCGCGCGGTACCGCGCGGCTATCCGCGCGGCCCTGTCCGCCAGGCCACCGGAACCCGGAATCGTGGCCACCGCCTGGTCCCAGCGCGAGGCGGACGCCTATCTGGCCGGCAGCCGGGCGGCCCTGCGCCTCGTCATCGAGGTGCTCGGCCATGCCCTCACCACGCCACCCCCCGCCCGCGAAGGGCACTGACCCCACCCGCCGAGCAGCCGACACTCCCGCGCCGATGCGCCCCGCATGCCCTGTGCGCCCACGTGCCCTGCGCTCCGATGGCCCTGTGCGGCTCCGATGGCCCTGTGCGGCCCGCGCGCCTGCGCCGGAACGGCGGTGTGGTGCCGCTGCGGCGGTCAGCGCGGCGCTGGCGACCACGACCGGGCCCACGCAACCAGGCTCACAGGTATGCCCATTGCGCCGGTGCCTCACTGCCGACAGGCTGGAACGAGGCTTGGCAGTAGTGGGTCGCGAGGCGCGGCAGACGGATACGAGGTTCTATCCGATCCGGCGACACCGCCATCGTGACAGTGCGTCCACCGCACCGAAGGGGAGAGGAGAAGAATGACAACACCGCGTGACGACTGGTCCGACGACGACCGCGGCGACGATCGCGACATCGGATGGGGAGACGAGTCATTGTCCGAAGGCGAGGACTCCGACATCATCCGGCTACGTGACGATGTGCCCCCGCACCACGTCGACCGCTGACCCCCGATCCCGCGCGTCAGCGCGGAGCGGTTAGAGCGAAATAGCGACCGATGGCCTTCCCCGCCGGCCTGTCAACTGATTGCGCGTGCGGGCCGCGGCCAGGACTGAATCCGCTATCTGATTACGGTGGGTCCACCGTCTACGGTCCACCGACCACTGGCCATCGGATCGAGCGGGGAGAAGGGGCCGTGGGGTCGGCCGGATTCATCGCCGCATGAATTCGGGTAACTGGTCAGGT
>NZ_CADCWS010000076.1 GCF_902806475.1 Candidatus Frankia nodulisporulans
AGGCCAGATAGGTCTGGTCACCTCGCCGGTAGGTGATGATGGAACCGAGGAAATAGGGATCGTAGTACCTGACATCGTCCTCGGTATGTGTCTCGTCCCACTGTCGCTGAAATCTGTGGGCCAGATCATCGATGAGCTGATCGATCTGTGGGAGCTCCCAGGCGTAGGTCCGCTGGAAGGAGTCGAGATGGTACGAGCGCCCATCGAAGAGCTCTAGAACGGTGATCGCTTTCGGCGACACGATGGGTTTCGGGGAGTCAGGAAGCCGCACCACCGGGTCACCCGGCTCCACCACGGCGGCGCCAGCCGTGCACTGGCACCGTCATGCGACGAGCGCTTTGGCTACGACTACCGGGCGACTGCCGCCGGACCACGAATAGCCCGGCCGCACCACCCGGACCACCTGGCCCGGGCGGTGTCCGTCCGGCCCGCTGAAGTCGTGCAGGTCGGGGTCGAACGCGGCCTGCTCGCCGACGTGGCCGATGGCGGTGAGGTGGCCGCGGCCGGCTTCTTGCGCTAGCCAGCTCACGATGTCGTGGGCCGAGTGACCCTCAGCGGCCAATTCGTCGACGGTACCGACCAGCCCAGCGAGCAGCGCGGCCTTCTCCTGGTCCCGCTGCTCGGACCAGCCGATCTGGGTCCGCGGGCCGGTCGTCTCCGCCCGCGCAAGGCTGTCGGCGATGTTATCGGTGTACGCCCGTACCAGCCAGGCCGGGCCGCGCCGGCCCGCGTACGCCGACAGCGCCACAAGGGAGGCGCGCGAGGGATGCGCGACCGGCGACCATTCGTACAGCGCCGGTTTCGGCTTCGAGATGTGCGGATGCGCCCGAAACAGCGGGCGCAGGCGATTCCACTGCCGGGTCACGTCCTCGGACCGCACACCAGCGGCAGTAAGCACGGCTCTTATCTCCTGCAATCTCACTGGACCGCGGGCACGCTTGATCACCTCCACGAAGACCGATCCAGAATCGTCGGCGAACTGCTTTGCGAGAATCCTATCGTCCATAAAGACCCCACCCCGACAGAAATCATGATCAACCAAAATTCGACAGAAACGTCAGTGAACGCGCAATCCGACTGCGACACCACCAGGATCCGGCAGCGCGACAAGCCATCGCACCCCAAAAAATAAAGGAAACGGACAGACCGCGAGCCCCCTTCCTCACTATTAATCATCTCCGTGGCCAAGGGTGGCATATCATTAATAATGAACTATTATGTACCAATCGGGCTCTGTTCAGGGGCTTGGCCGAGATCCTCAGCGACCTGCCAGCCAGCGACCTCGTCGGTCGGGGTCGCCCCGGCGTCAACGGCGGTCAGGTGCGCGTGCTCTCGCAGGATCTGGGTCTCCGACCAGGCGTCAAGGCTCTGATCATCAGGGTTCCAGGAGGCGAGCGGAACCAGCACTGGCACAGGCTCGCCGGGTTGGTAGCGTGCGAACCTCCCCTTGTCAGCCTCTCGGGCGACGCGGCGAGGAGCCGTACGTTCTAGCCGGCTCTGGGTCGCTGCTGCGGCGACGGCGGGTGGAGATCAGCAGGTTGCGCCGGGCCGATGAGGCGCCGATCAAGGAAGTCGCCGAACGATCGGGAGGGCTCGCGGAGGTCGTGCGGCACAGCCCGATCGGGTTGACCGAGGCTGTGGTCCGGCTCCCGGCGGTCCGCCAGGCAACCGGCGGGACGGCGACAGTTCCCGTTGTACGCAGAGGGGTTTGCTACGGGTGCGCACACCGCACCCGTACGTTCGACGGAAACTCTGCCGGACAACAGATTAAAGAGCTCGTGCCCCACCTGGGGTCATTTGCGAAATGTCACGAAAAGTTACCTGGGAGCTTTCTGGGCCGACCGCGCCGGGCCCGGCGGCCGGCCCGGAAACTCAGTTCCCGGCGCCCGGATGCCCGGGTGGTGAGAGAAGTCCCAGCTGGGCAAGGACGGCGTTGCCCAGCGATGTCAGGGGATCGCCGATGCCCAGGGGCAGGTCGAAGTGGTTCCGGTCGGGTACCACGAGGTCGGTGACGGACGTTCCGACTTCGGTCAGGGCCGAGACGAACTGTCGGTGCTGCTGGGCGAAGGCGGCCGTCTCGTTGTCACCGCGGGCGACGATCAGCGGTGGAGCGCCGGCCTCTACGTGACGGATGGGGCTGTTGCGGGCGGCTTCGGCTGCGGTGAGCCCGAGTTGGTCGCCGACGTAGGTGTGCCGTAGTGGTTCGAGGTCGTAGACGCCGCTGAGCAGCGCGGCGCCGCGGATCACGTCGCGGGGACGCATCCGGCCAGGTAATCGCCACCCGTGGTGCCGCCGGTCCCGGCCCTGCCGCCCAACGTCCGGGCGGTCATCAGCTGACTGCGGGTGAGCGTCGCCCACGGTGCCTGCGGTTCGGATGCCAGCAGGTTCTGGCACGCGGGTGTGACACCCCGCAGGGTCTTTGCTCCGCATCCACGGATCCAGGCCGTGTGAGTTGGTACCAACGGCCGTGCCTGTCGGGTCAGGCCAGGTCCATGCCGGCCGAGCGGACGCCCGCCCGCAGTTCGTCCAGCCCAAACGCCTCCACCGGTCCGAGTGCCCCGGTGCGCCTGGCTCCGCCGGCGGCGAGCGTCTGCGCGCCCCAGGCCATGATCTCGCCGGTGAAGGTGTAGGGATTGACTCCCTCCAACCGCACCCGCCGCAGGACCTTGCCGGATGGGGAGAACGCCTCGGCCACCACGACCGCGCCGCTGCCCGCTCTGGCCGCCGCGTCGGGGCCGCCGGTCGAGCCGGTCACCCTGCGCCGCACCAGCGACCGCAGTCCTGCGCGCAGCGGGGGAACCCTGGTCATGGTGGACAGGACGACCGAGAGCGCGGGCAGCGCCCGGGTGACCTTCGGATCGGCCGCCACGAGAAACACGTCAACGTCACGCAGGGTCGGATGAAGCGCCGGCAGAGCAAAGTGCTCCGAGCCACCGATGCTGAGCGCCCACCGCAGCTGCCCCGACCCGAAATCGACCTGGCGGGCCCGCGCACCGCCACGTTCCGCCCTCAGCCGGCCGCCCCGGAAGGCGAACGACGGCGCCAGCAGGGCGTCCGCCGAGCTGGCCCGCGTGCCTCCGCTGCGGCCCGCCCCGCCCAACGACAGGTATCCGACCTCGACCCGTACCGCTTCCGGTCCGGCCTCGGCCAGAGCCAGAGCCGCCGCGAGGTTACCGGGTACCCAGTCGAAACCGAAGGCGGTGAGCAGAGCGGAGCCGTTTCGCCGCGCCGACGGGCCGTACTGTTCGAATGCCCGACGGATGAAATCCGGTTCGCCGGTCGAGTCGAGATAATGCGCCCCGGCGTCCACCGCCGCCTCGATCGCCGGAATACCCCAGCGCAGGAACGGGCCGACCGTCGAGACGAGCACATCGCCGCGTTCCACCAGCGCCCGAACGGACTCCGGCCGCGTGACGTCGGCGATCTCGGTCGGCAGGCCGCCCAGTTCCCCGGCGAGACGTTCAAGACGCTCACCCGACCTGGCGGCCAGCACGGGCCGCTGCCCCCGACCCACAAGTGCTCGGGCCACCAGCTCCCCGGTGTACCCGGTCGCGCCGAAGACGACTGTCCGCCCGGCCATCAGCGGGACCGCCCCGTCAGCGGCGAACAGACCCGATCCGCGAGTGCGCCGGGCAGATCCACCGGGACACGCAATGGTGACGCTGAGTCAATGTCCACGAGTCTGATGATAGTGAGCATCGGCGTGACGAGCATGGGCCCACCCGAAACCAAAGAAGCCACCGGGGCCGCCCGGTGGCTTCTGTCCTGCCATGCTTATGTGGGTGGGCAGGGGCGGGGTCGAACCGCCGACCTTCCACTTTTCAGGCGGACGCTCGTACCGACTGAGCTACCTGCCCCAAACGTGCCGTGTGCCGTGCGGTCGGACTACCTGCTCCGACCATACGAACGCGGTCCCGACGGGATTCGAACCCGCGACCTCCGCCTTGACAGGGCGGCGTGAACTCCAGACTTCACCACGGGACCAAGCATGATCGCACTATTCACATGTTGACCATAAAACTGACCATGAACGGGGCTTCGTGGTGCACCTCGCCAGGATCTGGAGGTCATGCTACACGATGCCGGCACGCGCGGAGCCGATGACATCGAGGGAATCTTGCCCAACGCTCGCCGTGGCCAACCACCCGACACCCGCCGCCAGGCCACACCACGGCGAACGGGAGCGACCTCCGCCCGATCGGTCTCACTGTGTCGCGATTTGGCAGCGCTACGTCGCCATCCGTGGCATCCTTCTCTCAGGAAAACCGGGACATCTCGCGGGATCGGGACACAGTGGGGTGATGGTCCTGATCGCGGAGCTGACAGCGGTGCGTCACGGGCAGAGCCTGTCCAACGTCGTTTTCCCGGCGGCCCAGGCGGCCGGCCGGTTGGAGACGGGCATCACCAGCCGGGACGCCGACGTCCCGCTCACCGCGCTCGGGCGGGCCCAGGCCGCGGCCCTCGGGCGTGCGCTCGCCGCGGAGCCTCCCGCCATCCGCCCACCTGATGTCGTCCTCTGTTCGCCTTACCTGCGAGCGCGGCGCACATACGAGATCGCCGCCGACGCCGCGGAGCGTGACGGGGTACTGCTACCCACGCCGAGGTTCGACGACCGCCTGGTCGATCGGCTGCTCGGCGACTGGGAGATGACCACCGGGCTCGCGATCGAGGCGAGGTTCCCGGCGCAGGCCGCCCAGTGGCGCGCCGAGGGCACCTGGTTGTACCGGCCGCCCGGCGGCGGGGAGAACTTCCCCGATGTCGCGGCCCGGCTGAGTTCCCTGCTCGCGGACCTGCACGCCAACCATCCCCACCGGCGTGTCCTGATCGTCGCCCACGACGCGGTGGTCGTCGTGCTGCGCCAGATCATCGAGGGTCTCTCCTTCGACGACCTCGACCGCATCAGCGCCGCCGGTGGCATTCGCAACGCGGGCATCACCCGGTTCACCCGCCATGACGGACGGCTCACCCTCGCCGAGTTCAACACCGTCACCCACCTGTCCAGCGCCCGCGCCGACCACCAGCACTGACCAGTCCACCAGCGCTGGCTGGTCAACCGCCAGGTCCGTCCGTCCCCTGTCCGTCGCGTCCACGGCGGTTCCGCGGAACCGGTCGCGATGCGGGACGGGGTGGCATGAGGCGGGCCAGGATGATCAACTGGGCGGGGTATCGTTACCCTCAGGTCGAGAGGCGCTGCAACGGGCCCAGGTCCGCCACGCTCGGCCCGTAGCACTCGGAAGGGCGCCTCCCACGACAGGGAGGTGTCGCATGGCCGGTTCCACGTCCGTCCACGAAGAGGCCGAGACCACGGGGCAGGTGGCAGCGCGGAGCAGCGGCAGCGCGCCGGCGCAGCGTGGCCACGACGGCGCCGACCAGACGAACGTGATCCCGGCCACCGACAGTGAGGCACGGCTGCGGGAGCTGCTGGGGCAGCGGGTGGTCGTGCTCGACGGCGCGTGGGGCACCATGCTGCAGAACGCGGGGCTCACGCCGGCGGACTACCAGCTCGAGTCGCTGAAGGACCATCCCAAGGATGTGGCCGGCGACCCGGACCTGCTGAACCTGACCGGGCCGGACGTGATCCTCGACGTCCATCGGCAGTATCTCGCCGCCGGCGCCGACATCACCACCACGAACACGTTCACCGCGACGAGCATCGGCCAGGCCGACTACGGCCTGGAGCCGCTGGTGCGGGAGATGAACATCGCCGGGGCGCGGCTCGCCCGGCAGGCGGCGGACGAGGCCGGTGGGCGGTTCGTCGCCGGGTCGATCGGGCCGCTGAACGTGACGTTGTCGCTGTCGCCGCGGGTGACCGACCCGGCCTACCGGGCGGTGACGTTCGAGCAGGTCAAGGCGTCGTACGCGGAGCAGATCAGTGCCCTCGCCGAGGGCGGGGTGGATCTGCTGCTGATCGAGACGATCTTCGACACGTTGAACGCGAAGGCCGCGATCGCCGCGGCCCGCGAGGCCGCGCCGCAGCTGCCGCTGTGGATCTCGGTGACGATCGTCGACCTGTCCGGACGGACGCTGTCGGGGCAGACGGTCGAGGCGTTCTGGAACTCCATCGCCCATGCGAACCCGCTGGTCGTGGGCGTGAACTGCTCGCTGGGCGCGGACGAGATGCGCCCGCACGTCGAAGCCCTGTCGCGGATCGCCGGCACCTACACGGCCTGCCATCCGAACGCGGGCCTGCCCAACGCCTTCGGCGGCTACGACCAGACCCCCGAGGAAGCGGGGCGTCTGATCGGCGAGTTCGCCGCCGAGGGCATGGTCAACATTGTCGGCGGCTGCTGCGGGACGACTCCGGCGCACATCGCCAGGATCGCCAGCGCGGTGCGCGCCGCGGCGCCGCGCGAGGTCCCCGCCGCCGATCCGCACACGCGGTTCAGCGGCCTGGAGACGTTCGAGATCGGCGCGGACACCGGGTTCGTCATGATCGGTGAGCGGACGAACGTCACCGGTTCGGCGAAGTTCCGCCGGCTCGTCGAGAGCGACAACTACCAGGCGGCCATCGACGTCGCGCTCGAGCAGGTGCGGGGCGGGGCGAACCTGCTCGACGTCAACATGGACGCCGACCTGCTCGACAGCGAGCAGGCGATGACGACCTTCCTGAACCTGCTGGCCACCGAGCCCGAGGCCGCCCGGCTGCCCATCATGATCGACAGCTCGCGCTGGAGCGTGCTGGAAGCGGGGCTGCGCTGCGTCCAGGGCAAGGGTGTGGTCAACTCGATCAGCCTGAAGGAAGGCGAGGAGGTCTTCCTCGAGCATGCCCGGCGCATCCGCGACTTCGGCGCCGGCGCCGTCGTCATGGCCTTCGACGAACAGGGCCAGGCCGACACCACCGAGCGCAAGGTCTCGATCTGCGGTCACGCGTACGACCTGCTCACCGAGCGGGCCGGCTTCCCCGCCCAGGACATCATCTTCGACCCGAACGTGCTGGCCGTGGCCACCGGCATCGCCGAGCACAACGGCTACGCCAAGGCGTTCCTCGACGCCCTGCCGCTGATCAAGCAGCGCTGCCCGGGAGTGCGGATCTCCGGCGGCATCTCGAACCTGTCGTTCTCCTTCCGCGGCAACGACATCGTCCGCGAGGCGATGCACTCGGCGTTCCTGCTGCACGCGGTCCGGGCCGGGCTCGACATGGGCATCGTCAACGCGGGCCAGCTCGCCGTCTACGAGAACATCCCCGCCGAACTGCTCGAACTCGTCGAGGACGTGCTGTTCGACCGGCGCGAGGACGCCACCGACCGGCTCGTCTCGTACGCGGCGACGGTCAGTGGCAAGGGCACCCAGCGAGTCATCGACCTGTCCTGGCGTGAGGCGCCGGTCGCGGCGCGCCTCTCGCACGCTCTGGTCCAGGGCATCGTCGACTTCATCGAGGTCGACACCGAGGAGGCCCGCGCCAGCGCCGCCCGTCCCCTCGATGTCATCGAGGGCCCGCTGATGGACGGCATGAAGATCGTCGGTGACCTGTTCGGCGCGGGGAAGATGTTCCTCCCGCAGGTCGTCAAGAGCGCCCGGGTGATGAAGCGCTCCGTCGCCTACCTGGAACCGTTCATGGAGGCGGAGAAGGCGCAGCTCGCCGCCGAGGCCGCGGCCGCCGCCGAGGCCGCCGAGGCCCGGGGTGAGGTCGCCGCCGCCGACACGCCGACGCGTACCCGCCAGGGCAACGGCAGGATCGTGATGGCGACCGTCAAGGGCGACGTGCACGACATCGGCAAGAACATCGTCGGCGTGGTGCTGGGCTGCAACAACTACGAGGTCATCGACCTCGGCGTGATGGTCCCCGCCAAGGTCATCCTGGACACCGCCGTCGCCGAGAACGCCGACGCGATCGGCCTGTCCGGCCTGATCACCCCGTCGCTCGACGAAATGGTCGCCGTCGCCGCCGAGATGCAGCGTCGTGGTCTGCGCCTCCCCCTGCTCATCGGCGGCGCCACCACCTCACGCCAGCACACCGCCGTGCGCATCGCCCCTGCCTACGAGGCCACCACGGTGCACGTCCTGGACGCGTCCCGAGTCGTCGGGGTGGTCTCCGACCTGCTCGACTCCGAGCGCGCCATCACCCTCGACGAGGCCAACCGCGACGAGCAGGCCCGGCTGCGCGAGCAGCACGAGAACCGCCGCTCGCAGCCGCTGCTCACCTTCGACCAGGCCCGCGACAACCGGGAGCGGATCGACTTCACCGGGCTGCCCGTCCCCGCCTTCACCGGCCTGCGCACGGTCACCCCGGAACTCGCCACCCTGCGTGAGCTGATCGACTGGCAGTTCTTCTTCCTCGCCTGGGAACTCAAGGGCAAGTACCCGGCGATCCTGAAGCAGCCGGTCGCCCGCGACCTGTTCGACGAGGCGAACGTCCTGCTCGACCGCATCATCAAGGACGGCGGCCTGACCGCGCGGGGCGTCTACGGCTTCTGGCCCGCCCACTCCGACGGCGACGACATCATCCTCGACGTCGAGGCCGCCGGTGCCGCCGGTGTCGATGCCGCCGGTCAGATACGGTTCCCGATGCTGCGCCAGCAGACCAAGAAGCCCACCGGACGACCCAACCGCAGCCTCGCCGACTACGTGGCCCCGGCCGGTTCCGGCGATCATCTCGGTGCCTTCGCGGTCGCCATCCACGGCGCGGACGTCCTCGCCGCCCAGTTCGAGGCCGAGCAGGACGACTACCGTTCGATCATGGTGAAGGCGCTCGCGGACCGTCTCGCCGAGGCCTTCGCCGAGCACGTCCATCTGGCCGCCCGCCGCGAGTGGTTCGAGCCCGACGTCGAACCCGACATCGAGGATCTGCACGCCGAGCGGTTCCGCGGCATCCGCCCGGCCTTCGGCTACCCGGCGAGCCCCGACCACAGCGAGAAGCAGGGGCTGTTCGACCTGCTCGACGCCCGTTCCGCCGGTCTGGCCCTCACCGAGTCGTTCGCGATGACCCCCGCGTCCGCCGTCAGTGGCCTGATCTTCGCGAACCCCGCCTCGACGTACTTCACCGTCGGACGCCTCGGCCGCGACCAGATCGCGGACTACGCTCGCCGCCGCGGCCTCGACATCGCCGAGACCGAGCGCTGGCTGCGCCCCAACCTCGCCTACGACCCCGACTGACCTCACCCCGCGATCCCGCGCCGTCCCCGCACAGCCGTCGCCGCAGACGAACCGGATGATCACGTGAGGTAGCGGGTATTCCGCATGCTGTGCACCCGCTCCCGTCGCGCAGCGCCTCTCGCGGGCACCGCCCGTCCCTGAGCGGGGGCTCGTGGACGACCCTGGTGGTCACGGTCCTGATCGTGATCGTCCTGCTGGTCACCGCGGTGCTCGTGAGCCGACACACCGGCGGTGACGGCACAGGTACCTCCGCGCCGGCGCTGGTCGTCGGGGATTCGGTCGTGGCACTCGCGGCCCGCGCCGCGGGCGGTGCCGAGGGGGTCGGGGCAGCGGGGGGCGGGGCAGCCGGTGCCCCCGCGGGCATCAGCGTCACCGATGGAGTCAGGGCCCGGTCCAGCGGGATGGCCGGTGCCGTGCGGCTGATCGGGTATCCCGGGCTTTCACCCGAGGTGTTCGACGGGACGTCCTCGCCGTTACTCGCGAGTGATCTCAGGTCAGCCGGCAGGCCCCGCACGGTGGTGCTGAACTGGAACGGCAACAACCCGCGCCAGCTGCTCGGGACCTCGCTGATCGTCGAGTACCGCACCGAACTCACCAGCCAGATCCGCTGGTATCTCGGCCATGGGGTGACCAGGGTGGTTCTGGCGGCGGCCCTGCCCTCGCTGGTGAACAATGCCGACCGACAGGTCGACATTTCCTCACCCGCATCGGCACAGCCCGGAGCGATGCTCGGTAGCGGCCGACTGAACGAGATGTACAGACAGCTGGCCGGCGCTTTCGGCGGCCATGCGGTGCGCTATTCCGAGCAGGCCGCACGGGCGATCCATCCGTCGCTGGGATTCAACACCACACTGGACGGCCGCCCCTGCGTCATCGACTTCATCCATCCGACGCCGTACTGCGCCACGCGCTACGCCAAGGCACTCGCCGCCCTCGCCCACGACCCGGACGGCGCCTGACCTCGTTTCCCGCTTCCCGTCCCGTACCTGTTGACCGTCCAGTACCTGCGGAGACAGGTGGTTGCCGGGTCAGGACGGGGATCGGTCAGAGCGGGGGACGGTCAGGGGGGTGTAGGTGTCGGGGCGGCGGGTGGTGAAGAAGGGGAAGAGCGTGAGCCAGTCGCGGCGCTGGTCGAGGTCGAGGTCGGCGACCAGGACGGCCGGGCTGTCCCTGGGCGCGCGCACGAGAACGCGGCCATAGGGGTCGCTGATGAACGAACTACCGTAGAACGTCAGGCTGCCCTCACAGCCGATCCGGTTGACGGCGACCATGAACGTCCCGTTGGCGATGCCGCTGCCCACGATGACCGTGCGCCACAGCGGTTCGGTGTCGAACGCGGGATGATCCGGCTCGGAACCGATCGCCGTCGGGTAGACGAGGACGTCCGCGCCGGCCAGGCCGTAGGCGCGGGCGAGTTCGGGGAACCACTGGTCCCAGCAGGTGGGGAAGCCGAGACGGGCATCGTCCACGGTGAGTACGGGGAAGCTGTCGGCGCCGGCCGCCGGGCCGGGACGGAAGTAACGATCCTCGTGATAGCCGGCGGTGACGGGGATGTGCAGCTTGCGGGTGCGGGCGAGCAGTGTGCCGTCCGGGCCGACGACGATCGCGGTGTTGAACCCGAGCCCGTCGCCACCGCCGTCCAGGCCGGCATCGACATCGGCATCGGCCCGCTCATAGAGCGACATGTGCACGGCGATGCCCAGTTCCGTGGCGAGCTGGGTGGCCAGGACGCGCGTCGGGCCGTCCTCGATCCGTTCCGCCAGGGCCACCGGCCGACCACCGCCGCCGTCCCCGTGGTCAGGCCCGCCACCCGGCGCACCGCGCTCGGATGGTGGCGTATCGGCGAAGTAGCGGGACAGCGTCAGTTCCTGGAAGCAGACCAGCCTGGCACCGAGGTTGGCGGCGGTGACGGCGCCGGCCCGCAGCGCCGCGACGTGCTCGACCGGGTCCGGATGCCAGCGGTGCTGCACAGCCCCGATCCGTAGCGGCTCCCGCACCGGGGCGCTGGTTCGGGCGGGTGAGTCCGGCACGCCGATGCTGGTGATCGTCAGCATCGGCGCATCGTCTCACGTCAGGCAGCCGACCAGAGACCACGCGGGCCGAGGCGGGCGAGGCGAGGCGGGCGGGGCGGGAGCGGTCCGGATACCTGCGGGCGTCAGAATACGGAGTGTGATCGCTTCCTCTGAGGACACGGATGAGGCCAGGCCAGCTGGCCGCTCGACGGCGGCGGCCGGTGGGGCGGGCGGCGGACTGGTCCGGCGTCGGATGCCGGCGGAGTGGGAGCCGCATCGGCGAACCTGGATGGCCTTCCCGCCGCCGAACGCCACGTTCGGCCCGGTGGACTCCCCCGGTCTCACCCAGGCCCGGGTGGTCTGGGCGACGGTGGCGAGGACGATCAGCCGGTACGAGCCGGTCATCCTGATCGCCCGGCCCGGGGCCGACGCCGCCGCCGCGCGCGGCCTCGCGCCGGGACCGGTGACGGTGGTCGAACGTCCTCTCGACGATGCCTGGGTCCGCGACACCGGTCCCACCTTCACCGTCGACCTTCCACAGCCGCCCGGCGGGAACGGGCGTCGCTGCGGCGGGGAGGGCACGCTCGGTGCGGTCGACTGGACGTTCAACGGCTGGGGGGCGCAGGAATGGGCCTCATGGGACGCGGACCGTCAGCTGGCGGGCTCGATCGCCGAGCTCGCCGGTGCGGCGGTGCGGTCCTGCGCGCTGACGAACGAGGGCGGCGGCATCGCCGTGGACGGGGCGGGTACGGTGCTGCTCACCGAGACGGTGCAATGCGACCCTCGGCGCAATCCCGGCTGGGACCGGGCCCGCGTCGAGGCGGAAGTGCACGCGCAGCTCGGTACGAGCCACGCGATCTGGCTGCCGCGGGGGCTGGCCCGTGACTACGACCGGTTCGGTACCCGCGGGCATGTCGACGTGGTGGCGGCGTTCGTGCGACCGGGGCTCGTCGCTGTGCATCATCAGCCGGACCCGGCCCATCCCGACCATGAGACCAGCCGGGAACTCGCCGCTCTGCTGCGCGCCAGTCGGGACGCGGCCGGCCGGCCGTTCGACGTCGTCGAGATCACGGCGCCACGCGTGCTGGAGGTCGACGGGGAGCCGGCCGGCTACTCGTATCTGAACTACTACGTCGCGAACGGGGTCGTGGTGGCCGGGACCTTCGAGGACCCACAGGATGCCGACGCGCTCGACCTGCTCGGCCGGCTCTACCCGTCCCGCCGGGTCGAACCGGTGGACGCCCGGGTGATCTTCACGAACGGCGGCGGAGTGCACTGCATCACCCAACAGCAGCCGTCCTGTTGACAACCATATCGAAAATCGTTTTCATTAGTGCTGCCCGACCCGACCCGTGTCGGTCCCACCTGCGCTGATGAGGATGACGTGCCCGACTCCCCACTCCCCGCGATCACCCGCCGCCCGCATGGCGCCCACCACGACCACGGCGGCGTCGACGACCGCGGCCGGGACCGGGACCGCGCTCGACGGCGGGCGCCGCGGGCGGGCATACGGCTGGTGGCGCTGACCCCGCTGGTCGCCGGCCTGGCCCTGGTCGGCTGCGGGTCGGGCGGCGCCGGGGGGTCGTCCGAGGGGAAGGACGGGCGGCTGCCGGTGGTGGCGACGACCAGCCAGGTGGCGGACTTCACCCGGACGGTCGGCGGTGACCGCGTCACGGTGACCCAGATCGTGCGGCCAGGCGTCGATCCGCACGACTACGAGCCGGCCCCGGCCGATCTCGCGGCGATCGGGGACGCGAAGGTGCTCGTCCAGAACGGTGTGGGGCTGGAGAGCTGGCTCGAGGACACGATCGACGCCTCCGGTTTCGACGGGGTGCGGGTCAACGCGAGCGACGGAGTGCGGATTCGGGCCGGTCAGGGCGACGAGGAGAAGGCCGGCGATCCGCACATCTGGCACAACCCGCTCAACGTCAAGATCATGGTGGCGGACATCGAACGGGGACTCGCCCAGGCGGAGCCGTCCGCGGCGGCGCGGTTCCACGCGAACCGGGTGGCCTACGACGCCCAGCTCGACGCGCTGGACGCGGACATCTGCCGTCAGATCGCCACGATCCCCGTGGCCAACCGCAAGCTGGTCACCAATCACGACGCGTTCGGCTACTACGTCGAGCGTTACGGGCTGACCTTCGTCGGGTCGATCATTCCGAGCTTCGACACGTCCGCGGAGCTGTCCGGCAGCAACATCAGGAAGCTCGTCGAACGGATCCGGCGGACGGGGACGAAGGCGGTCTTCTCCGAGTCGTCGCTGCCGCGGCGCACCGCGCAGACCATCGCGGACGAGGCGGGGGTGCGCGTCGAGGCCGGCGAGGACTCGCTCTACGGTGACTCACTCGGACCGGCCGGTTCGGACGGTGACACCTACCTTCGCATGGAAGAACACAACACACGTACGATAGTCATAGCGCTGCGTTAAGTGACGACACGCCCACGAGCCTCCGGCAGATAACACTTACGTGACGGTAGAGTTATAAGTGGCATGGGCGGAACGGGGCAGCGCCGCGCGGAGTTGCGCACGGCCATGTCATCCGCCGGGAGGATCCGACACCGGCTCGAGGTATCTCACGTGGATGACGACACGCGGCCCGAACAGGACCACGTCCTACGGGACGCGATCACGCTGCCGCTGCTGATCATCCCTCGGGATCGCCGGACCACCCGCGTCGCCGCGACCGCTCGGCGTCCCACCATCCCGGCGGACGCGTTGGAGATCGTCGACCCGCTCCCCGTGACGGAACCCGACCAGGCGGTGAACACATCTCCAGACGGTGCCGATCGGCCGCCAGTCGAGGCACGGGCGCGCCGCGGCCGTGGGGGAAGCCGGGTCAACGCGCTGTGGACGGTGTTCGAACAGGTCGTGTCCAGCGGGACCAACGCGGCGATCAACTTCGTTATCGCCCGCCGGGTGGACCCGACCGAGTTCGGCGCGTTCGCCATCGCCTACACGATTTTCGCCATGGTCGTGGGCCTGTCCCGGGCGGCGGCGACCGCGCCGCTGGGCATCAGCTACGCGGACGTCCCACTCGGCGCGTTCCGCTCGGCGGTGCGCCAGGCGGCCGGCACGGCGCTCGTGCTCGGGGCCGCCGTCGGGGTGCTGCTGATGCTGGTCGGCGTCGGGATGGGTGGGACGGTCGGCACGAACCTGGCCGCGATGGGCGTGATCATGCCGGCGCTGCTGGTGCAGGACGCCTGGCGCTACGCGTCGTTCGCCCAGGGGCGGCCCCTGCTCGCCGTGGCGAACGACCTGGTGTGGGCGGCGGTGCTCGGTGCCGGGCTGTGGCTGCTGGCGACGGTCGCACCGGGCGGTTTCGGCGGGTCGGCGACGATGGTGCTGGTCTGGGGGATGGCCGCGGCGGTCGCGGCGCAGGTCGGCGTGTTGCAGCACCAGGGGTGGCCGCAGCCCCGGCGAGCGTGGGCCTGGTTCACCGGCCACCGCGAGACCACCGGGTTCATGACCGCCGAGTTCCTCTCCCTTCAGGGCGCAGCGCAGACCTCCACCCTGGTCATCGGCGCGGTCGGCTCCACCTCGCTGGTCGGTGCGCTACGTGGCCTGCAGACACTGCTCGCGCCCACCACGAATCTCGCCGTCGCGCTGATGAGTTTCTCGATCCCGGAGTTCTCCCGGCGCAAGCACCTGCCGGCCCAGACCGTGCTGCGCGGCGCCTACCTGGTCAGCGGGCTGGTGGTCGTCTCGAGCACGCTGTGGGGGCTGGCGTTCGTCGTCCTGCCGGACGGCTTCGGCGCCGCCCTGCTCGGCGACACCTGGGCCGAGACCCACCAGCTGCTGCTGCTGGCCGTCATCGCCCAGGCCGGCCCGTGCCTCGCGGTAGGCCCGGCGGCGGTGCTGTACGCGTTCGGCCGGACCAGGCTGACCTTCTGGATCAACCTGGCGTTCGTCCCGTTCCTGCTCGCCTGCCCGTTGATCGGTCTGCTCCTCGGCGGCGCCCGAGGCGTGGTGATCGGCAACATCATCGTCTACTGGGCGACCATTCCGCCCTGGCTGTACCACCTGCACCGCCAGGTGCGTCTCGGCGCCCGCCGGTAGAACCACGCCGCCACGGCTCATTCTCACCCGCCACGAATGTTTGACACCGAATACTCGACGGGTACCAGGATAGCCGTCACTGTCGACTTGCAGCACTCATCGACGTGGCTAGACTGCCATTACGGAGCCGGCCGGACGAGCATCCACAAGATGTGATCCACGGCTTCGCGCCACCCGTTTTCCACGCGAAAGGGGTTTGTTATGGCGACCACCGGAACCAAGCCGCAGGACGTACGCTTCGAGAAGCTTTTCCAGGCGGTTGACACAAACAATGACGGCGTCATCGAGTGGGGTGACTACGAACGCCTCCTCGACAGGTACCTGTCCGGTTTCGAGCTCAACAAGGACTCGCGTGAGGCCCGGAGCCTGTGGGTCACCCACCAGCACTACTGGCTCGAGCTCCTGCGCCATTCGGACGGAACCGACCGCCTGAACAAGGACGAGTTTATTCAGGCCGTACGCCTGCTGACCCTGGACACCAGCCGCTTCAACCTGGTCGAGGGCCTCGCCCACACCATCTTCGACGCCCTCGACCGCGATGGCGACGGCGCCATCAGCAAGGACGAGTTCGGCCGTTACCTCAAGGTCTGGGAGATCGATCCGAAGAACGGCTACGAGATCTTCGACCGGTTGGACTCCGACGGCGACGGCGTGATCAGCCGACACGAGTTCGTCCGTTCGTGGCGGGAGTTCTACTACTCCTCCGACTGGGACCTGCCCGGCGCCCGCTACTTCGGTGTGGCGTAGCCACCAGGCTTGACGGGACACCGGACCTGACCGGACACCAGGTCTGACGGGACACCGGACCTGACCGGACACCAGGTCTGACGGGGCACCGGGCCCGACCGGACACCGGGCCTGACCGGACACGCCCGCCCTGCACCCGCGGGTCACCGCCGTCCATCCGGTCATCTCGGGATGTTCCGCGCACAGCGCAACCGCATGGCCGGTGATCTCGCGAAACCTGGAATGTCGATCGGACTACTCGAAGTTAGCCCTGACATGACAACACTCGGCCTCATCGGCAGCGGAAACATCGGCGGAACAGTCGCGCGCCTGGCGGTCAACGCCGGCTACGACGTGGTCCTGTCCAACTCGCGCGGCCCGGAGACCCTCGCGGATCTGGTCGCCGAGCTGGGTCCGCGCGCCCGCGCCGCCACGTCCACCGAGGCCGCCGCCGCGGGCGACCTCGTGCTCGTGAGCGTTCCGCTGCACGCCTACCGGGCCGTCCCGGTGGAGCCGCTCGCCGGCAAGGTGGTCATCGACACCAACAACTTACTACCCGGACCGCGACGGCACGATCCCCGAGCTCGAGGACGAGTCGACGACGACCAGCGAGCTGCTCGCCGCGCACCTGCCCACGTCCGACGTGGTCAAGGCGTTCAACAACATCTACTTCAAGCACCTGCTGGAACTGGCTCGTCCCGCAGGCTCGCCGGAACGCACCTCGCTGCTGATCGCCGGCGACGGCGACGACGCCAAGAAGACGGTCACCGGCTTCCTCGACGACATCGGCTACAACGCCTTCGACGCCGGCCCGCTCGCCGAAGGATGGCGCTACCAGCGGGACACCGCCGCCTATGCCGGCCTCTACATCGGCCCCGACGGTTTCGCCGGCCCGCCCCGCACCGGCGTCGGCCCCGACGAGATCCGTCCCAAGCTCGCGGCCGCCCGCCGCTACGCCGACACGACCGCCTGAGCGGGACGGTCCGGATCGAAGGCCGTCCGCGCGAGCCCCAGCCCCGTGCGGACGTGGGCGGCGCACCCGCCCACGTCCGCCGTGGGACGGGCCTTAGTGCC
>NZ_CADCWS010000077.1 GCF_902806475.1 Candidatus Frankia nodulisporulans
CCGCCACCGGACGGCGCACGACCACGGTCGCGGCCACTCCCGCGACCGTGCGCCGATGGTCACCAAACCGATGGTCACCAGATGGTGGCCGGCATGCGGAAGGTGCCGTCCCGCTCCGACGGGAACGGCACCACCACCGCCACCGCCCCGGCATCGATCGGGCCGTAGAGGTGCGGAAACCGCTCGTCGGTCGCCGTCGGCGCGGCCGCCGCCGCCGGCCCGGCGACGCTGGACGGCGGCGGCGCGGGCGGCTCCCAGCGCAACGGGGCGCTCAGCCGCCGCGGGTCGACCACGACGAGCAGCAGGTCGTCCCGTCCCCGGTAGTACCGGTTGGCGGTGGCGAGCACCTGCGCCGGGGTGGAGAAGTGGATGAACCCCTCGGCCCCGAGGCTCGCCGGCCGGTAACCCGCCGCCCCCACCGACCAGGCCGAACGTTCGACCAGATGGCAGATCACCTGCTCGTCCGGTGCCGGTTTCTCGTCGACGGTCACCTGCACCAGCCTCCTCACCGACTCCGCGCTCCTGCCTCGGGTTGTACCCCGCGCGGACCCCGCGCCCGACCGGTTCTCCCCCCCGGGGTGGAAAGGACGGTCGTGACGCCGGTGAGCATGGCGAGGCGAAGCCGGGTAACGATGGACGCATGACGATCGCGGGTGGAGTCGACGGTGAACGCCCCGCTCTACTGCGCGTCCAAGGCGGCGCTGACCATGCTCACCACCCAGTACGCGAAGGCCCTGCCCGGCGTGCGGATCAACGCCGTCGACCCCGGTTACACCGCGACCGATCTCAACGGCCACACCGGCACCCAGACGGTCACCGAGGGCACGGACGCCATCGTCGCCCTTGCCACCGAGGCGCCCGGCTCGCCCTCCGGCCGAGTCGTCGACCGCGCCGGCGACCTGCCCTGATCCTGACGGGTCTGACGGGTCTGGTCCGGACGGTCGCAACCGGCCGGTGCCCGGTCAGACGTTGAAGCGGAACTCGACGACGTCGCCGTCGGCCATGACGTAGTCCTTGCCCTCCATACGGACCTTGCCGGCGGCCCGAGCCGCGACCATGGAGCCGGCGGCCATCAGGTCGCCGTAGGAGACGATCTCGGCCTTGATGAAGCCACGCTGGAAGTCGGTGTGGATGACGCCGGCGGCCTCGGGGGCGGTGGAGCCGGCGGTGATCGTCCAGGCGCGGGCTTCCTTCGGGCCTGCGGTGAGGTAGGTCTGCAGGCCGAGGGTGTGAAAGCCGATCCGGGCCAGCTGGGCTAGGCCGCTCTCGCTCTGGCCGAGGGATTCCAGCAGCTCGGCGGCGTCGGCGTCGTCCAGTTCGGCGAGCTCGGCCTCGACCTTGGCGCACAGCACGATCGCGTCGGCCGGAGCGACCGAATCCACGAGCTCCTTGTGCTTACCGGGGTCGGCGAGGACGTCCTCATCGACGTTGAACACGTAGAGGAACGGCTTGGCCGTCAGCAGGAACAGCTCCCGCAGCGCCTCCCGGTCGATCTTCGGTTCGGACGAGATCGTCCGCCCCGCGTCGAGGACCTCCCGGGCGGCCTGCACCGCGGCGAGCTGTGGCTGCTTGGACTTGTCGACGCGGGCTTCCTTCTCGAGTCTGGGCAGCCGCGTGTCGAGAGTCTGCAGATCGGCGAGGATGAGCTCGGTGTTGATCGTCTCGATGTCGCTGGGCGGGTCCACCTTGCCCTCGACGTGGACCACGTCGGGGTCGGAGAACACCCGCACGACCTGGCAGATCGCATCGGACTCGCGGATGTTCGCCAGGAACCGGTTGCCCAGGCCCTGCCCCTCCGACGCGCCCCGGACGAGACCGGCGATGTCGACGAAGCTCACCGTCGCCGCCACCACGCGGGCGCTGTTGTACAGCGTGGCGAGCTGGCTCAGCCGCGGATCGGGCACACCGACCACACCGACGTTCGGCTCGATCGTCGCGAACGGGTAGTTCGCCGCGAGCACGTCGTTGTGGGTCAGGGCATTGAACAACGTGGACTTGCCGACGTTGGGCAACCCCACGATTCCGATCGACAGACCCATGGCGGATCAGTCTACGGGCCGCCCAACCCGCTGGCCGCGCCGCCGCCACCGGCACCACCGCCACCGTCCGGCCGCCGCCCGGCCGCCGCCACCGGAGTCACCGCCACCGCCACCGCCTGGACCGGAGGCGGACCTGTCGGACGCACGTGATTGCCTTGCGGTGTGGACACGACCAGCGCGCTGCTGACTCTCGTCGGGCTGGTGCTCGGTGCCGTCGGCGGTTTCCTCGCCGCCCGGGAGCTGGCCGATCCGCGCCACGCCGCTCTCTCCGGCGCCCACGCGACGGTGCTGCGCGAGCGGGACGAGGCCCGCGCGGCGAACGCCGCCGCCCTGGAGCGCGCGCAGCTCGCCGAGGCCGATGTGTCGGGTCTGCGCACGGCGCTGGCGTACGAGAAACGGTCGGCGGGCGAGCGGGTCGCCCTGGTCGAACAGAGCCAGCAGCGGCTCGCGGAGAGCTTTCAGGCGCTGTCCGCCCAGGCCCTGGCCGGGGCGAGCCAGCAGCTCGTCGAGCTCGCCACCGCCCGGTTCGACGAGGCCGGTGCCCGCGCCCGCGGCGATCTCGACGCCCGCCGCGCCGCCGTGGAGAGCATGGTGAGCCCGCTGGCCGACGCCCTCGGCCGGATGGAGGGGCGGCTGCGTGAGCTGGAGACCGCCCGCACCGAGGCGTACGCGTCGCTGGTGGAGCAGGTCCGGTTCGCCCGGGAGGCGTCGGAGAACCTGCGCACGCAGACCGCCGCGCTCGTCACCGTCCTGCGCCGCCCGCAGGCCCGGGGGGCGTGGGGGGAGATGCAGCTACGCCGGGTCGCCGAGGTCGCCGGGATGCTCAACCGCTGTGACTTCACCGAGCAGCTCACCGTCCAGGGTGATGACGGGCCGCTGCGGCCCGACATGGTGGTGCACCTGGCCGGTGGGCGCAATGTCGTCGTCGACGCGAAGGTTCCGCTGGCGGCCTTCCTCGACGCCGCCGAAAGCACCGACGAGCGGTTCCGTACCGAGCGGATGGCCGCGCACGCCCGTCACCTGCGCGCCCATGTCGACGGGCTCTCCGCCAAGTCGTACTGGCGGGCGCTGCCGTCCTCACCGGAGTTCGTCGTGCTGTTCGTGCCGGCGGAGGCCTTCCTCGCCCCCGCGCTCGACCACGACCCCGGGCTGCTGGAGCACGCCGCCGCCCGCAAGGTGATCATCGCGACGCCGACCACGCTGATCGCGATGCTGCGCACGATCGCGTACGCCTGGACCCAGGAGGCGCTCACCGCTCGCACCCGGGAGATCTTCGAGCTCGGCCGCGATCTCTACACCCGGCTCGGCACGCTCGGCGAGCACCTCGACCGGCTCGGCCGCTCCCTGGGCCGCGCGGTCGGGGAGTTCAACGCCACCGTCGGCTCGCTGGAAAGCCGCGTCCTGACCCCCGCCCGCCGGCTGGCCGCGATGAACGTGGTCGAGGGCGTGCTGCCCAGCCCCGGTCCGGTCGAGACGGGGGTACGCCCGCTGTCGGCCGCCGAGCTGCTTCCCGACGGCCAGCGGATATCAGAGACCGGCCGGCTGGCGGATACCCGACAGGCGGACATCGAGGACAAAGGCCCAGAAAAACTACTCGATCGCGACGCAAAGCAGTGATTCGAACACGGATAGCTCCAACGCGGGCGGGGGGAACGCCGTCGGATCCATCGTCCTGACGCACAGGAAATCCGCGGGCGGTACCTTGCGTTCGTGAGTGTGCCGCCACATCGGCAGTCAGCCAGGCCGCCGGGCAGATCCCCGCGCGCCGACCGGTTCGACGATCCGTATGTCCGCGGTTCGCGCGGCCGCCCGGGCGGAGCGCCGTCCACCCTGGTCACGGGGAGCCGGCGCGGTCTGACGGCGCTGGGCACCGCACTGGTGGTTCTGGTCCTCGGCGGGATCGGCGCCGCGATCGACACCGCGATCTTCGGCTCGTTGAAGTACGCCTTCGGCCTCCTGTTCATCGGCGCCTGCGTCCTGGTCGCCCTGCGGGTCCACGCCGACGACCTGCTCGGCGTGGTGATCATGCCGCCGCTGGTGTTCGCGCTCATCACCATCGGGGGGGGCTACCTGCACCCCTCGACCGGTAGCGGCAGTTCGGGCCTTCGGGACAAAGTGATCGACATCGCCTCGGAGCTGATCCTGCACGCGCCGATCCTGCTGGCGGCGTTCCTCCTGGTCCTGCTGATCGCCCTGTTTCGCGGCCGCCGGGCGCAGATCGCTCGCCGGGAACGCCTCCGGGCGTCCGCCGCCCACCCGAACGAGCGCCGAGGCCGTCCGCAGCACTGATGGAGGGACATCCATCCATGCGCTCATCCTGGTGGGACAGGTGTCGCTGCGGCCACAGCCGCACCGATCACCGGCACTACCGCAAGGGCAGTGACTGCGCGCTGTGCGCCTGCCCGGGGTTCTCCCACCTTCGACCGCGCCACCGGCACTCCGAGCCGCCCGCCCCGCCCACCCCGTCCGGAGAGACCCCCGCGCCTCACTGACGCCGCAATATCAGCCCCACAATCGGCCATCCAGCGCCCTATGGACGTGGCACAAAGATAGCCAGAAAAAATCGTAATACGTTTAAATGACACCCGGATGGCGGGGTGGTGACGGTCGGCCGGATGCCCGCCGCCGGCACATCACTTGCCTTTGCAGCTGCCCGTGCTACATTCCATCCCCATCACGGTATGACCATCTCGGATCCACCCCTCGGACGCACTTCGGTGTCGTTCACCCGTGCCGCACCCACAGCCACGGCACCCGCAGGGAGGTCTCCTTGTCGTTCGCACCGAGGACATCCACCGGGGCGATAGCGGCCGGTCTGCGATGTCGTGTCACCCGTCCATGGTGACGGCCGGGCAGTATCCGTCCGACCATGGGCAGCTGGTACCTATTCTGCGGTACCGCTCCTTTGATCCGCAGCCGTCCCGTGGTTCCCGGCGTCGTCCGATGATGCTGACGGCCTTCGCCCGGCACTGCCAGCTGATCGCGGCGTCCGGTCGGCAGACGATGAGCCTCTCGGGCTACATGAGCACGGCCGGTTCGTCCGCGGCTTCACCTCGGCCGCTCGTCATCACGATTGATGACGGCGGCGGGGTGACAATGACCGCGCTGCGCCTGCTCGTCGAGTTCGGACTGACCGCGACCGTGTTCGTCACCAGTTCCCGGGTGGACGATCCGGGCTATTTCCACCGGACGGACCTGCACCGCATCCGTGGTCTGGGAATCGAGATCGGCGGTTCCGGGCACACCGGCCGGCCACTCAATGAACTGGCCCGTACCGATGTCATCACCGAGCTGACCCTTTCCCGGCGGCGACTCGCCGGTTCGGTCGGTGACGAGCCGCGGACCTTCGCCTACCCAGGCGGCGGATACGACCTTTCCGTCCGAAAACTGGTGATCTCCGCCGGTTACAGCTCGGCCTGCGCGGTCCGCGAGGTGCTGTCCCATCCGCATGACGACCGGTTCGCCCTGGCTCGGCTGACGGTCGACGCGACCACCACCGAGAGCCGGCTGGTGGCCTGGCTCGGCGGTTTCGGACGCTGCGAGCCACATCCCGTGCCCGGCACCGACCGGCTGCTGCGCCTGCGCCGCATCGGCCGGACCGTCGGCCCGTTCCGCCCCCGCCTGGGTCGCACGGACCTGCGCCCCGGCGGCCTCGCTCCGGCTCGGCTCGACCCGGTCGACCTCGCGGCCGCGTGCCCTGGCCCGGTGGACGACGGCGACCCAGCCGGCCTCGAGACGGCCGGCCTCGAGACAGTGGGTTGTGGCCTCACGGCGCTGTCGTCCTCAGTCGAGGCCGCGCAGGCCGGATCAGCCGCTGGCGGATGACCGGGCCACGGCGTCCCGGTGGGGGGCTGTCCGCAGGACGAGGTCCCCGAGTGGGCTGGTGACGCCGAGCCAGTACCGCTCGTTGCGGTAGTGGTGCAGTCGGTGCCCGCGCCACAGGGCATGGTGGTAGCGCGAGCGCGGCGGGACGCGGGTGTGCAGCAGGAAGTGCGTCCAGTCGTAGGCGAGGACGCCGACCGCGGCGCACAACGTGCCGGTGGACAGCCAGACCGGGCCGAAGGCGGCCGGGGCGAGCCCCAGCGCGGTGCCGGTCAGCACCTCGCGGGGGCGCAGGAACATCGTGTCCAGGTTCGTCGGGTCCTGATGATGCTGTTCGTGGCCATGCCCGGCCAGCTGGTAACCGACCGAACCGAACCTGGTCCCGGGGCTCGCGTGCAACAACAGGCGGTGCACACCCCACTCGACGAACGGCTGGGCGAGCACGGCACCGCAGACGATGGCACCGTCACGCCGCAGCCGCCAGGACCCGCGGCTGAACCGGACCGCGGCGAGCGTGCCGACACAGCCAAGCAGCACCGGTGGCCGGGGATGACGCAGAAACCGGCGGGCGGCCGCCCCCAGGGTGCGGACCTCCGCCGCGCTGCCATGCGGACCCGGCCGATCCAGCCGATCCAACCGATCCAACAGACGGGGGCGGGGCCGGGGGCGCGCCGGGACCCGCGACAGCGGCTGGCGCGACAGGCCCCCGAACCCGCCGAGGCGGTGGCGCGGGCCCGCGCCGGGAGAAGTGGGTGAGGGTGCCGTCACGCGTCGTACGCCTCCCCGCTGCTGCCGCCTAGAACGGGACGGTGGAGTACGCCTGCAGCTTGGTGAGCTGGTGCTGGCTGTCCACCCGCCGGATGGTGCCCGAGCGCGACCGCATGACCAGCGAGGACGTGCTGGCGCCACCTGGCCGGTACCGTACCCCGGCGAGCAGCTCCCCATCGGTGATTCCGGTGGCGACGAAGAAGACGTTGTCGCTGGCCACGAGATCCCGGGTGGACAGCACCCGACTGGGGTCCTGGCCGGTCTCGAGGAGCCTCTGACGCTCGGCGTCGTCGCGCGGCCACAGCCGTCCCTGGATCACACCGCCAAGGCAGGTCACCGCGCAGGCCGTGATGATCCCCTCGGGGGTGCCACCGATACCCAGCAGCAGGTCGACGCCGGTGCCGGCGCTGGCGGCCATCACGGCGCCAGCGACGTCACCATCCGAGATCAGTTTGACCCGGGCGCCGGAGGCGCGGATCTCGGCGACCAGTTCGGTGTGCCGCGGCCGGTCGAGCACGACGACCGTGACATCGCGCGGATGGATCGCCTTCGCCTTGGCCACGGCCCGCACGTTGTCCTCGACGGAGGCGGTGATGTCCACCACGTCGGCCGCTTCCGGACCGGTGACCAGCTTCTCCATGTAGAAGCAGGCGGTCGCGTCGTACATCGAGCCACGTTCGCTGACGGCCATGACCGACACCGCGTTGTTCATGCCCTTGGCGGTCAGGGTCGTGCCGTCCACCGGGTCGACGGCGACATCGCAGTCGGGGCCCTCGCCCGAGCCGACCTGCTCGCCGTTGAACAGCATGGGGGCTTCGTCCTTCTCCCCCTCGCCGATGACGACCACGCCGCGCATCGACACGGTGCCCACGAGCCGGCGCATCGCGTCGACCGCGGCGCCGTCAGCCCCGTTCTTGTCGCCCCGGCCGACCCAGCGTGCGGCGGCGAGCGCCGCGGCCTCGGTGACCCGGACGAGTTCGAGCGCGAGGTTACGGTCCGGTGCCTGCCCCTGCACGGCCAGCGTGTCGGGAACGGCGTTGGGATCGGACCCGGCCGCGGCAGCCGACCCCGCGTCGGGGCCGGCGGTGGGGCTGGCGGTGGGGCTGGCGGTGGTGGCGTGAGCGTCGGAAGGCACGGCGCTGAGCCTAGTTCGACTACCCCTTGGACGCCCGAGATAGCCGTCCGCGGGGCGGAGCTGGCATCCAATCAGCCTACTGCGCAGGACCTGGCAGACCCGGCCGCAGCGGCCATCCGGGCTGTCATCCGAACGACATTCACATCGCAGAGAACTGCGGCGCAACCTTCGGGCCCCACTCGGCGTCAAACGCTGCGATCGGGCGGGCGTCACGCGGAGGGGGCGTGACGGCCGCCCGAGTACGTTCTCGGCCCAGGCGTCGCGCCGCAGGTCAGGCCATGCGTCCCACACGGGTGCGCGATCACCCGCCGTGCCGTCGGCGGCGGGCCGGTGGTGGCGGCTGGCGACCGGGTGGTGACCGGTGGATGGCCCGGATGTGGCCTGTGCGGTCGGTCCCGGCGCCCCGTTCGGCGGCCGGTACCTGGAAGATGGGGTCGTGGCACAACGACAGCGGCGCGGCCAGGAAACTGTCCGCGACATGGTTCTCTCCCTCGGCGTGGTCATGGCCGGCGTCGCGATCTTCGTCATCTTCGTGATGCCCCGCGGCAACAACGAACAGGCGATCAAGGTCGTCGCGACGGCCCAGCCCATGGCGGCCTTCGCCCGGCAGTCCCCCTTCACGCCCGTGCTGCCCGTCGGCCTGCCGGCGGATGTGTGGAAGCCCACGTCGCTGCGGGTCCAGCTGCCGGTGAGCAGCTCCTCGAGCAGCCAGACCGCGCAGGCCTCGATCGGTTACGTCATCGACCGCTCCGGTCACCGCACGTTCGCCCGTCTGCGCGAGACCAACGCGCCGGACGCCGTGCAGACCCTGCTCGGCGACCGCCCGAGCAGCGGCACGGTGGACGTCAACGGGGAGTCCTGGCAGACCCGCCCCGACCATCACGGCCATGTGGCGATCACGCACACCCAGGGCGGCGTCACGATCGTCCTCGACGACGGTGACGGCAAGGGCGGCGGCGCCACCCAGACGGACCTGATCACCCTCGCCCGCGCCCTGCGCCCCGTCGAACCCACCACCTGACCGCTCGTCGCCACCAGAACCCCGCCTGGCCCGGCGACGCCTAATGACCGGTCCTGGCCTATTGACAGTCGAATGGCGCCTTGACGGCCGAATGGCACCGAAATCCTTCACCTGATTCTGTGCGCGGGTCCGCCGCCGCGGCTCGTACGGGTGGTGGCCGGCTGGGCAGTGGACGGAGCACAATTGCGCGCTTGCGCGTGAGGTCAGCCGCCGGGGTGACGGCCAGACCGTTACGTCAAAGATGTGCGCCGATATCGGCGGCACGCCCGTCCCGCCGGACCGACCCAACGGGGAACCCCGTCGCCTCCCCGCCCAGGACCGGCGAGGGCGGGTGTCGTCAGCGCTCGGCGATGCCCGCGGCGACCGACGGCGGGCCGCCCGGATGCCCGTCCTGCCCGTCGCCCAGCGCCGTGGCCACGGGAATCAGCACCGCCAGGCCGAGCACCAGGCCCGCCGCCCGCCGGACCAGCGGCCGCGCGGATCGCAGTGACCGAAGGGAATCACCGGGCCGCGAGGGCCACCGGGGACTCAGGGGCGCGGCGGACCGGGGCCGCCGGCCGACGGGAGCACCCACAGCCGGGCGTTGGGGTGTCGGACGTGCGCCGGGCATGCGTGTTACCTCCGGACCACCCGCGGCGGAGCGGTCAGCCAGACGGAGCCGGCGCGAGCCGGACACCGTGAATCGGAAACGTCTCGCGGTTACCTCGAACGTCGGTGACCTTGCACCTCAGCGACCTTGCGCTCCGGTCATCCCGCGCATCGGTGACCTTGTACTATAGATCTTTCCCAGACCATCCCACTACGACCATTATTGTCCACGGATTGGCACCACGTTGCGTGGAGTGCGGGTGGGATTTCATCGGCGGACACACCACCGAGGTGCGGCGGATCGCGTCCGCAATACTGGTGGATGGGCTGGCGGGAATGCGTCTGGACGCGCCGGAGGCGCCGCGGCGGCGCGGTCGGCCCGGGGGTCCACATTGACAAAGAATTGATCGCACGACGGCCCGGAGGTGGCAATGCCGGAAAGTTCCCGGACCACGACACGTAGTGACAAAGCTGGCACTCGACCCACCGACCGCGCGCCCCACGGCGACGGCGGCGAGCACGACGCATCGTCACCAGCCGGTGCTTCCACCTCGGGTGTCCCGGATGCGCCGCGGTCACCGGCCAGCTATGAGCAGGCCCGGGCGGAGCTGGAGGAGGTCGTCCACCAACTGGAGGCCGGTGGTGTGACGCTGGAGCAGTCGCTCGCGCTGTGGGAACGCGGCGAACAGCTCGCGCACGCCTGCCAGGCGTTCCTCGACGGCGCCCGCGCCCGCCTGGCCGCCGCCGACCCCGCACGACCCGCCGGCGCTGGCGCCGGGGCGTCAGGCGTCCGCGACGACGGCGTGTAGCTGGCCGCCGGCTACCCGCACGGCCAGGCCGTCGCCCACCGTCACCTCGTCGGGCTGCCGCAGGACCGCCCCGTCGGACGCCCGTTGGACCACGGCATAGCCGCGTTCGAGCGTGGCCGCCGGCGAGAGCGCCCGCATCCGTGCCCGGCTCGCCACGACATCACGCTCGGCGACCTCGAGGGCGTGGCCGACGCAGCGGCGGGCGCGGGCCCGCAACGCCGTGACGTCCTGCTGGCGGCGATCCAGCTCGCCCCAGGGGGCGGCGAGGACAGGCCGGCGGCGCAGGTCGGCGAGCCGACGTTCCTCCCGCTCGAGCCGGTGGCCGAGAGCTCGCCGCCCGCGGGTGCGCAACTGGCTGACCGCCGCCGCCTGTTCGCCGACGTCGGGCACGACCCGTTTGGCCGCGTCGGTCGGCGTGGAGGCCCGCAGATCCGCCACGAAGTCGAGCAGGGGGGCGTCCTGCTCGTGTCCGATGGCCGACACGACCGGGGTTCGCGCCGCCACGACCGCCCGCAGCAACGCCTCGTCCGAGAAGGGCAACAGGTCTTCCAGTGAGCCGCCGCCGCGCGCGATGACGATCACCTCCACCTCGGGACGCGCGTCGAGATCGCGCAGCGCCTCGATCACCTGGCCGACGGCCAGCGGGCCCTGCACCGCCACCTCACGCAGCTCGATGCGCACCGCCGGCCAGCGCCGACGCGCGTTCTCCACGACATCGCGCTCGGCGGCGCTCGCCCGCCCCGTGATCAGCCCGACGACCGCAGGCAGGAACGGCAGGCGGCGTTTGCGGGACGCCGCGAACAGCCCTTCGGCGGCGAGCGTGGCCCGCAGCTGCTCGAGCCGGGCCAGCAGCGCCCCGACACCGAGCGGCCGAATCTCCGTCACCGCCAGGGAAAGCGTGCCGCGCCCCGGGTGGAACGACGGCTTGCCCCACACCACCACCCGCGCCCCGTCGACCAGCGCGGGACCCACCGCGTCGCACACAGCACGCGGGCAGGTCACCCGCAAGGAGATATCCGCCACGGGGTCCCGAAGGGTGAGGAAAACAGTGCCCATTCCGGGCCGCCGTACCAGCTGCGTCACCTGCCCCTCGACCCACACCCGGCCGAGCCGGTGAATCCACTCCCCGACCGCGCGCGAGACGGTGCGCACCGGCAAGGGCTGCTCGGGTGTCGAGGTCAAGGCCATGTGGGGCACCGTAGCGGGGACGTCCGACAACTTTTCGGATGGCCGTGAAGCCACCCCGAATGCCACCGAACGGCCCTTGCCCGGACCGGTGAGGACGGGTTCACCAGAGGGTGATGCATCCCCCGAGCCTCTTGGCGAACGGCCCTGACCGCGTAGACTGCCCTGCATGGGCCGGGTCCTTCTTGCCAAGCCGCGCGGCTACTGCGCCGGTGTCGATCGAGCTGTCGTGACCGTGGAGAAGGCGCTGGAGCTCTACGGCTCACCTGTCTATGTGCGCAAGCAGATTGTGCACAACCTGCACGTCGTCAGGACGTTGGAAGCCAAGGGCGCAATCTTCGTCGATGAGACGGACGAAGTGCCCGAAGGTGCCACCGTCGTGTTCTCCGCGCACGGTGTGGCGCCGACAGTGCACGAGGAGGCCGCCACGCGTCAGCTTCGCACCATCGACGCGACGTGCCCCCTGGTCACCAAGGTCCACTCCGAGGCGCGCCGTTTCGCTCGGGAGGATTACGACATCCTCCTGATCGGCCACGAGGGTCACGAGGAAGTCGTGGGTACCACCGGGCAGGCGCCCGAGCGTATTCACCTGGTCGACGGTCCGGAGGACGCCGCGCACGTCGTCGTCCGCAATCCCGAGCACGTCGCCTTCCTCTCCCAGACCACCCTGTCCGTCGACGAGACGATGACCACGGTGAACGCTCTGCGGGAGCGGTTCCCGCTGCTGCAGGGTCCGCCGAACTCGGACATCTGCTACGCCACCCAGAACCGCCAGGTCGCCGTCAAGGACATCGCCGACAAGGTCGAGCTCCTGATCGTCGTCGGCTCGGCCAACTCCTCGAACTCCGTCCGCCTCGTCGAGGTCGCCCTCGACGCCGGCGCCCCGGCCTCCTACCTGGTGGATGACTCCACCGAGGTTCAGGACAGCTGGCTCGACGGGGTCGAGACCGTCGGCGTCACCTCCGGCGCCTCCGTCCCCGAGGAACTCGTCACCGGCGTCATGGCCTGGCTCGCCGAGCGCGGCTTCGCTGACGTCGAGGAGATCACCTCCGCCGACGAGCACCTCCTGTTCGCGCTGCCCCCGGAGCTCCGCCGCGACATGCGGGCCCGCGAGCGGGAGCGCGAGACCGCCGCTTCCTAGCGGCCTAGCTTCACCAGCGCGGCCTAGCTTCACCAGCGTCCACCCGACCGACCTTCCACGCCGCGGCGTCCACCGGGCCTGGCACCGATCTCCCGCAGATCGGCATCCAGCCCTCGGGCGCCGCGGCGTCGTCGTTCCCGCCCGACCCCACCTGACCCGTCGGATGGCCCCTGCGCCCTGCCCGCGCCACCTCTGGGTGACGGAGCGGGTTCAGGCGTCGCCGTACGGATCACGCAGCGGCTGGCTGGTGATCGCGACACGGGCGGCCCGTTCGGCCTGGGCGGCCGGGCCGGCGGCGAGGTAGCGCTGGGTGCGGCCATGCCCGGCTTCCTCGATCAGCCCCGCGGCCCGGAGCGCCTGAAGGTCACGGATCGCCTGGTCACGGGTGAGCCCCTCGTCGCGCATGTAGGTGGTGCGGCGCACGCCATCCGGCCGGGCGGCGGCGTACACAGCCGCGATCGTGCGCTCACCGAGCCCGGCCATCGCGACCCGCTCCGCCAGGACCCGCCAGACCTCGGCCGCCATGTCCAGACGTCGCTGCACCACCTGGGCCTGCAGATGGTGCGCCCGCAGACAGAACCGCACCCAGTCATGCGCGTCCCGCTCAGGCTGGAAGCGGCCACCCTGTGCCGCGCCAAGCGCCGCGTAGTACATCGCCGTGTTGTGCGGAGATGATCCGAGCCATTCCTCGATGCTGGCGAACTCCGGTGCCAGCACCAGCTGGCGGGCGAGCACCAGGGTGTGCAGGCAGCGGGCCATCCGTCCATTGCCGTCACGCCAGGGGTGAATGCTGACAAGGTTCAGGTGCGCCATCGCCGCCCGCACATATCCGGGGGCATCCAGATCGCCGTCCTGAAGCCAGCCGCACAGCTCGACCATGAGGGACGGGACATCCTCGGCCGGCGGCCCGGTGTAGACGGGTGGATTGTCCGGTGCGCCGGAGACCCAGATCGGCCCCAGCCGGTAACGGCCGGGCGAGCGGTCCAACTCCCCGCGCAGCATCATGAAATGCAGCGCCGAGAGCAGCATCGGGTCATAGCCGAACACCTCGAACCGCGCGGCCTGCAGCACGTAGGTCAGTGCGTCGTTGTAGCCGGCGACCGCGGCCCGGGTCCGCGCGTCGTGCTCGGTCAGCATCTCCTCGCCGGCGACGATCGCCTCGGCATCCGCCTGTCCGACCGTATGGCCTTCGATCGTGTTGGAGCCCCGGACAGCCCCCGCGATCATGCTGCGCCGCAGCTGCCCCAACCACCGGCGCGGCTCGGCGACGTGGTGGCGAAGTGTTCCGCGGAACACCTCGAGCTCGCCCAGCACCCGCTCATCGGCCGCATCCATCGCCGGGACCTCGAACAGCGCCATGCGATGATGCTACAAGCCTCGTAGCATCATCGCACCATCGCAATAGCGTTCCTTCGGTGAAACCCAGCACTCGCACCTCACGGAGCACGTACCAACACCGTCTCCTGATGCGTTGGGCGACGACCTGTGGGCGTAACGTGTCAGGAATCGTCCCGACTGTGGCGGGGGTGACGGTGTCGGACGAAACGGGAACACATAACGCTGACAGGAGTTTTGCCGGCTTCATCTCGTATGGGCGTCCCGACCAGCCGTGGGTGCGCACGCTCGCGGAGAACCTGGAGCGCGCCGGGCTGCGCATGTGGTTCGACGAGTGGGAAGTTCAGTTCGGGCAGAACATCGTGCACAGGATGGATGCCGGTATCCGGGATTCGCGCCTGGGCATCGTCGTGGTCAGCCCGCACTCGATGGCGGGGGGCTGGGTCGGCGAGGAGTACGCGGCGATGCTCAACCGGACGGTCAAGGGCGATTTCCGCCTGATCCCGGTGCTGCTCGCGGACGCGGAGATGCCGCCGATGCTGGCGACCCGTTCCTGGGTCGATTTCCGCCAGACGGCCGATCCGGCCAGTTACGAGGCCGCGGTACGCCAACTCATCGCGGCTCTGCGCGGCGAGCGGCCCCTGCGGCCCGCCGTCGACGGCACGATCCGTCCACCGGCCGGGCAGGCGTTCGTGGCGGAGGGACCGCGGAACGCGACCCTGCGGTTCCGCGGAACCGCCGTCACCCTGACCGCTCCGGACGGCACGACCGTCGCCGGGCACCGCCGCGGGGCTCGACTGGTCCGCCCAGCAGGTCCTCTGGCGGATGCAACGAGCCAGGGCCCGCCGGCCGGGTGGCGAAGCGGCGCCCCTGCGAGCCGCGGCGACGGCGACCGCCACCGCGGAACCGCTGGCCCAGGCGCTGCGCGCGGCGGGTCGCATGCTGGGCGAGCGGCTACTCCCCCACGAGATCGCGACCCGCCTGGCCACCGAGGTCGATGCCGCGGTACGCGCCGGTGTCTCCCTGCGCCTGGCCCTCGACCTCGCCGAAGACCCCGCCGACGCGACCCCGGAGACATCCGCCGAGACCCCGGAGGCATCCGCCGAGGCCGCGGCGCTGGCCAGGGAGTACGCGGAGCTGCCGTGGGAGACCCTCACGCTGCCGGGTGAGGACCGTCCGCTGGTGCTGCATCCCTCGGTCGAGCTGCACCGCACCGTCAGCGGCCTCGGGCCCACCTCGGCGATGGGCATCCCCGGGCCGTTGCGCATCCTCGCGGTGATCGCGAGCCCGGAGCGCGGCGGCGGCGAACTGCTCGACTACGAGGCCGAACTCGCCCGCATCCTGGACGCCGTCGAACCGGCCCGCCGCCAGGGCCGGGGCCGGGCGTATGTGCGGATCCTGAACTGGGGCAGCCGCGAGGCCATCCACGCCGCGTTGAAGCAGGAACGGTTCCACATCCTGCACATCTCCTGCCACGCCCGCCCGGGTGAGCTGATCCTCGAGACGGCCACCGGCGAGGCTGACCCCGTGGACGCGTCCACGTTCGCGACGAAGATCCTGATCCGCGACCGGGGCATCCCCCTGGTCGTGCTCGCCGGCTGCTCCACCGCCCTGGCCGCGCGCGGCACGCCATCCCCCGCCGGCGAAGGCGAAGGTGAGGGTGAGGGCGCGGGCGAAGGCGAAGCTCAGCTACCCGCGCTGGCCCGTGGGCTGCTCGCACACGGTGTGCCCGCGGTGCTAGCGATGACCACATCGGTCAGCGACCTGTACGCGACCGAGCTGACCAGCCGCCTGTATGCCGAGCTCGCGGGACGTGAGGTGGTCGACCCACTGGCCGCCCTGTCGGATGCCCGCCGGGCCGTCGAGGCGGAGCGGGCGGCGCTGCCCGAGTCAGAGCTGCGGGCGGCGCTGGCGGAGTGGGCAACTTCCACCCTGTACCTGCGCGGCCCCTCGCTGCCGCTCTACGACCCGGCGGTCAAGGTCGAGGAGATCACCGAACCGGTCGGCCCGCTGCTGGCCGGTGGGATCGTCGCGCGCCGCGTCGGGGAGTTCGTCGGCCGCCGGGCCGAGCTGCGGGCCCTGCTACGTTCGCTGCGCGGCGAGCGGACCGGTGTCGTCATCCACGGTCTCGGCGGTGTCGGCAAGTCCACCCTCGCCGCGCAGCTGGTGACCACCGCCGGCGACGACGGCCCGGGCCTGCTGGTCTCCCTGACCGGCCTGGTCGCCGTCGACCAGATCCTGCTCACCGTAGCCGACCGCCTGCACTCCTGGTGCCTGGCCCACGAATTCCCCGAACGGGACGTGCTCCGCGCCCTGGTCGGCGAGCTCCGCTCCGGCCAGACAGCATGGCGGCGGCGACTTGATCTGCTCGCCGAGCATCTCCTACCCCGGGCAAGCGTGACGCTGCTGCTGGACAACGCCGAGGACGTCCTCACCCCGGACGGCCCCGGCTCCGGCCAGGCGTTCCTGGACGGCGACCTCGGCGCGTTCCTCGCCGCCTGGCTGGCGCTACCCGGGCGGGCGAAGCTCGTCGTCACCAGCCGTTTCCCGCTTCCGGTGAACACCGCGACTGCTCGCCGCCTGCACAGCCACCATCTGGGGCCGCTCTCGAAAGCCGAATCCCGCAAGCTTCTGTGGCGGCTGCCCGCCCTGCGGCTTCTCCCGCCGGCGGACCAGGCCCGGGCGATCGCCGACGTGGGTGGGCATCCGCGGACCCTGGAATACCTCGACGCCCTGCTCGCCGGCGGTGCCGCCCGTTTCACCGACATCGCCGGCAAACTCGAGGACGCCCTGCACTCCCGCGGCATCACCAACCCCGCCGCCTGGTTCGCCACCACCGCCGGCGACCTGGACCGGGCCCTCGCCGAGGCCGTCACCCTCGCGGTGGACGACATCCTCCTCGACGATCTCCTCGCCCGCCTCGACGGTCTCCCCCACGCCCGCCGCCTCCTCGACGGCGCCGCCGTCTACCGCCTCCCCGTCGACCGCATCGGCCTGGCCTGGCAGATCTCCGACGAGGTCGAACGGCCACCCCTGGACCCCACCGAGGTAAGCCAGCTCACCGAGATCGCCACACTGCTCCGTCAGGCTC
>NZ_CADCWS010000078.1 GCF_902806475.1 Candidatus Frankia nodulisporulans
CACCCGTCGGCTCGACCGCGCCCGACAGCACGGCCACGTCGAACGGCACCGGGCCGAGCGTGCCGGCCTCGACCCGTGCGTCAGCGACGGGTACCTCGACGGGTGGCACGTCCACGGGTGGCGCTCCGGTGGGAGACGCCGACGACCCGCCGAGTGGTTCCGCGGAACCGGCCGACACCGGGCGCGCCCCGAGCGATGATCTCGGCCTGGCACCCCGTCCCAGCTCCACTCCCGCGGCGGGGGTCCGACCATCCGAGGTGGCGAACCCGCCCGGCGCGCCATCCCCGGCGCCGACGGCACCGGCCGGTTCGGCGGTGGACACGGGTGCCGACCGGACGATCAGCGGCCTCGAGCCGCGGCCAGAACAAAGCTCACCTACGGACGCCGAGCCGCAGGCCCCACGGTCCACTCCCGTCGAGGGCACACCTGGCGGCGACGACACGGCACCTGCCGACGACGCCACCGAGGATCCGGCCACGGCCGGCAGCAGCGGCGCCGCTCCCGACGACGCTGCTGCCATCACCGCCGGGTAGCGGTCCTCCGGCGGCGGTGCCGGTCAGCTCAGGGACGCGGGGCGGCGGGGTGGGCGTCCTGGTGGGCGGCGGCCCGCTCACCGCGGGCGTGCTGCAGCATCTCGGCCACGAGGAAGGCCAGTTCCAGCGCCTGGCTGGTGTTCAGACGCGGGTCGCAGGCCGTCTCGTACCGGCCGCCGAGGTCGTCCTCACCGATCAGTTCGGCGCCACCGAGGCATTCGGTGACGTTCTCCCCGGTGAGCTCGATGTGCAGGCCGCCGGGGTGGGTGCCCAGCGCCTTGTGCACCTCGAAGAAGCCGAAGACCTCGTCGAGCACGTCGTCGAAGTGGCGGGTCTTGATCCCACCGACGTCACGGGTGTTGCCGTGCATCGGGTCGCAGGACCACACCACCGGCGGGCCGGCGGCGTTGACCTTCTCGATGATGGGCGGCAGGGCGTCGCGAATCCGGCCGACCCCCATCCGGGTGATCAGGGTCAGGCGGCCGGGGATGTGGTGCGGGTTGAGCCGCTCGGCGAGCTCCAGGACCTCGTCGGGGCTCGCCTTCGGGCCGATCTTGCAGCCGATCGGGTTGCCGACCCGGGAGAGCAGGTCGACGTGGGCGCCGTCGAGGTCGCGGGTGCGCTCGCCGATCCAGATCATGTGCGCGGACAGGTCGTACGGGTGGCCGGTGGCGTCCTCGATGCGGGTCAGGGCCCGCTCGTACTCCAGCAGCAGACCCTCATGGCTGGTGAACAGCTCCACGCCGGTCAACGCGGCGGTGCGGTCCAGATCGATGCCGCAGGCGGCCATGAACGACAGCGCCCGGTCGATGTTGGTGGCCATCACCTCGTAGCGCCGGCCGGCGGCCGAGTCGCGCACGAAGGCCTTGTTCCACTCGTGGACCTTGGACAGGTCGGCGAAGCCACCGGTGGCGAACGCGCGCACCAGGTTCAGCGCGACCGCGCTCTGGTGGTAGGAGGCGACCATGCGCATCGGGTCCGGCCGACGGGCGGCGGCGGTGGCCGCGATGTCGTTGACCGCGTCACCCCGGTAGGACGGCAGGCCGGTGCTCGTCTCGATGTCGGCCGAGCGCGGCTTGGCGTACTGGCCGGCGATGCGGGCGACCTTGACCACCGGGGTGCTCGCGCCATAGGTGAGCACGACGGCCATCTGCAACAGGGTCTTCACCTTGTCGCGGATCTTGTTGGCGGTGTTGGCCGCGAACGTCTCGGCGCAGTCACCGCCCTGGAGCAGAAACGCCTCCCCGCGGGCGACCATCGCCAGCCGATCGGTCAGTGACCGCACCTCCGGCGCCGTCACCAACGGGGGCAGCCCCGCGAGTTGCTCCGCGGCCGCCTGCAGCTCGACCGGGTCGGGCCACGACGGCTGCTGCTTGGCCGGAAGGGTCCGCCAGACGTCCAATGCGCTCACGAGACACCAGGGTACGGCTGTCCAGGTCCAGGACGCGTCGATACTCGCAGGTTTCGGTGAAGTCATCCGGCCCGGCGGCGGATCAGCGTCCGGCCCCCGGGCCGGTCCAGGAGCCGGCCGGGCCGGGGTCCGGTCAGCCGAAGAAGACCGCGGCCTCGGCGTACAGCTCCGCCGGCACGGTCTTGAGCGCGCTGGTGGCCTCGGCGAGCGGCACCCGGTCGATCCTGGTGCCGTGCAGCGCGACCATCACCCCGGACTCGCCCTCGTGCACGGCGTCGACGGCGTGCAGACCGAAACGGGTCGCGAGCCAGCGGTCGAACGCGCTGGGTGTGCCGCCACGCTGCAGATGGCCGAGCACGGTGGCCCGGGCGTCCCGGCCGGTCCGGCCACGGATCTCGGTTTCGAGCACCGCGGCGATGCCCTGCAGCCGGACATGGCCGAACGCGTCGAGTTCGGCGTCCTTGGTCATCATCGTGCCCGCGATGGGAGTGGCACCCTCCGCGACGACGATGATCGGCGCGTAGTGGGTGGCGAACCGGGACTCGACGAACGCGCACACCTTGTCGAAGTCGAACGGCCGCTCGGGGATGAGGATGACGTTCGCGCCCCCGGCCATCCCGCTGTGCAGGGCGATCCAGCCGGCATGGCGGCCCATCACCTCGACGATGAGCACCCGGTGGTGACTCTCGGCGGTGGTGTGCAGCCGGTCGACGGCCTCGGTGGCGATGTTCACCGCCGTGTCGAAGCCGAAGGTGTAGTCGGTCGCGGACAGATCGTTGTCGATGGTCTTCGGCACGCCGACGACCGGGACGCCGTCGGCGTGCAGCCGGGCGGCCACACCCAGGGTGTCCTCGCCGCCGATGGCGATCAGCGCGTCGACCCCGTCCGCGGCCAGGTTGCGGCGGATCAGTTCGAGCCCGTCCACCGCGGCGTACGGGTTGGTCCGGCTCGAGCCGAGAATCGTGCCGCCGCGAGGCAGGATGCCGCGGACCGCGGTGGTGTCCAGGGGCACCGTGTCGCCGGTGAGAGGGCCACGCCAGCCGTCGCGGTAGCCGACGAACTGGTGCCCGTAGACACCCTCGCCCTTGCGTACCACTGCCCGGATCACCGCGTTGAGCCCCGGACAGTCACCGCCGCCGGTCAGTACGCCGATCCTCATCGCACTCTCCTCGCGTCCGCGCCGGCCCGACCGGGCCGCACCAGTACCCACTCCCGTCCCGCCTCTCGGCGGCGACAGCAGCGGCAGCCTAGCGGCGCACAGCACATACAGAGTGCTATTTGTAACTACTAGGCGTGGCGAATCAAGCTCAAAGAGTCATGATCTGGGGGGCTGACCGGCGGTACGGGGGCGCAGCGGGGCGAGGATCTCCCAACGAGCCAGATTGTGCAGCGCGTCGGCGAGAGCGTCGTGGGCGTTGGCCGGCGGCGGCGGCAGCGTGGGACGGCCCAGCTCCTCCCACAGCTGGCGCAGGTCCCGGGTGAACCGGGGCATCCGCGCCGGCAGGTCGGTCATCGTCCCGAACAGCTGACAGAGAACGACATGATCATATGCGCCGTACCAGGCCCAGAGCTCCGGTGCGCCGTCCGCGGTCAGCAGCGCGTTCAGATCATCGCGGATGCGGGCCCGGGAGCGCCAGGCCGGGTCGGCCGGCGACGGCAACTGGTCGAGCACGTTGCGCCGGACCCAGGGCACCGCCCAGACCGGATCGAATTCGGTGGACACGGCGTAGTAACGCTGTGCGCCGTCCTCGCTGACAATGCCGATGCTGACCAGGTCCAGCCAGAGATGGCCGGACTCACGCCGCTCGATGAACTCGGTGTCGTAGAAGAAACGGGTTGCCACCGGTTCAGTCTCTCCCGCTCCAGGTAGGTGCCGCCGGACCGGGCCGGCGCCGCCAGGGTCGCGTCACCGCGGCGAGCAGGCCCGCGGCCGCGGCCGCCCCGACCAGCGGCAGCACCCACAGCAACGGCCCTGAATACGGCTTCTGCTCCGACTCGCTCGCGGCACCGGCGACGGCCCTCGCCGCCGAACCACTCGTACCCCTACTCGTGCCGCCCGTCGCGCTCGCGGCCGCCGGACCACCCGCGACGGGGGCTCCCCCGGTATCGCATCCGGTGGCGCCCGCGATCGTCACACCGCGGACCTGCGGGCCCGCCGTGGCCGGACGGACCTGGATCTCGACCCGCGCCGCGCCGGGCTCGGCGACCACGCACAGCAGACCGCTGTCCGCCGCCGAGGTCACCCGCCCGCCGGTGACCGCCACCTGGTAGCCGCGCGGGTAGGCGGCGGCCGGCACGTTGATCGCCGTAGCCGTCCCGGCCGCCAGGACACCCGCCGTCGAACCGTCCGGCAGCGCCACCGCGACCGGGCGCAGCCCCAGGGTCAGCACGCCGGCCGCGTCGTAACGCAACAGCTCGGGCGTGCCCGCCACGGCCGCGGGGTAGGGCCGCACGAGCCGTGCCGGTGTCGCCGGCATCGTCGGCGCCGAACCCGAGCCCACACCGACCGGAGCGGCCGTACCCACCGTCGCGCCACGTCCGTCCGGCGGGTCGTAGAACCAGCTCAGACCGAAACTGTCGGCGGTCGCGACCAGAGTGTCGATGGCTTCGGGGGAAGCGTCCTTCCAGCCGGTGAGGTAGCCGGTCGGATCGTTGAGGGCCACCGTCACCGCCGGGTCGAACCGCGCCGGGCCACTACGCCACAGCGGATGCACCGGATCGTGCGCGGCCACGGTGTCGGACAACGCCGGGCCGGTGCCGGCGGGCACCTCATAGCCGAACACTCCCGGTTCGGCCCGCAGCCGGTCGGCGAGCGCGGCCAGGCCGACCGACAGGGTCGCATCCGAGAGACGTCGACCCGCCACCGTCGGCACCAGTCGCACGACGACCCGCAGCCCCCGGTCGGTGAACCGCCGGGTGAGCGCGACGACCTGGCCGAGACCGGCGTCCGCGGGGCTCGTCGCCTGCTCGGACGCGGTGGGTCGGGGCCAGCCCGCGACCGCTGGAACCCGTCCGCCGGTCGCCACCGGAACCGCCAGCCGCACCCCGGTGAAGCCCTGGCCGAGCCAGGTCGCAAGATTGGCGTCGGTCGGCGTCACACCGGCCGGCAGGGAGATCCCGCGCACGACCACGACGCGGTGGGCCGCGTCGACCAGGTACGGACCGAACCGCCCCAGCGTGTTCGCCGGTGCCGCCCCACCCGCCGCCGCACCGCCCGCCGGGGCGGCACCGTCCGGCGTGGGAACGGCCCACCCGGCCGACGCACCCGTCGCCAGCAGCATGCCGCCCACGCCCACGACGATGACCAGGTCACGAACCCGGTGGCGCCGCTGGTCGCGGGGAACCCGGCCGAATGAGCGACTCCAACCAGGGATGGACCGGGCGAAACCGGAGCGGACGATGTGGGTCAGGGCACCACGCACATCGCCCATCCTGCCGTGTCGGCGCAAACAGCCTCAGACCGCCCGGTCCGCCGGGTTACCGGGCGTGGTCGGACGAGCGGATGCGGCCGGCCGGGCAGAGCCCCCCCGATCAGGCCGATCAGCCCCGTCAGCCCGGTCGGTGCGGTCGGTGCGGTCGGTGCGGTCGGCCAGCACGCGCGCCGGCGGCGGACACCCCGGCCGGCGGGCCGCCCACGGCGGCCCGGTCCGACACGGCGCCCGCGAGGTCGCCGGCCGCGGCGGTCGCGGCGTCCGAGGTGGCGGCGTCCGAGGTGGCGGCGTCCGAGGTGGCGGCGTCCGAGGTGGCGGCGGCGCTGGTGGCCGCCGCCCGGGCCGCGGCGATTTCCTCCTTGGCCCGCTTCGCGTACATATCGACGTACTCCTGGCCGGAGAGCGCCATCAGCTCGTACATGATCTGGTCGGTGACCGAACGCAGCACGAACCGGTCGTCCGCCATCTCGGCGTAGCGGGAGAAGTCCAACGGGGGGCCGACCCGCATACCCACCCGACGGACCCGCGGCAGCAACTTGCCGGGGGGCTGCGCCTCGAACGTGCCGATCATGGCGACCGGGATCACCGGGACGCCGGCCTCCAGCGCCATCCGGGCGACACCGATCTTGCCGCGGTACAGGCGGCCGTCCGGGGAACGGGTGCCCTCCGGGTAGATGCCGAGCAGGCGGCCCTGGCGCAGCACCCGCACGCCGGATCGCAACGCCCCCTCGCTGGCCTTGCCACCGCTGCGGTCGATCGGGATCTGGCCGGCCCCGCTGAAGAAGACCCGCTTGAACCAGCCCTTGATGCCGGCCTCGGTGAAGTAGTCACTCTTGGCCAGAAAGGTCACCCGCCGCGACACCACCAGCGGCAGGAAGAAGTGGTCAAGAAACGACAGGTGGTTTCCGGCCAGGATGGCGGGCCCCTCCGCGGGGATGTGCTCGGCACCCTCGACCCACGGGCGCCACACCACCCGTAGTACGGGCGTGAGGATCGCTTTGAGCACCCAGTAGAACAAGGACAGCTCCCGCCTGGTCACCGTCGTGAGACGACACTGTCAGGGCGCCCGGACCGGGTCGCCCGCACTGCACACGCCGACGTTGTCGCTGCGGACCCGAGCATGCCGCTGGCCGGCAGGCAGACCTGAGCCTAGGTAGCCGGACATCATCACGTCCACTCGAACATCCACAACAGTGCCATGGACGGCATCGTCGGGGTGATGACCCTGCCATGGCCGGAGCGCACCGCCGCCCCACGCCGACCACGAGCACGGGCGTGCCGAGATCTATATCATCGCAACGACAGGCGATCGCGTCACGACGTCCGACCCGACCTCATGGTGAAATTCCGTCAAATGTCATGACATCGGCGACAAGATGCCCACCGATGAGACCCGGACGACCATGGCTTCAGCCCACGGACCGTGCGAGCATGAGGGTACCGACGACTTCCGCCCGCCCCGCGAATGTTGCGCGGCGAGTGGGTTACACAGGGCACAGGGCACAGGGCGCGAAGGGCGGACAGCAATGGCGGGTTCCACCGGCACGGCCCTGCTACCCGGCGCTGAGCCGTTCGCCTACGTGGGCGGGTCGGTCGGGGTGCTGCTGGTCCACGGCTTCACCGGCTCGCCGGGCAGCATGCGCCCCTGGGGCGAGGCTCTGGCCGCCGCCGGGCTGACGGTCTCCTGTCCGTTGCTGCCCGGCCACGGAACCCGCTGGCAGGACATGGTTCCCACCGGGTGGCCCGACTGGTACACGACGGTCCGCGGCGAGTTCCTGCGACTGCGGCGCGAGTGCGACCAGGTGTTCGTCATGGGTCTGTCGATGGGTGGCACCCTGACCCTGCGCCTGGCCGAGGAACACGGCGCCGAGGTGGCCGGTCTGGTCACCGTCAACGCGAGCATGCGGACCGAACGCTGGCAGGCCGGGCTCGCCCCGCTGCTCAGCCGGATCCTTCCCGCGGTTCCCGGGCTCGCCGGTGACGTCAAGGCCGACGGGGTACCGGAGGTCGGCTACGACAAGGTGCCGCTGCGGCCGTTCGCGTCCCTGCGCAAGCTGTGGGCGGTCACCAGCGCCGACCTCGGGCGCATCGTCTCCCCGGTGCTGGCCTACCGCAGCGTGGTCGATCACATCGTCGAGCCCAGCTCCGGCGCGCTACTGCTGGCCGGGGTACGGGCCCCGATCGAGGAACGGCTGCTCGCCGACAGCTGGCATGTGGCCACCCTCGACAACGACAAAGAGAAGATCTTCGCGGGAAGCCTGGAGTTCGTCCGCACGCACTCGCTCTCGGCCCTGGTGCCCGAACCGGTGGCCAGTGATGGCTGAGCATCCGCCCTTCCCCAGCCCGGGCGAGCCGGCCCCGGGGCCGCTCGATCATTCGGGTCCCGCGGCGGTGCCCGGCGCGAACGGCGACACCGGCGAACACAGGGAGTCACTGACCGCTGGCGCCGACCAGAGCGCGGCGGAGCAGCCGACCCCCACCCCGGCCGAGCCCACCGGGGCGGCGCTGGAGCAGCCGCCCGGGTCCGCCTCCGACGACCCGCCGCCGGTACCGGCACCGGTGCCGGCGCGCTCCCAGGACGCCGATGACGCGGTGTTCCGCGAGCTCGTCGCCCGCTTCGACGACGAGCCGACCACCCGCACCTTGCCGTCCCAGGAGGACGTCGCCGACCCGCGCCGCCCCACGATCATCATTCTGCGGCCGCCGTTCGAACCCGACACCCTGGCCGACCCCGCGGACCAGACCGAACCGGGCGCCGCGCAGGCCGGCCTGCCGCCCGGCGTGCGCCCACATCAGCTACGGGGCGACGACGACGAGATCGTGGTCATCGACCTGGGCGCCGACAGCGCCGAGACCGGCTCGCCGGACGGCGACGACGACAACCACTACGTGCCGCCGCCCCCACCGCCGCTGCCCCGCATCCGCCCGGTCACCCGCTGGGCGATCGGATCGATCGCGCTGGGCGTGGTGTTCCTGATGGTCCCCAGCCTGATCGGATTCAACCAGTCACGTTCCCAGGATGTGGCTGGCGTGCTGCTCATCCTCGGCGGGGTCGGCACGCTGGTCGCTCGGATGGGCGACCGTCCTCCCACCGACCCCGATGGTCCCGACGACGGCGCTGTCCTCTAGGCCATCCGGTCCCATCGATCTGGCTGGCACCCGCGCTGAACCTGCGATGGCCGGCTGGCAACACCCGTCCCCCGGACGGCGGCAGACGGCAGCAGACCACTGTGGCACGGCGTGACCAGGCTTCTGGCCACCGGCGACGGGCCGCGGCGGCGGCAGTGGCAGCGGCGAGCAGGGGTACGAACAGAAGGGCGTTGGGCGTGCGTTTTCACGATCAGGTCGAGGTGCACGGGCATCTCATGGACACCGGTGTGCTGGCGAAGGTCCTCGACGACGTGCTCGACTACGGCGGCGACTACCGGGTGGACCGGATCGACCTCGGGCGCGGCCACGACGACGAGTCCCACGCCGTCATCACCGTCGGCGCCGAGACACAGCGGCGCCTGACCCGCATCCTGATGCGCGTCCAGGTGCACGGCGTGAACAAGGTGACCGCGGGCGAGGCGCGGTGCGAGCCGGCCGACCGCGACGGCGTGTTCCCGACGGACTTCTACTCGACGACCAACCTGGAGACCGTCGTCCACCTCGACGGCCAGTGGGTGCCGGTGGAACATCCGGAGATGGACTGCGGTCTGGTCGTGTCGCACGGACGGGTCCGTACCGTGCCGGTCACCGACGTGCGGGCCGGCGACCAGATCGTCTGCGGGGTGGGCGGTGTCAAGGTCGTCCTGCCGATGACCGATCATTCCAGCCGTGTCCACGCCGAGTACGGTTCGCTGCCGACGTCCGGGCAGCCGCAGGCGGTGCTGGTGCGCGCGATCGCCCGCCAGATCCGCGAGGTCAAGGCCGAAGGCGGTCAGGTGCTGTGGGTCGCCGGCCAGGCGGTGATCGCCACCGGTGCCACCCCGGCGCTCGTCGCCCTGATCGAGGCCGGCTACCTCGACGTCCTGTTCAGCGGGAACGCGCTGGCGACGCTGGACATCGAGGCGGCGCTGTACGGGTCACCGCTCGGGGTCGGGCCGCTGCGCAGCGGACGGGTGCAGCGGGGCAGCGAACAGCACATTCGGGCGATCAACGCGATCCGCCGGCAGGGTTCGATCCGCGCGGCGGTCGAGTCCGGCGTGCTGACCGAGGGGATCATGCACGCCATGGTCAAGGCGAACAAACCGTTCGTCGTCATCGGTTCGGTGCGCGACGACGGGCCGCTGCCCGACGTCCACACCGATATCATCGCCGGCCAGCGGGCGATGCGCGCCGCGCTGCGCGGCGTCGGCTACGCGCTGATGGTCGCCTCCGCGCAGCACTCGGTGGCCACGGGCAACATCCTGCCCGCGTCGATCCCGGTGGCGTGTGTGGACGTCAACCCGGCGACCGTGCACGCCCTGACCGAACGGACCAGCGCGCACGCCGTCGGTGTGGTCGCCGACGCGGGGCTGTTCCTCGAACAGCTCGCCCTCGAGCTGGTGGCCGACTACCGTCCCGCCCGGCTGGGACCGGGCGGGACGTTCGCCTGACCTGGCCTCGGTGCCGGCCTGCTCCGCTCTGATCCGCAGGCGGCTCTGATCCGGATGTGGCTCTGATCCGCAGGTGGGTGGGGCCGCTCAGATGCGGGCGAGGTCGGCGGCGCCGACCAGACCGGCCTGGTTGCCGAGCTCGGCGATGACCACTTCGGCCATCGGACGGTGGCCATGGCCGGGCATGGTCTCGGCGAAACGGTCGCGGGCCGGGCCGAGCAGCAGTTCACCGGCGTCGGAGACGCCTCCGCCGATCACATACCGGTCGGGGTCGAGCACGGCGGCTAGGCTCGCCATCCCCTCGCCGAGCCAGTGCCCGACCTCGGTCAGGCAACGTAGCGCGGCCGGGTCGCCCTTGCGGGCGGCCTCGGTGACGTCCGGGCCGGTCAGTCCGTCGATGTCGCCGCCGCTGGCGGCCAGCATCACGGTGGCCGCGGCCGGGTCGTCGGCGGCCAGCTGCCGGGCGAGGCGGACCAGCGCGCGTCCGCTGGCGTACTGCTCCCAGCAGCCGTGGTTGCCGCAGCCGCACAGATGCCCGCCGGGAACCATCCGCATGTGACCGGTCTCCGCGCCGATACCGAACGCGCCGCGGAACAGTTCGCCGCCGACGACGATGCCACTGCCGATGCCGGTGCCGACGGTGAGGCAGACCAGATCACGGCGGCCGCGACCCGCGCCGAAGCGGTACTCGGCCCAGGCCGTCGCGTTGGCGTCGTTCTCGACGACCACGGGTAGGCCGACCCGGTCACGGACCTCGTCGCGCAGCGGTTCGTTCCGCCAGGCCAGGTTCGGTGCGAAGATCACCCGGGAGCGGTCGGCGTCGATCCAGCCGGCGGCGCCGATACCGACCGCCCACACGTCGTACGCGGCGGACAGCTCCGCCACGACATCCGCGATCGTGTTCGCGACCTCGACGCTCGAATGCCCCGGGGTCGGTCGGCGCAGAGCGGCCAGCACGGTGCCGGCGCCGTCGACGACACCCGCCGCCACCTTGGTGCCACCGACGTCGACGCCGATGGTGAGACCGGCGGTGCGGCGGTCCGGCTCACCATCGGCCGCGTTGGGGACCGGTGGGAGGGGACTGGCAGACAGGGGGCTGGCAGGCAGCGGACCTGTGATGCTCATGTGATCTCGATCCTTTGGACGCGGGGTCTGGGCGATGCGGCGGCCCGAGCAGGGGCCGCCGCGGCCGTCGCCGACCGGATCGCTTCGTCGGCGTCCCGATCGGCGCTGGTACTGCCATCGGTGCCATCGGTGCCATGGTTGCCAGCGGTGCGGGTGGTGCCAGCGTTGGCCGCTCGCGCGGCATGGACGGCGTCCACCGTCGCCCGCACTGTCGCGGCCAGCGCCTCGCCGGCGGTCATCAGGTGCCGGGCGACCTCCGGCCGTTCGGCGACGAAGGTGGCCAGTAGCTGGCACCACGGGCAGCCGGGGCAGCTCCACGCCGCCCCGGCAGGCCCGGAGCCGGAGCCCGCCGGCCCGGTCCGGTCGTCGGCCGCTGGCGCGTCGGCGGCGGCCGACGCGTGGCAGTCGCAGGTGCGCTCCGGCGGCGCGGACGGCTCGCCCGGGCCGTCGGCGGCCGGCGCGGTGCTCGTCCGTCCGGCTGTTCGTGGGGACGCGGGCTGCTCGGAGCCGGACTCGTCGGGCACCGGACGGCCAGGGGTGGTCGGCACCCCGATCAGGGCGCTGGCGCCCGCGGCGACGACGTCGGCGACGACGCTCCAGAGCCGCCGGGCCGGCGTGGCCCGCGCCGGTTCGTCACCGGCGAGGGAACGCAGGGCGTCGGCGAGCAGTGCCGCCTCGACCGCCAACGACCCAGGCGCGGGTGGACGCCCCGGCCCGGCCGAGCCAGCCGAGCCAGCCGAGCCAGCCGAGCCAGCCGAGCGACGTGCTCCGGCCTCGTCGGCCGCCCCGGCGGCGGAGCTCATGCGCGCACCCAGCGATCCGGGTCGGGAACGAACGAGACGACCAGCCGGTCACCACGCAGCCGGGCGGCACTGACATCGCAGCGGCGCAACGCGGCGGGCAACGGCACGGCCCGGCGGAACGCGCCCACCGTCACCACCAGGTCGTCGCCCAGGCGGGCGAGATCCACCTGCGAGCCGTCGACGAACGGCAGGCCGAACGTCAGCGCGAACCCGTCCTCGGTGCGTTCGACCCGCGGCTGGTCGCCACCCACGGCCAGACCGGAGCCGAGCACACTGGCCGGATCCAGCTCGCCGTAGGCCGCGGCACCGAACGCGGCCAGTTCCTCCAGGCCCACGGGTTCGCCCGCGCGGTAATGGACCGGCAGGACGGGCGTGGGTGCGAAGGCGCTGGTCAGCTCGGCGAGTTCCTCGCGATGGGCGGCCGCCCAGCCGGCCCGCCAGGCATCCGCGCCGATCGGCGACAGAATCCGGTTGACGACCACACCGTCCAGGGTGAACCCGTGCAGCGCCAGCGCGGTGAGACTGCTCTGGGCGGCCCGCAGCGCGCCACCCTGTGGGGTGAGCACCAGTCGCACGCTGGTGGTGGCCTGGTCGGTCAGGATCGCCCGCAGATCGATCGCGGCCCGGTGAATGCGCGAGACGGTGTCGTAGGCGGGGGCGGCGAGGCTCCCCCACCGGCCACCGAACACGGATCTGCCGAACCCGGGCCGCAGCCAGCGGGCGAAGGCGCCGTCGGGCGGCAGCAGCCGCCGGCAGTACCAGGACAGCGTCTCCGGGAAGGCGAGCAGCCGCAGCATGCCGGCCAGCGGCCCACCGTCGACGACGACGACGTCATGGTGACCGGCGGTGAGACCGTCCCGCAGCTCGAGCAGGGTGAGCGTCTCGATGGCACCGGGCAGGAAGGCGAGCTCCTCGAGCTCCATCGGGTCGATGGCGACGCTTGGCCAGGTGTGCGCCAGCACCGCCCGGACCGCCGGCCAGCGGGCCTCCACCGCCTGGCGCAGGTCGACCTGCCGGCCGGTCAGATTGGGTTCGAGTTCGGTCTCCTGCGCGCCGACCGGATGGTCGAGCACCCCGGAGAGCCCGGCTGCCGGGTCGACGGACAGCAGCAGGGTGCGGTGCCCGCGCTGGGCGGCGAGCACCGCGGTCGCCGCCGCCACTGTCGTCGTTCCGGCCCCGCCCTTGCCGGTGACGAGCACACACCGCACGTGAGCTCAGCTCTCGACGTGCTTCTTGAGATCCTTGAGCGCGGCGTCGACGATGCCGTTCTGCACCTTGCGCCGCAGCATGCCCGGGATCTTGACCTTGGTCTCGGCGGTGAGGTCGTAGGTGACCTCGGTGCTGCCATCGCCCAGATCACGCAGCGTGTAGCTGCCGTCCTGCGACGACATCGCCTCGCCCTGCACCATCGACCAGCTGACCTGCGAGTTGTCCGTCCACGTGTACTCGTTGACGAACTCGTCCTTGATGACGATGGCGTTGATACGGAAACGGGCGCGGCGCGGGCGGCCGTCGGGGCCGATCTCGAGCACCTCCGCCTCCTCGATCTGCCCGACCCAGGCCGGGTAGGCGGGGATGTCGGCGATCGCGCCCATCACCGCGGCCGGCCGGGCGTTGATGACGATCGTCGATCGGGCGTGGTCCGCCATGGCGAGTAGCACCTCCACATTCGTCTGACATGTCTTGTCGGACACGTCTGCAGGAGCACGGCGTCGCCGGCTCGCCGGTTTTCCGGGCATCCTCGCGGAGCCGGATGATTCCCCGACCGATCGCCTGAGGCTACCGGAAGCCGGACCGGCCACCACGGAGCGGCCGGCTACCACTCGAGGACGAACGGCCGGCCGGTGGCGTTGAAATGCCCGACGTTCACGCACCGCGTGCCGCCGATCTCAATGCTGGCCAGCAGCGGCTGGTGCACATGTCCGAACAGCACGTAGCGAGGTCGGGTGTCGTGAATGGCGGCCAGGATCGCGGTGCTGCCGCGTTCGAACCGGCCAGCGACCACGTCGTAGACGAGCTCCGGCAGATGCGGCGGAATATGGCAGCAGAGCACGTCCACGGCCCCCAGAGCGGCCACCTTGGCCGCGAAGGTCCCCTCGTCGATCTCATACGGGGTACGCATCAGGCTGGACAGCCCCCCACCGACGAAACCGAAGCGCCAACCGTCGAGCTCGACGGTCTGCCCGTCCAACAGGGTGATGCCCGAACGCAGGAAGTCGGGATACAGGTGGGGCAGGTCGACATTGCCGAACGTCAGGTAGGTGGGGGTCGGGAAGGCGGCGAACAGCTGCGCGTACTGGCGGCGGACCGCGTCCTCGACGATCTGCGTGCGGTCCCCGCCCAGCCCCGCCCACAACGACTGCGACCACGCCCGGGCCTCGTCGAACCGGTTGTCGGTACGCAGCCGCACCATCCGGCGGACCGCCTCGGCGCCGAACAGGTCGCCCATGATGCCCCCGCCGGGGTTGGCGTAGTCGGTGAACAGCACGAGATCACCCAGACAGATGAACGCGTCGGCGCCCCGCCCCGCCGCGGCCAGCGCATCGGCCCGCCCGTGTACGTCGCTGACCACATGCACCCGCATATCCGAAGCTTAGGGCCCTGACAGTCGCCTACCCGACGCTCGACGGCTAACGTCTGATGACCCGGGACGGTCAACGCCGCCCCGGGTATCCGCATCCGCCGGGCATCTCCATGCGTCTCCATGCGTCCGATCGCACGCCCGCGAACCAGTAGGAGTACCTGTGCGTGAGTACACCTCCGCCCCTGCTGTCAGCATCGCGGACGACGCGACGTTGACAGATGCCGTCCTGCGCAACGCCGGCCGCGATCCAGACCATGTCCTGCTTCGTCGCAAGGACGGCGACCGGTTCATCCCGATCACCCAGGCGCGGTTCCGGGACGCGATGCACGCGACCGCCCGGGGCCTCGTCGCCCGCGGCGTCACCCCCGGCGACCGGGTCGGCATCCTGTCCCGCAGTCGCTACGAGTGGACGGTGCTCGACTACGCGATCTGGGCGGCCGGGGCGGTCACCGTGCCGATCTACGAGACGTCCAGCCCCGACCAGATCGAGTGGATTCTCGCCGACGCCGGCGTCGAAGTGCTGGTCGTCGAGGACGCCGAACTCGCCGGCCGGGTCGCGTCGATCCGCGCGGACGTGCCGGCGCTGCGCGAGGTCCTCGTCATCGAGGCCGAGCCTTCGGCGACATCGACGGACGATGCCGCCGGCTCCTCGTCCGCCGCGGGGGCCTCGTCCGCCGCGGGGGCCTCGTCCGCCGCGGGGGCCTCGTCCGCCGCGGGGGCCTCGTCCGCCGCGGGGGCGCTGGCCATCCTGGCCGAGGCGGGGGCCGCCGTCGACGAGGGCCAGCTCACCGCCGCCCGGGCCACCCAGAACGCCGACAGCCTGGCCACGATCATCTACACCTCCGGGACGACGGCGCGGCCCAAGGGCTGCGAGATCACCCACCGGGCGCTGCTGTTCATCGCCGATGACACCGTCGCGATGCTGCCGAGCATGTTCACCCAGCACTCCTCCACCCTGCTGTTCCTGCCGCTGGCGCACGTGTTCGCCCGGATGCTGCAGGTCGGCGTGGTGCAGGGCGCGTTCGAACTGTCCTACTCCCCCGACACCCGCGATCTGCTGGCGGATCTGGCGCACACCCGGCCGACGTTCCTGCTCGCCGTCCCCCGCGTGTTCGAGAAGGTGCACGCCGGCGCCCGCACCAAGGCCCACGGCGAGGGACGCGGGCGGATCTTCGATGCCGCCGAGCAGACCGCCGTCGACTACAGCGAGTCCCTCGACCACGGCGGTCCGGGCCTCGGGCTGAAGCTGCGGCACCGGGTGTTCGACAAGCTGGTGTACGGCAAGCTGCGGGCCGCCCTCGGCGGCCGGGCCCGGATCGCGGTCAGCGGCGGGGCGCCGCTGTCGCCGCGTCTGGGTCACTTCTACCGGGGCATCGGCTTCATCGTCCTCGAGGGCTACGGCCTGACCGAGACGACGGCGCCGGCCACCGCGAACCGACCCGGCGCGATCCGGATGGGCACCGTGGGCCAGCCGCTGCCCGGGGTGACCGTGCGCATCGCCGACGACGGCGAGGTGCTCATCCGCGGACCCCTGCTGTTTCGCGGCTACCGCAACAACGAGACGGCGACGAAGGAGGCGCTCGACAGCGAGGGTTTCCTGCACACCGGTGACCTCGGCGAACTCGACGACGACGGGTTCCTGCGGATCGTCGGTCGCAAGAAGGAACTGCTGGTCACCGCCGGCGGCAAGAACGTCGCACCGGCACCGCTGGAGCACATCATCACCAGCAGCCCCCTGATCAGCCAGGCGATGCTGGTCGGCGACGGCCGCCCCTACATCGCGGCGCTGGTGACCCTCGAACCGGACGCGTTCGAACGCTGGCGTGACCAGGCCGGCCGGCCGGCCACCGCGAGCCTCGCCGACCTCGCAGCCGACCCGCAGCTGTGCGCCGAGGTGCAGAAGGCCGTCGACACGGCGAACGCGACGGTCTCGCGGGCCGAGAGCGTCCGCCGGTTCGTGATCCTGCCGGAGGACTTCACCGTGGAGGGCGGCGAACTCACCCCGAGCCTGAAGGTCCGCCGCTCGCTCGTCCTCAAGCGCTACGCCGACGCCGTCGAGGGCCTCTATCCCACG
>NZ_CADCWS010000079.1 GCF_902806475.1 Candidatus Frankia nodulisporulans
GTGGGAGCGTCCGCTGCGGCGGGGAAGCGGGCGGTGCCGGTGGTGCCGGTGGCGCCGGCGGTGCTGGCGGTGCTGGCGGTGCTGGCGCCCGAGACGGCGTCCCGGCCGCGCCACCGCCGGTGCCGCTGCCCGCCCGACCACCGCCGGTCGTGGCCGCGGGCGGGACGTCCAGCCGACCGGAACCGCCGGAACGAGCCGGCGGCGGGTCACCACCGGCGCCGACGCCAGCGCCGTAGGGCACGGACCGGCTGTAGGCGGCCGGACTCGGATCGCCCACGGCCGGGCTGCCCTCGGGCCCACCGGCCGGGCCGGAGGCGCCGGGCGGGTCATCGCCGCGCGGCTCGGCCGGGACGGAGCCGGTCGGACGCGGCAACAGGATCACGCTGCTGGAACGATCGTGGCTGCCGCCGTCCCCGGTGCCGATACCGTTCACCGCCAACATGCCGAACGCCAACATCGCCACCGATCCGGCACCGGTGACGATGCCGGCACGACGGCGGTCGTAAATCCAGGCCCATTCGGCCTGGCCACGAGCCAGACCAAGGATGCCAGCAAGTATTACCAGCCCGGCGACAGCCAGGCAGAAGAACATCATCGGGACCCCCCGCGGGCGCAGTCGCCTACCAGACTAGGGGCGATCCAGTGGTTTCCCAGCACAGGAACTTGAAAGCGTTTCTTCCCTTTCCCGGCTCGTGCCGGACATCACCGGTTCAATCGGTATCCGAACCTGACGAAGCAATCCGATCGAGGATACCTGCGGTATCGGTGCCGGCCGGAAGCGTGCCGAAAGCGAGACCGCCGTCACCGGCCAGCCGCGACGCGCAGAACGCATCTGCGACCGCCGTCGGCGCGTGCTGGACGAGCAGGGATCCCTGGAGGACGAGCGCCAGCCGCTCGACCAGCCGGCGCGCCGTGAACGGCTCGCCCCCGGTGGCCTCGAGCTGGGAAAGTAGCTGGTCAGCGGCCCGATCGAGCCGGCTGTCGGCCCCACGGGCCGCGTCGATGTCGGCGGTCACCGCCGCCAGGCCCCCGGGTTCACGGGCCAGGGCCCGCAGCACATCGAGGGCGTTGACGTTCCCGGCGCCTTCCCAGATTCCGTTCAACGGCGCCTCACGGTACAGCCTGGGCATTCCCGACTCCTCGACGTAACCGTTTCCACCAAGGCACTCAAGTGCCTCCACCACCACCCCCGGAACGCGTTTGCACACCCAGTACTTGGCCACCGCCGTCGCGATCCGTCGAAACGCTCGTTCCGTGTCGTCACCGCTCAGGGATCGATCCACCGCACCGGCCACCCGCATCACCAAAGTGGTGGCCGCCTCGGTTTCCACGACGAGATCGGCCAGCACGTTGCGCATCAACGGCGCGTCGATGAGCAGGCCACCAAAGGCACGTCGGTGCCGGACGTGATGGGCAGCCGAAAGCACCGCCGCACGCATTCCGGCCGCGGCGGCCAGGGCCGCGTCGAGCCGGGTGAGCGTGACCATCTCGAGGATGACGGCGATCCCCCGGCCCGGCTCACCGACGAGCCAGCCCACCGTGTCGTCGAACTCCGGCTCGCCGCTGGCGTTGCTGCGGTTGCCGAGCTTGTCCTTCAGCCGCTGGATGCGAAAGGTGTTGCGGGTGCCGTCCGGCAGCACCCGCGGGACGAGGAAGCAGGACAACCCGTCCGGCGCCTGGGCCAGCACCAGGAACATGTCGCTCATCGGGGCGCTGGTGAACCACTTGTGGCCGCGCAGTCGGAAGGTCCCGTCGCGGGCGGGTGTCGCCGTCGTGGTGTTCGACCGGACGTCGGAGCCGCCCTGCTTCTCGGTCATTCCCATCCCGGCGAGCAGGCCCGCCTTGGTCTCGGGCACCCGCAGTCCCGGGTCGTACACCCGGCTCGTGAGCAGCGGCTCGAACCTGGCCGCGAGGTCCGGCGCGACCCGCAGGGCCGGAACAGCCGCGTACGTCATGGACGCCGGGCACAGATGCCCCTGCTCGACGGTTCCCCAGACCAGGATGTCGGCCGCCCGGGCGACGTGGGCGCCCGGGCGCGGCTGGGCCCAGGGCGCCGCGGCCATCCCCGTGCGGACGGCGACGTCGAGCAGCGCGTGCCAGGCCGGATGGAACTCGACCTCGTCGATGCGGTGTCCGTACCGGTCATGGGTGCGCAGTTGCGGCGGGAACCGGTCGGCCTGCTCGGCCCAGCGCAGCGCCTGTTCGGAACCGGCGAGGGCGCCGAGGCGGCGCAGGTCGGGCAGGTGCCAACCCGCGCCCTCGCGGGCCATCGCGGCTCGCAGCGCCGGGTCCGCGGACGGGTCATGGCCGACCAGTGGCGGCGGCTGGTTGGTCACCTGATGGGTGTGTGCGGTCGGCGCGCTCATCGCGACCCCTGTTCCTGTGTCCACGTCGGTGACCAGCGTCTGTGGCCGGTGCCTGTGGCCGACGCCGCGCAATTCGTCGAAGGTTCCACGCGGATGTGCCGCGTACAACCTCCGTCGCCGACGAGTTGACCTGCGGCGTGTTAATTGATTCCGCACAGCACGAACCGCCGCTACGTGCCGGTTATCCACCCGCATCGGTCCTGCCGCCGCGCTCCACTGACCACAAACGGCGCGACCAGGTCGATCCGGCCGGGTGCGGTCGGCCGGTCGTCCCGTGAGATGACCGGCCGACCGACGTCACCCGAACGCGCGGCCGCGGTCCGTAGAGCCGTAGCCGCGATCACCTGACGCTGCTGCGCGACCCTGCATGGGGTAAGCCCATCGGGTCATCACGCACCGCATTCACGGGTGCGGATAGTAACGACCTTTACCCATCGCGATCGTCACTCACAACGCTCGATCAGAAACAGCGAATCGCCGAGCGCCCTCCTCCGGGACGGGCGAGAAGGGCACTCAGCGTAGTTATCTGGATGCCGACTTCGAGCAAAATTACAAATTGTTTCGACATGGCAACTTAGAGTATCTGGCATTTCGCCCTACGGAGAATCGACAAGCCCTCACTCAGGACGTCTCCGAACCATCTCATTGTCGCCGGCCGCACACTGCGCAGTCGAAGCGCGCGCATACGACCGGGGGCGCCGAAATCTGACGACGGATACTCGTATGCTCAGCCCTTATCGGATGCATTCGGCCGATTAATAGATTTTTTCACTCACGGTGAGGTCCGTCGAGTCCGGATGGCGTGGTCGGACGGGGCAAGGACATGATCAGGCATGGCCGCGGCGGTCAGCGGGGGGGTCGCGCGCACTCGCGCCTCCTGCAACCCGCGGCGGTGCTGCTGGCCGTGGCCATCCTCGGGGCACTGGCGCTCGTCCTGGGCAATGACCTGCTGCGCCGGGAGGAGTCGGCGCGGCTGGCGGCCCGGGTGGCGCTGGTCGAACGGCTCGCGAGCTGGGAGTCCGGGAGCGCGTCGCCGACGTCGTTAGCCGCCGCCGCGGGCGGTCTGCCCTTTCGCCCGGGTGATCCGGCCAACGCCGACCTGCTGCTTCGCCTGCAGATCTCCGCCTCCGGCGACGTGAACCACCTGCTTGCCCTGCTGACCCCCGAGGGCCGGATCAGCGCCTCCTACCCGCCCGGCGCCCGGGTGGACGTGGCGCAGCTCGGCGCGGCGTGGCCGACGGCGTTGGCCGGGCACGCCGGCCTGTCCCCCGTCATCACCGCGGGTCAGCCGCCGCGCCGGGTCGTGGTCGTCCCGATCGGCGCGGGTCGGCCCTGGGCGGTTCTGGTCGCGATCTCCACCGAACAGGTCCACCTGGCCATCAGTGACAGCATCGCCGCCCTGCTCGGCGCGGGCGCGGGTGCGGGCACCGTGTCCACCGTCGACCCCAACGGGGTCGCGCTGTCGAGCACCACCGCGTCGGCCGTCGGCACCCGCGTGATTAGCCCCGCCGACCTCGCCCCGTCCCCACCGGCGGGCACGAGCACCGGCACCGGCGGCGGCGGCACGCGCATCTGGCGCACCGAGGAGGCCGAGGGGGAGGTCCTCAACATCACCGCCCGGCAGAAGGGAACGGGGTACTACACCTACTTCCGCCAGCCGGCCGACTCGTTGTACTCCGACCTGCGCTCCCGCGGGCATCGCCGCAACCTGACGCTGTTGTGCGTGGCGCTGGTGGCCATCCTGAGCGTTCTGTTCATCGCGCTGCGACGCGCGTTGTCAGCCCGTCAGACCAAGAGCTGGCTGCGTTCCCTGTTCGCCGCGGCCAGCGACATCGTGCTCGTCACCGACCCCGCCACGGCCATGATGTTCGTCAGTCCCGCGATCGAGACGATGCTCGGGCAGCGGGTGGCGGACTGGGTGGGACGCCCCATCGCCGACCTCGCCCATCCCGACGACGCCGAACGGCTACGCCGCCTGGTCGAGCACCCGGACCAGGCCCACGGCCCCGAACTCGACATCCGGTTGCGGACGGCTGCCGGCGACGTCGCCTGGTTCGACGTGGCCGCCCGGCCGCTGCCCGCGCGCGGCCACCCGGCCGAGATGATCATCACCTGTCACGCCGCGGACCAACGCAAACGGCTCCTCGACCAGCTCACCTATCAGGCCCAGCACGACTCCCTCACCGGCCTGCTCAACCGTTCGGCCTTCGAGGATCGCCTGGTGGCCGCGGCGACGGCTGTCGGCGACGACGACGGACGGTCTCTCGCGGTTCTGTTCGTCGATCTCGACCGGTTCAAACCGGTGAACGACACCTATGGACATCTCGCCGGCGACCGGGTGCTCCAGGAGATCGGCGTCCGGTTACGGACCGTGCTGGGACCCTGGGCCACCGGAGCCCGCTTCGGCGGGGACGAGTTCGGCATCCTGCTGCCGGGCGCGAACGTTCGCGCCGCCACCGAGGCGGCCATCCGCATCATCGGCTCCGTCGGGCAGCCGGTCCGCCTCGACGAGGAGACCATGGTGCGGGTCGCCGCCAGCGTCGGTATCGCCCTCACCGACGGTTCCCGCTCCGCCGAGTCGCTGCTGCGGACCGCGGACCAGGCCATGTACCAGGCCAAACAGGTCGGCCCTGGACGTCTCGCACTGCCCGCGGCCGACGCGGCCGACGCGCATCCAGCCGCCTCCCGGCAGGTGTGGCGCCTGGTCGGCGACTTCGCGGTGATCGAACCCACCGACATCGACCTGCTCGACCTCGGCGCCCCGCACCTCACCGGGGCGGACCCGGACAGCGTCGTCCACGAACACCCCGGACGGCCCGCGGACGAGCGGCCAGACCGCGGCCCGGCGACGTCCAGCCTGGTCGCGGGGCCACCGCGGACCCGACGCCGGCGCCGGCGTCCGCGACGGATCCGGCAGCCGCAGGGCCGCCGGGCCGTTCCCCTGCCCGGCCGCGCGTCGCATCGGGCCTACGGCGCCCTGCCCAGTGTGATCAGCCTGCTGGTCCTGGCAGTTATGATCATGGCCAGCACGGTGACCATCATGGCGATCGAACGTGCCGACCAGCGCCGCCTCGACAACCAGCGCATCCACCAGGCCACGCTGCTGGCGAACACGACGGCGAGCCTCATCGCCTGCCTGAACCAGCCGAGCTACCTGATCGAACCGATCTCCGCGCTGCCCTGGTCGCTGACCGACCGGGCCGCCGATGCCCGCACGCTGGAGTCCATCGCCGGTCCCGACCTGTCCACCCCGGATGTCGTGCTCGCCCTCGTCGACCTCACCGGCCAGCCGCTGGCGGTGCGCCCGGTCGGCTCGACCGTGCCGATCGGCCCGGGCAGCCGGATCTGGGACCTCGCCCGTCAGGCCGGTCTCGACGTGCCAATCTCACCGACCGCGGACAGCCAGCAGGACGTCAACGACATCTCGGTGGTCAGCATCGTTCCGATCCGCCGGGCGGGCCAGGACGTGGCCTTCCTGCTGCTCTCCCGGGCGCTGACCCGGGCCTCCATCGCCGAGCTGAGCAGGGTGCTGGGCATCCTGCCCGATCGCGGGCGGGATGCCGGGCCGAACGGCGACGCGGCCCGGCCGGGTGCGACGAAGGCGTCCGACCTGGACGACACGTCCCTGCCGGGCATCACGATCACGCTGGTCGACGGCGGCGGACGCGCGGTGATCTCGACCGACCATGCCCTGGTCGGCCGGAGGCTGGTCGACGCCGCCCAGCTGCGGCCGATCCAGCCGGGCACCAGCCGGCAGGTGGTGCTGCGGGCCGAAGGCGGCGGCGGGCTCGCCGAAGTGGGCTTCGTCCCGTCGGTGCCACAGCCGTACTATCTGGTCCTGCGCCAGGACCAGCGCACGGCCGAGAGGCCCTCGCCCGGGCATCCCTCCAGCGACCTGGTCCTCTACGCCCTGGTGATCATCACTGTCGTGGCGCTGTCGTGGACGCTGCTGCGGGAGAGTCAGCAGACCCGGCGGGAGGGTGCCCGGCTCACCACCCTGCTCCACGAGTCCCATGACATCGTCGTGGTGCTCAACGCGGCCGGTCAGGTCACGTTCCTCACCTCAGCGGTCGAGGGCCTGCTCGGCCATCAGGTCGCCCACCTGCTCGGACGGCCACTGCTCGACCTGGTCCACCCCGATGACCGGGCCGCGGTCCAGTCCTACCTCGACGCGCAGCCCAGCGGCGCCGGGCATCCACGCGCGGACTCACTGCTCGACATCCGCCTGTGCACCGCCACCGCCGACCACCGATGGTTCGACCTCGCGGCCGCCCGGCGTGCCGGCCCGCTCGGACGCGACCTGATGGTGACCTGCCACGAGGTCGGCGAGCGACGCGAGTTGCAGGCCCGGATCTGGTGGCAGGCCAGCCATGACACCCTCACCGGTCTGGGCAGCCGCACCGGACTCGCCGACCGCCTCGACCAGCTGGCCGACAGCCACACCCCGTACACGATCCTGCTGATCGATCTGGACGACTTCAAACCGGTCAACGACACCTTTGGTCATCATGTCGGCGACGAGGTCCTGCGCACCATCGCCGCCCGCCTGGTCGCGCTGGTCGACGTCGCCCCGCAGGACGTGTTCCGCCTCGGCGGCGACGAGTTCCTCATCGTGCTGCCCGAGCCCACCGAGGCCACCGTGCACGCCGTCCTCGACAACGCCCGCCGCGCCATCGCCACGGCGCTGGACGTCGCCGGGCAGACCATCGTCATCCGCGCCGCCATCGGGGTCGCCTCGTGCCGTGGCGTGGGCGGCGCCGGTCCGGACGGTCCCGACCCGGACGCCGTCATCCGCCGCGCCGACGCCGCCATGTACGCCGCCAAGCGTGCGCACCGCGAACCCCGCGAGATGTATCCCACCTCCCGCTGACACCCCACGTCTCAGTGGGTCGGGGTGCCGGCGGCCCGACGGGCGAGGTGGAGGGTGGCGGTCCAGCGGGCGGCCTCGGCGTCGTGGCACAGGTCGGCGCCGATCGCGTCGGCCAGGGGACGTAGCCGGGCGGCTCGCGCCTCGTCCGTCGGCGGCTCGTGACCGGAGGGACACACCGCCAGGCTCAGGTCGAGCCCCGCGGGGCCCGAACGCACCGACAGCCAGGCCCGCTCACCGGTGGCATAGGGGTTGCTCGCCAGCAACAGCACCTGGACGGCCCCCAGGACCGCCGAGATCTCCGCGTCGGTCGGCGGATACTCCGCCAGCCGCAGGTCGGTGTCCAGCCGGTCGACGAGCAGGCCGTCCACCCGCTGGCGCAGACCCGCGATCAGGGCTTCGGTCGCGTCATGACCCAGCCGGAAGACACCGGGCGGCAACTGCAGTTCCAGGGCGGCCGCCCGCAGCCTGTCCTCCATCGCGGCGACCCGTTCGGCGAGCGCGCCGGAGAGCTGGCGGCGCACGCTGGCGAGTTCGAGCAGGACGGCGGTGAACTCCTGCATCGGGCCGTCATGCAGCCGGGTGGCCATCGCCCGCTGACCGCGTTCCTGCAGTGCGACCAGCATCCGCAGCAGCTCCTCGGGCCGCGCCCCGCTTCCGGCGCCGCCGGCGCTCATCCGCGTTCGGTGGCGGCGGTCGGCAGCAGGCGTCGGACCTCGCGCACGATCTGGTCGGCGGTGAAGGGCTTGGCGACCATCGGCACGTCCGGGGGAAGCTCGTCGAGACCGGGCGCGCCGGTGAGCAGCAGACAGCGGCGCACCAGCGCCGGGGTGGTGCGCCGCAGCTCGGCGACGAGGTCGGTGCCGGGCCGCCCCTCGAGCCGGACGTCGACGACGATCGCGTCGTGCGCGCCCGGGTCGAGACCCAGCGCCTCCTCGACCGAGGCGGCCTCGCTGGTCGTGAAACCCTCGGCCCGCAGAATCCGGCTGAGCAGACCGCGTAGCAGATCGTTGTCATCCACGACGAGCACCCGCACGGCACGGGAACGGCCCCCGCCGTCGTCGCTGCCGCTGCCGTCGCTGCTACCGCCGTCATCGTCGGCGGGTGTCCCGGTCGACGGATCGTTCACTGCGCCCCCCAGGGTTCGCCGCCGCACCCGTCCGCGGAGGGCGGGATCCGTCCTGGCCAACCGTACCGGTAGCAGAACACTCGCCCAGGGCGGCCGTGGACGGCGGGGGACCGAAGTGGCCCTACGTTTCGGGGTTCGCGCTCTCAGGGCTCGATCGGGCTGTCGAGCACCTCCCGCACCCTGCCCAGCAGTTCCTGTTCGGAGAACGGCTTGGGCAACAGCATCAGACCGGGATCGAGCGTGCCGTTGTGGGCCAGCACGGCATAGGCGTAGCCGGACATGAACAGCACCCGGACGTTCGGGCGCTGCCGGCGTACGAGTTCGGCCACCGTCCGGCCAAGGACCTGCGGCATCACGACGTCGGTCAGCAACAGGTCGATGGGGGCGGGATGGCTCGTGGCGATCTCCACGGCGCGTTGGCCGTCCGCGGCGATGATCACCTTGTAGCCGTTGCGGATCAGCAGGCGGCGGGTGACCTCACGCATCGCCCGTTCGTCCTCGACGACCAGGATGGTCTCCCCGCCGGTGAGCACCACCGTCTCGGAGACGGGTTCCGGTATCACGGCCACACTCTCGACCGCCGGGAGCAGGATGCTGACGGTGGTGCCGAGGCCGACGTCGGAGAAGATCTCGGCGTGCCCACCGGCCTGGGTGATGATGCCGTAGACGGTGGCCAGGCCCAGACCCGAACCCTCGCCCTTGCGTTTGGTGGTGAAGAACGGTTCGAACGCCCGGCTGACCGTCTCCGGGCTCATACCGGACCCGCTGTCACTGATCCGCAGGTGGACGTGCCGGCCGGCCTTGATGCCGGGGCGCCCGGCGGCGAGGTCCTCCTGGATCTCGATGTTGGAGGTGTCGATGGTGAGCTTGCCCCCGCCGGGCATCGCGTCCCGGGCGTTGACGGCCAGGTTGACCAGGACCTGTTCGAGCTGACCGGCGTCGGCGAACACCGCCCACGGCTCGCTCGCCGCCACGGTGATCAGCTCGACGTGTTCGCCGAGGGTGCGGCGCAGCATGTCCTCGATGTCGTGCACGACGTCGTTGAGGTGCAGCACCCGCGGCTGGACGACCTCCCGGCGGCCGAAGGCGAGCAGCTGGTGGGTGAGCTGGGTGGCCCGTTCGGCGGCCCGCTGCACCTGGTCGATGTCGCGGCGCACCGGCTCCCAGCTCGCCTCCCCGCGGTCGGCGGCGGCCGTGACGACCTCGGAGATGAACGCGGTGTAGTTGATGATCACGCCGAGCAGGTTGTTGAAGTCGTGCGCGACCCCGCCGGCGAGCTGGCCGAGGCTTTCCAGCCGCTGCGACTGGTGCAGCTGCGCCTCGATCCGTTTGCGTTCGGCCTGCGCCCGCAGTCGCTCCCGCTCGACCTGGGCCTCCAGCCGTTCGGTCACATCGCGGATGGCGGCGGAGACGAGCAGGCCGTCCTCGGTCTCCAGCGCCGACAGGGAGATCTCGGCCGGGAACTCGCTGCCGTCACGGCGCCGGGCGGCCAGCTGCATCTGGGCACCCATCGGGCGGGGCTGCGGATCGGCGAAGTACCGGGTGCGGTGCGCCGGATGGATGCCCCGCGCCGCCTCCGGGACGAGGATCTCCACCGACTCGCCGAGCAGCTCCTCACGGCTGTAACCGAACAGCCGCTCGGCCTGGGCGTTGACCAGCGTGATCCGCCCGCTCGGGAGCACCCCGACGATCGCGTCCGGCGCCGAGTCGAGCAGACCGCGGAACTTGGCCTCGGCCCGCTTGCGATCGGTGACGTCACGCACCGCGGCGGTGATGAGCACACCGCCGACGGTCTGGATCGCCGCCAGCGAGATCTCGGCCGGGAACTCGCTGCCGTCGCTGCGCCGCCCGGCCAGCTCCATCCCCAGACCCATCGGCCGTGGCCGCGGCTCGTGCAGATAGCCCGCGCGGTGCCTCGGGTGCAGCGCACGGGCCGACTCGGGGATCAGGATCTCGACCGGCTGGCCGAGCAGCTCCTCACGGCTGTAGCCGAACAACCGCTCGGCCTGGGCGTTGACCAGCGCGATCAGCCCGTCCGCATGCACACCCACGATCGCGTCGGGCGCCGCGTCCAGCAGGCCGCTCGCGAAGCCATCTCTACCGTCTTCCAGCTCAACCACCCCACAGGGTGAACATCGTGCTACAGAAGGACAGATGGTAGCGCCGATCCGGCCAAGGTTCAGCGCTACGAGACAACTCGCCGCCGCATCGTCGTCGCCAGACCCTGGTCGGTCAGGACCGCCTCGGCCGCCCGCCGCCCGGAGAACAGCGCCCCCTGGATGGACGGCGTGTCCCGATGATCACCGCAGACGTACACCCCGGACGGCGTGCGCACCGGCCGGCGCAGCACGTGCGGGCTGTTCAGCGTGGGCAGCGCCCGGGCCACCGGGTAGCGGGTAGCGGGTAGCGGGCGAGCAGCGTCCAGCCGGCCGTGTCGGTGCCGTACAGGCTGCTCAGATGCCGGCGCACAGCCGCCTCGTCGGCGTCCACCCCGCCCACCGCGTCGGCGGGTGGGCCCGGCACGGACGCGTCGCCGTCATCGGGAACACCGAGCACGGACGCGGCGATCAGCGCCGAACCGCTCGGCGCGTAGGACGGCGCCACCTCGCTGAGCACCACCGTGTTGATCACCGGGCCGGACCGGCCCGGGCGCACCGCTCGACGCGGGTCGGTGGACCCCTCGACGACAAGGACCCCGCGCCGCAGCGGGGAGGCGTCCGCCCGGAAGTAGTAGGTGGTCACCCCGTGCCAGCTGGGCTCGGTGATGCCGGGGACCAGCCGGGCCGCCGTCGTCCCGTCGGTGGCGACGATGACCGCCCGCGCGACCAGCGACTCGCCGTCGCGGGAACGCACCCCGGTGCGGGTCACGATGTCGGCCGGACAGTTCAGGCGCACCGTGCCCGGTTGCAACCGGGCCGCGAGCTGCTGGGGTAGCGCGCCCATGCCCCCTCCGGTAGCACCGGCGGGCGGACGGCGAAGCTGCGCCACACGAGATGGAAGAACCGCGCCGAGGTGGCCAGGTCGTCCTCGAGGAAGATGCCGCGCAGCAGCGGTGCGAGCACACCGTCGACGGCCTGCGCGGACAGCCCGCGGGCCCGCAGGTCGGCCCGGGTGGACCGGTCGGGGCCGGCGACCAGGTCAGCGGGGCGGGTGAACCGGTCCCGCGCGGTCAGCGCGGCCAGCCGGGCGAGGTCCGCGGCCCGCAGCGCCCGTCCCGGCACCAGACCGGCCAGCGCCGACACGCCACCGCTGGGATCTCCCAGCGACACCGACCGGACCCCGTCGCGCACCAGCAGCCCACGCACGAACGGACGGGCCCGCAGCGCCGGCAGGTCGATCTGCCGGGCGACCTCCGGGTAGGCCGGCAGCAGCACCTGGAACCCGCGGTCGAGCAGGAACCCGTCCACCTGGTCGGTGCGCACCCGGCCGCCCACGTCGTCGGCGGCCTCCCAGACCGCCACGGACAGCCCCCGCGCGGCCAGCAGGGTCGCGGCGGACAGACCCGCAAGCCCGGCTCCCACAACCGCCACGTCGACCGTCTGCATCGCCACCACCCCACGCTCGCCGCACCCGTGCCGTCACCGCTGTTCGTACCGCAGCGGGCGCCTGGAGGGATCAGGTGACACCGACGGGCGGCCACGTGGTGGAGCGGCGGGGTGGCTCAGCGGTGGCGTTCGGGGCGCAGGATGACGGTCGTGTCCGGAAAGCGGCGGGTGTAGCGGACGGCGGCACGCCGCGGGGAGCCGGCGGACCACTCCAGCGTCCACTCGACGCCGACGAGGTCGAGCAGCGAACGCAGCCGGCCCTCGAAGTCGTCGTGGGCCTCCTGCTCGGCGATCCGCGCCGCGCACATGACCGTCTCCACCCCGAAGGCGCAGTACACGCCGGCCGTCCAGCGAGCCCACCGGGCCCAGCGCTCCATCGTCGCGATCATCACGAGACGGGCGCCGAGACGAGCGGCGAGATCGGCGGCGACCAGCACATCGGCCAGGTCCGCCACGTCGCCGGCCCGCAGGCTGACCACCACATGGCGATCAGTGCGCGCCGGAGGCCGTGCCGTCGTGTGCTCCACCCGTTCCACGTTTCCTCCTGCGTTGCCTTTCCCGGTACCCGCACGCCTGCCGGTGTGCACGGGATTATCTCGCCTGGGGCTCTGCGGTGTCGGAAGTACGACGCATGGTCCGTACCCACTCCACCTTCAGATCATCGCTCGGGACTCGATGCGACCGGGATCGGACCGCGAACCACCTGCGCCCCACTCCCGGTTCCGCTCTCCTACCGACCACTCCTATCAGCCTCTGTTACCGGCTCGCCCCACCGGGCCCGTCCCGCTCGGCAAGCCGTTTGCACCCGCGACCATTCAGCGTTCCTGCCGATTGTGGCGGCCAGGAAGGGAAAGGGGAAGGGTTCGCCACATATTGACACTCAGGGGTGCCGCCCCGACCAGGTGACAACACCGGAGCCATCACCATGACGCCCCGAGCGCCCTGGTGCTGTTTCCTGTGTTTCCTGGTCGGACGCCCCCGCGCACCGTCACCACCGGATGTGCCAGCGACCGCCTGGACGTGCCAGCGACCGCCTGGACGTGCCAGCGACCGCCCGGACGTGCCGGCCCGTCCACCTGGTCATGATCGCCACTTCACCACGAGAAATCCTGTGCCACACGGGAAGTAGCACGATCGTCCGGCCGGCGCCGCGTGCGGCCGGCCGGACCCACGACCGTGCCGGTGGCCATGCGGACACCTTTGCCCGTGACGGTGCGGATGACCGCGCCGACCGTCCCGTGCGCACTGCCGGCGCGCCCGCCACACGCCTTGTCCGCGGTCTTGTCGGTGGCCTTGTCCGCAAATCTGACGCTGACGTCGCCGTCGGACCCCAGGTCGCATCGGTGCTGGTTCCGATACGGCTGGTACGAGAAGTCCCGTACCAGCCTTCAATACATCGTCCGGCCAGGCCCCACGAAACCTTCCGTGTGCGGCAGATCTGACGCCGATCCGCGCCCGTTCCGCCGCACACGCTCACCACGACAATGCCGGCCGCACCGCGCACAGGGAGACTCGAACATATTGCTCGCTAAGTAATGCGAGCGGCTGATCCCGGATCAGGGTCGATCCGGGTCAGTTCTCCAGCGGCGCCAGTTCGGCCACGAAGGAATCCAGGAAGGCGGGCCATCCGCCCGGTTCGATGGCCGGATGAACAACGAACTTGGTGACGCCCACGGCGATGTACTCGGCGATCGCCGCCCGCGCCGCCGCCCAGCCCACCGGCAGCAGCCGGGCCGGGTCGGCCCGCGGGTCACGGCGGCGCACCGCCGCCAGCGTCTCGGCATCCGGCGGGGTGAAGGCCAGCCGCAGGCTCAGCCCGTAGTGATCATCATCGATGTGCCGCCCGGCGTCCGCCGCGCTCGCCCGGATCTCGGCGATACCGGCGGCCGCCCGCTCGGGACTGACCAGGCTCGCCAACCACCCGTCCCCGAGCCGGCCGATCCGACGCAGCGCGGCCGGAGCCGCACCGCCAAGCCAGAGGTCCAGTGGCCGCGCGGGCCGCTCCCCGAGACCGATCTCGTCAAGGTCGAAGAACTCGCCGTGGAAGGTCACCCGCGGCTCGCTCAGCAACAGCCGCACCACGGTCAGCGCCTCGTCGAAGACCGCCGCCCGCCGACCCGCCGGCACCGGGTAGGCCGAACGGTCCGCGTCCCGCCCCGGAGCGAGGCCGAACACGGGCAGCACCCGACGCGGCGCCAGGCTCGCGAGCGAGGCGAGTTCCTTGGCGACCAGCACCGGGTTGCGCCCCGGCAGGATGGTCACCCCCATGCCCACCTTGAGCCGGCTGGTCCGCCCGAGGGCGAACCCCAGCCCGGCGAACGGGGCGACGGCGGGCTGGGAGAGCTGCTCGGAGAGCCACAACGAGTCGATCTCGAGCTTCTCGAGCCGATCCACGAGCGCGACGAACTCGCCGGGGGCCACCCCACCGAACCCACCGAACCCGATCCCGATGCGGACCTTCATGAGCCCTCCGTCCCGGACTGGATGCATCCGCCCGGATCCGGGGCAGCATCCGGGTGCACCCCTCCATAGTGCGGGACGAACGTGCGAGATGCGTCACTTCCCCCGGGCGACACTGGGCGGGGGCCCGCAAATCAGCTAGCCGCGAACGTCGTGGACCCTCAGCCCCCGACCGTGGACGGCCGAACCGGCGCCGACGCGCTCGGACCCGACCCAATCGCGGCTGGCTGGGTCGCGGCTGGCTGGGTCGGGGACTCGGCGGCGGCGAGGTCGGCGCGCAGGTCCGCGACGATCTGGCCGAGCAGCGGCTCGCGCAGGGCGAGCCGGTGGTCGCCGGGGATGCGTCGGATCGCGCCCGGTCCGGTCAGGACCCCGCGCCACCCCTCGATCTCGTCATGATCGTCCGCCAGCCAGACGGCGGTGGGGCCGGCATACGTGCGCGGGCGGTAGGTCATCGTCAGGACCCGCCCCTGGTTGTGGAAGGCCTCGTAGCGGTGGGCACCGCGGAAGCGGACCAGCCCGGCCAGCGGCAGTTCGACGAGCTGGCGCAGCCGATCGGCCACGACCCGCGGGCCAAGCCCCGGCCCCTCCCCCGCCGCGAGCGTCCCGCGCCCCTGGTGATCCGGGACCGCCGCGGGCCGATCGGGATGACATCCCTCCAGCTGGCTGGTCGGGATGATCGCGCCGGACCGGGTGAGTCGGGCGGTGCCCGGCAGGTAGGTGTCGATCAGCGCCAGCAGCGCCACCTCATGCCCGGCCGCCCGCAGCAACCGGGCGGTCTCGAGCGCGATCAGACCGCCGAACGAGTGCCCGACCAGCAGGTACGGCCCGTTCGGCTGGAGCAGCCGGATGTCCGCCACATGCCGGCGCGCCGCCGCGGGCACCGACCAGTCGGGCAGGCCGCGGCGCTCCAGGCCATGCGCCTGCAACGCGTGGACGCGCCGCTGCCCGGCGAAGTGCCGCGCCAACGGCAGCAGCGCGATCGCCGGAGCCCCCGCCTCCGGAAAGCAGAACAGCGGCGTCCCGCTCGCCGGCCCGGTCAGCGACACCACCCGCGGATGGCGTTCGGCGTCGCCGTGCCGCTCGGCCAGCAGATCCGCGAGCCCCGCCGGTGTCGACACCGCTCGGACATCGCGCTCGGGCACCACCAGGCCGAGCTCGTCGCGCAGAATCCCCACCAGCGCGTCCGCCGGGTCCGTGGCGTTGCCCGCACGACCGAGCGCCCGCGCCCACAGCAGCCGCGCGGCGACCTCATAGGGGTCGTCCCCCACCGGCGCCCCTCCCGCTGGATCGATCTGGTGCGCCGACGCCGCCGCACCTTCGACGGCCTCGACGCCCGCCCCCCTGGCCGCAGCCTCGTCGCCCGCGGGCGACGGTGCGGGCACGGAAACGGAGAGCTGGTCAGCCGCAGACGATCCCAGCACCACAATCACCTCTTATAGCTATGTGAAGGTCATATTGAACACCACGACCTCGCTAGCCCCCACGTCCCCCTCACCGCCCTTGACAAGCCGACGCCAACAACACCCGATCATGCCGACCGGCCGCTGACCCCACTCCGAATTGCCCCTCTGACCAGTGGTTTCACCGATCCGAGTCCGTCCGGCTCGGTATTGGCGAAGCCCATCCCCCGGTCAACTACAGACATGGACGAACAGGCGCGAACCGGCCATTGACGGAACGCCGTCCGACGCCGACCGTGGACGGATGGGTGACGTGGGCAAGCCCGAACGGATAGTCGAGGACGAGCCA
>NZ_CADCWS010000080.1 GCF_902806475.1 Candidatus Frankia nodulisporulans
ATCCGCGAACGATCCCGCCTCAGCGCCAGGGCGCCCAGCCGCGGGGCAACGACACCGGACCGACACCTGAAGTGATCGCACGGAAGCCCGAAGAAGCCGTGCGGACGGCACGGCGGGACACAGCGGCCGGTCCGGACACAGCGGCCGGCCGGGACTCGACGGACTCGACGGACTCGGCCGCATCGACGGGCTCGGCCAGCCCCCGCCACCAAGTCCACCCTGAACCAGAGCAACGATCACGCTCAGGTATAGAAGCAACCACGCTCGGTGCCGACCCTGCCGCCAGGCATCGGCGACACGCCGGACGCCCGCCAACCGCCGAGGGATGTTCGGCGTGTCGGAGGCCCGACGACCGAACACCCCTCGGCATGACATCAAACAACCCTCGGCATGACTGGATCACCGTGGCATACCTTGATCATTTCGGCCAGGGGCCGCGAAACACCGTGATCATCTCGGCCAGCGGGTGCGGCGCACCGTGATCGTCCCGGCCAGCGGGTGCGGCGCACCGTGGTGACCGCGGAACACCGTGATCGTCTCGGCCGGTGGGCGGGGTACACCGTGATCACCTTGGCACACCGGCCGGGGCAACGCGGGCGACAACGGACCAGCGCCGCCTCGTGTGGTGGACGGGGTCAGAGCGGAAACGGAAACGGAAGCGGAACGCGGGCGCGTCCGGGGATCAGCTGGTGGGGCTGCTGCGGACGATGCCGACGAAGTCATCGGCGAGCAGGCTCGCACCGCCGACCAGGCCGCCGTCGATGTCGGGCATCGTGAACAGCTCGCCGGCGTTGGCCGCCTTGACCGATCCGCCGTAGAGCACCCGGATGCCGGCTGCGATGGTGCCGGTGTAGAGGTCGGCGAGTTTGCCGCGGATGGCGGCGCACATGTCCTGGGCGTCCTGGGCGGAGGCGGTGCGGCCGGTGCCGATGGCCCAGACGGGCTCGTAGGCGATGACGATCGAGGTGGCCTGCTCGGCGGTGATCCCGGCGAGCGAGCCGGCCAGTTGGCCGAGCACGTGCTCGACGTGGGTGCCGGCGACCCGGATCGCCTCGACCTCGCCGACGCACAGGATCGGGGTGATCCCGACGGCGAACGCGGCCTTGGCCTTGGCGGCCACGGTGGCGTCGTCCTCGTGGTGGTCGGCGCGGCGCTCGGAGTGGCCGACGACGACGTACGAGCAGCCGAGCTTCGCGAGCATCGAACCGGCGATGTCGCCGGTGTGCGCGCCCGAGGCATGCGGGGAGAGGTCCTGCGCGCCGTAGGCGAGCTTCAGTTTGTCGCCGTCGATGAGGGTCTGCACGCTGCGCAGGTCGGTGAACGGCGGGATCACCACGACGTCGACCGCCTCGAGTTCGGCGGGCTTGAGGTCGAAGGCGACCTTCTGTGTCAGCGCGATCGCCTCAAGGTGGTTGAGGTTCATCTTCCAGTTGCCGGCGACCAGCGTCCGGCGACCGCTACCGGTGGTCGGTTTCGCGCTCACGGTTCTACCCTTCTCGGTTCGTCCACGTCCCAGTGCCATGTGCTCGCCCCCGCGGGTGTCGTCGCTCAGACGTCAAGGGCGGCGAGGCCGGGCAGGGCCTTGCCCTCGAGGTATTCGAGGCTGGCACCGCCACCGGTGGAGATGTGGCTGAAGCCGGCGTCGGGGATGCCCAGGGTGCGCACGGCGGCGGCCGAGTCGCCCCCACCGACGACGGAGAAGCCGGGGCCGGCCGCGATGGCCTCGGCGACCCCGCGGGTGCCCTCGGCGAACGGGGCCAGTTCGAACACGCCCATCGGGCCGTTCCAGAAGACGGTGGCGGCGCCGGCGAGGCGGGCGGCGAACGCGGCGGTGGAGGCGGGGCCGATGTCCAGGCCGAGCCAGCCGTCGGGGATGGCGTCGGCGGCGACGGTCGCGGTGGCGGCGTCGGCGGCGAAGCGGTCGGCGACGACCACGTCGGTCGGCAGCACGATCCGGTCGCCGCCCTCGGCGAGCAGCGCCGAGCAGGTGTCGATCATGTCGGCTTCGAGCAGGGAGGCGCCGACCCCGTGGCCGAGCGCGGCCAGGAAGGTGAAGCACATGCCGCCGCCGACGAGCAGGGCGTCGACCTTCGGCAGCAGGGCGCGGATCACGCCGAGCTTGTCGGAGACCTTCGAGCCACCGAGCACCACCGCGTACGGGCGGGCCGGGTCGCTGGACAGCCGGCGCAGCACGTCGAGTTCGGCGAGCACGAGGCTGCCGGCGGCGTGTGGCAGGTGCTTGGGCACGTCGACGACGCTGGCGTGCGCGCGGTGCACGGCACCGAAGGCGTCCCCGACGTAGAACTCGGCGAGTGCGGCCAGTTCGTCGGCGAACGCGGCCCGCACGGCGGCGTCCTTGCTGGTCTCACCCGGGTGGAAACGCAGGTTCTCCAGCAGCGCCACCTCGCCGTCGCCGAGGGCGGCGACGACCTTGCGGGCGTGCGCGCCGGCGATGTCGCCGCTACCGTCGCCGGCGAAGGTGACCGGGCGTCCGAGCAGTTCGGCCAGCCGGGCGGCGACGGGTTCGAGGGAGTACTTCGCGTCCGGTTCGCCCTTGGGCCGACCCAGATGGGAGGTGACGATCACACGCGCGCCCCGGTCGAGCAGCGCGGTGATCGTCGGGAGGCTCGCCCGGACCCGGCCGTCGTCGGTGATGCGCGGGGTGTCTCCCGTGCGGTCCAGCGGGACGTTGAGGTCGCAGCGGACCAGAACACGGTGCCCGGCGACCTGCAGGTCGTCGATCGTCCTCACTCTGTGTTACTCCAGGGTTCGGGCCGGCGGGCCGGCGACGACGGACGGGCGGCAGTGACGCGGCGGGCCCGGTCGGACCGGGCCCGGCCGCGTGAACGAGCGAGGTGCGTGAACGACGTGCACGAACGAGGTGGACGAACGAGCTAGAGGCGGGCGCCGACGAGCGCGGTCAGGTCGACCAGGCGGTTGGAGTAGCCCCACTCGTTGTCGTACCAGCCGATGACCTTGACCTGGTTGCCGGCGGACATCGTCAGCAGCGAGTCGAAGGTGCAGGAGGCCGGGGTGTTGACGATGTCGGAGGAGACGATCGGGTCCTCGGTGTAGACGAGGTAACCCTTGAGCGGCCCCTCGGCCGCCGCCTTGAACGCCGCGTTGACCTGCTCCTTGCTGGCCGGCTTCGCCAGCGTCGCGACGAGGTCGGTGACCGAGCCGTCGAGCACCGGCACGCGCATGGCCAGACCGTCCAGCTTGCCCTTGAGCTGCGGCAGGACGAGCGAGGTGGCCTTGGCGGCACCGGTGGTGGTCGGGATGATGTTCTGCGCGGCGGCCCGGGCCCGGCGCAGGTCCGAGTGCGGGAAGTCCAGGATGACCTGGTCGTTGGTGTAGGCGTGCACCGTGGTCATCAGGCCCTGGACGATGCCGAACGCCTCGTCGAGGACCTTCGCCATCGGCGCCACGCAGTTGGTGGTGCAGGAGGCGTTGGACAGGATGTGCTGCGTGGCCGGGTCGTAGGTGTCGTCGTTGACACCCATGACGATGGTGATGTCCTCGTCCTTGGCCGGCGCCGAGATGATGACCTTCTTCGCGCCCGCCTGCAGGTGCTGGGCCGCGTCGGCGGCCTTGGTGAAGCGGCCGGTGGACTCGATCACGATGTCGACACCGAGCTCGCCCCACGGCAGCGCGGCCGGGTTACGCTCGGCGAGCACCTTGATCACCGAGTCGCCGACCTTGATGCCACCGTCGGTGACGCTGACCGGCGCGGCCAGCGTGCCCAGCGTCGTGTCGTACTTCAGCAGATGCGCGAGCGTCTTGCTGTCGGTCAGGTCGTTGACGGCGACGATCTCGAGGTCGTTCCGCTTGCTCGCCGCGAGCGCCCGCCAGAAGTTACGGCCAATCCGCCCGAAGCCGTTGACACCCACCCTTGTCGCCACGTCCTGAACTCTCCCTACCGTCGTGTGTCTCGTCGTTTTGACCGTCACGACACCGTTGCGCCATGACGCCGTTCGGTATGACGTTGTCGAGGGAGGAGCCTAACGAGTTCGCACATCATCGGCCGCAATCCGAACCGTGCGGTGTTGGTCTCCTCACACATGGCCGCATTTCCGCCACCCAGGACAGCAGCGGACCAACGGCACCGGACCGCCGCCGCCGATCGGCCCCCACCCTGCTCGGACGGACCCCGAGCCAGCGACGATCCGATCCGCGGACCGACCGTGGCCGGGCCCGGCCGCCCGGCGGACAGCCCGGACAGGGGCCACCACCCCGCCCCCTGTGGGCGATCACGATGGTGCCATCCCGGCACATTATTCCACCGCCGGTCGGGCCTGTTGATCAGCCTGGCGCGGCGTTGTCGGCCATGGTCCGGACCGGTCCCGACCGGACTCGTCAGGAGCACACTTCCGCGAACAAAGATCGAACGGAATGCCCGAAATGGACCGAATGACATGGGACTTGTCAGGCGTTCTCCAGCAGATCCGGTGAGACGCTCGCCTCCGTGTTCGGGATGCCCAGGGCGTTCGCCCGCTTGTCGGCGAGCGCCAGCAGCCGACGAATCCGCCCGGCCACCGCGTCCTTGGTCAACGGCGGGTCGGCGAGCGCGCCCAGTTCCTCCAGGGACGCCTGGGCGTGCTCGAGACGTAGCCGTCCCGCGGCCAGCAGGTGCTCGGGGGCGTCCTGACCGAGGATGCGCATCGCGGCCTGGACCCGGGCCCCGGCCGCGACCGCCGCTCGCGCCGACCGACGCAGGTTCGCGTCGTCGAAGTTGGCCAGTCGGTTCGCGGTCGCCCGGACCTCCCGGCGCATCCGCCGTTCCTCCCAGGCCAGCAGGCTGTCGTGCGCCCCGATCCGGGTCAGCAGCGCCCCGATCGCGTCCCCGTCGCGGATCACCACCCGGTCCACCCCGCGCACATCGCGGCTCTTGGCCTGCACACCGAGCCGCCGCGCCGCGCCGACCAGCGCCAGCGCCGCCTCCGGCCCGGGCGAGGTGACCTCCAACGAGCAGGACCGCCCCGGTTCGGTGAGCGACCCGTGGGCGAGGAACGCGCCCCGCCAGGCCGCCGCGGCGTCACAGGCCGAACCGGTGACGACCTGCGGCGGCAGCCCACGCACGGGCCGGCCACGCTGGTCGAGCAGCCCGGTGGAGCGGGCCAGCTGTTCCCCGTCGCGTTCGACCCGCACGATGTAACGCACCGAGCGCCGCAACCCGCCCGCGGCGAGCACCGCCACGGTGGACGGGAAGCCGAACACCTCGGCGACCTCCCGGCGCAGCCGCCGCGCGGTCGCCCCCGTATCCAGCTCCGCCTCGACGACGATCCGGCCCCCGACGATGTGCAGACCGCCGCCGAAACGCAGCAACGCCGCCATCTCAGCCCGCCGGCAGCAGGGTTTAGCGACCCGCAACCGACTCAGTTCATCCTTGACGGTGGCCGTCATCGCCGCCACACCGATCACTCCTTGGCTTCACCAGATGAGGTCCGGCGGACGGCTCCGCCAGACGAAGGGCACCCGGACCGGGCGGCCCCGCCGACCGCCACCGCGGTCGTCTGCCGGGCCGAGTGCCTCGGATCTCCGTCCGCGAACACCGCCTGGAAGGCGGCCGCGAGCCGGATCGGATCGTGGATGGGCGCGCCGGGCACCCGTACCGGCGCCAGGTGCAGCCGGGCGCCCAGCAGAGCGGCCGCGGCCGCGAGCGGGGCGGGATCGGGCACCGCGGTGGGATCGGCGAGCACCACGTCCAGACGCAGTCCGGGCACGTGCCGGCGCAGCGCGTCGAGATGGGCCTGCGGGGTGTAACCGGCGGTCTCCCCTGGCTGCGCTGCCAGGTTCAGCACCATGAGCGTACGTCCGCGCGCCGAGGTGATCGCCTGACGCATCCCGGGCACCAGCAGATGCGGCAGCATGCTGGTGTAGAGCGAGCCCGGGCCGAGTACCAGCCAGTCCGCCGCCCGTGCGGCCGCCACCGCCTCCCGGCAGGGCACCGGTGCGGCCGGCGCGACCCGCAGCCCCACCACCCGGCCGGTCGTGGTGGCCACCGCCGCCTGCCCGCGGACCTCTGCGGTCACCTCCGGCTCGCGCGGATCAAGCCCGGCGACATCGGCGACGATGTCGATGCCCGCCGTCGCCAGCGGCAGCACCCGGCCCCGTACCCCGAGCAGCGCGGCGGCCAGGTCCAGGGCTGCCACCGGCGATCCGGTGCGTTCGGCGAGGCCGGTGAGCACCAGGTTCCCGACCGCGTGTCCGGCCAGCGGACCGGGCCCGCCGAACCGGTGCTGGAACAGGTCGGCCCAGGTCGCCGGGTCACCGTCGGCGCCGGCGAGGGCCGCCAGCGCCATCCGCAGATCGCCCATCGGCAGGGCGCCGAGCTCACTGCGCAGCCGTCCCGACGAACCACCGTCATCACCGACGGTCACTACAGCGGTCAGGGCCGGGGTCAGTCGGCGCAGTGCCGCCAGGGAGGCGGCCAGACCGTGCCCGCCACCGAAGGCGACCACCGCCGGTGGCAGTCGGGCCTCGTCGTCCTCGTCGTCGAAACGGCTCACGCTCACTCCCGACCCAGGTCGCGATGCACGACGCGAACTCCGATGCCGTCGGCGGCCAGACGCGCGCCGACCTGCTCGGCGATGGCGACGCTGCGGTGCTTGCCGCCGGTACAGCCGACCGCGAGGGTGAGGTACCGCTTGCCCTCGCGGGCGAACCCGTCGCCCATCAGATGCAGCAGCGCCGCGTACTGGTCGAGGAACTCCCGCGCGCCCGGCTGGGCGAGCACGTAGTCGCGGACCTGCGGGTCCCGTCCGGTGTAGGGGCGCAGCTCCTCGACCCAGTGGGGGTTGGGCAGGAAGCGGCAGTCGGCCACGAGGTCGGCGTCCAGGGGCAGCCCGTACTTGTAGCCGAACGAGACGACGGTGGCGTTGAGCCGGTGGGTACGCGGCTGACCGAACGCGGCGTCTATCTTCGCCCGCAGTTCGTGGACGTTGAGGTCGGTCGTGTCCAGCACCAGGTCGGCCTCGCCGCGTAGTTCCGCGAGCAGTGTGCGCTCACGTCCGATGCCGTCGACGACCCGGCCGTCGCCCTGCAGCGGATGCGGCCGGCGGACATGGTCGAACCGGCGGATCAGCGCGTCGTCGCTGGCCTCCAGGAACAGCATCCGGGGCTGCATGCCCCGGGTGTCCAGCGCCGCGACCGCCGCCCGCAGGTCGGAGAAGAACGCCCGCCCGCGGACGTCGACGACGACGGCGATCCGGCTGACCGCCCCACCGGAGCGATGCCCCAGTTCGGCCATCGTGGACAGCAACGCGGGCGGCAGGTTGTCGACGACGAACCAGCCGAGGTCCTCCAGGCACTTGGCGGCCGTGCTGCGGCCGGCGCCGGACAGCCCGGTGATGATGGCCAACTCGAGGGTCGGTGTGGTCATGGCGTCCGTCCCGCGTCGGCGTGGTCGAGGATCTCACCGGTCATCGGGTCGACGGCCGGGGCGGGCGCCGCGGGTTGCCCCGGCGCCGTGCGGGCGAGGGCCGCCACGATCGCCGCGGCGGTGCGCGGACCGATCCCGGAGACCTGAGCGAGCTCCTCCGCGCTGGCCGCGCGGATCTTCGCGACCGAACCGAACGCCCGCAGCAGCGCCTTGCGCCGCGTCTCACCGAGGCCTGGCACCTCGTCGAGCGCGGAGGCCACCATCGCGGTGGAACGCTTCTGCCGGTGATAGGTGATCGCGAAGCGGTGTGCCTCGTCCCGCACCCGTTGTAGCAGGTAGAGGCCCTCGGATGTGCGCGGGAGGATCACCGGTTCGTCGCTGTCGGCAAGCCAGACCTCCTCCAGCCGCTTCGCGAGTCCACACAGTGCCACTCCGCCCGGCCCGTCGTCGATGCCGAGGTCGTTCAACGCCCGCGCGGCCGCCGCGACCTGCGGCGCCCCACCGTCCACGACGACGAGGTTCGGTGGGTAGGCGAACCGGCGGGGACGTCCGGTGTCCGGATCGATCGGCTGCCCACCCACGGCCGGCTCCCCCGCCGACCCGGCTGGGCCGGCTGAACTGACTGGGCCGGCTGGGTCGGTCAGCTCCGCGGGCACCTCGCCGCTGGCCGGGATGCCGGCGATCTCGCCGGTGCGCGACTGTTCGGCGAGGTAGCGGGAGAACCGTCGGTGGATCGTCTCGTACATGCTCGCGACGTCGTCCTGACCGCGGGCCCGCGCCCCCGAGGCGCCCCCACCGCTGTCTCCCGCGGCATCGGCGCCGCCGGCGAGCCCCCGGATGGAGAACCGGCGGTACTCCGACTTGCGGGCCAGGCCGTCCTCGAACACGACCATGCTGGCGACGATGTTGGTGCCCTGGGTGTTGGAGACGTCGAAGCACTCGATGCGCAGCGGCGCGTCCGGCAGGTCCAGGGCCTCCTGGAGTTCGGCCAGCGCACGGCTGCGGGCGGTCAGGTCACTGGACCGTTTCGTGCGGTGCAGGGCCAGCGTCTGACTGGCGTTGCGCTGCACCGTCTCGAGCAGGGTTCGCTTGTCGCCCCGCTGCGGGACCCGCAGCTCCACCCGGCCGCCGCGGACCACCGCGAGCAGTTCGGTCACCGCCTGGGCGTCCGGGGGCAGCACCGGTAGCAGGATCTCGCGGGCGACACCGGCGCCCGCGAGATCCACGCTGGCAAGCCCCGTGGGCCGGCGCGCGTCCCCCCGCACACCGCGGCCACCCACCGGCGGACCGTCCGCGGCACCCGCCACCGCGGCACCGTCGACGTGAGCGGTGTCCTCGGCGCCGGGGACGGCGGGTGGTGCGATGCCCTCGAGGTAGTCCTGGGTGAGGAACTGCTCGACGAGGTCGGCGGTGGTCACGTCCTCGACCTTGTCGACCACCCAGCCACGCTGGCCGCGGACCCGCCCACCCCGGACGTAGAAGATCGCGACCGCGGCCTCCAGCTCGTCCTCGGCGAAGGCGATCACATCGGCGTCGGTGCCGTCGGGCAGCACGACCGCCTGCTTCTCGATCGCGCGGCGCAGCGCACCGGCGTCGTCGCGCAGCCGGGCGGCCCGCTCGTATTCCTGGGCCGCCGCGGCGGTGCGCATGTCCTGCTCGATGCGTCGCAGGAACCGGCCCGTCTGGCCGGACATGAAGTCGCAGAAGTCCTCGACGATCGCCCGGTGCTCGGCGGCGTCGACACGTCCGACGCACGGCGCGCTGCACCGGTCGATGTAGCCGAGCAGACACGGCCGGCCTACCTGCCCGGCGCGGCGGAACACCCCGGCCGAGCAGGTCCGCGCCGGGAACACCCGCAGCAGCTGATCCAGGGTCTCCCGGATCGCCCAGGCATGGACATACGGCCCGAAGTACCGCACGCCCTTGCGCTTTGGCCCCCGCATGACCTGCAGTCGCGGGAACTCCTCGTGAAGGGTCACGGCGAGACTCGGATAGCTCTTGTCATCGCGGTAGCGGACGTTGAACCGCGGATCGAACTCCTTGATCCAGGTGAACTCGAGCTGTAGTGCCTCGACCTCGGTGGCGACCACCGTCCACTCGACACCGCAGGCCGTCCGCACCATCTGCTGGGTGCGGGGATGCAGCGTGTGCGGGGCGGCGAAGTAGTTCGCGAGCCGGGCGCGCAGGTTCTTGGCCTTGCCGACGTACAGCACGCGGCCATGCTCGTCACGGAAGCGGTAGACGCCGGGGGTCTCGGGGATCGACCCCGGCGCAGGCCGGTAGGACGCCGGATCAGCCATGAACCGAGCCTACGGCGACCATCATCCTGGACGGGCAGCACCTGCACGTAACCATTTCATCACGCATAGCGTGCGACCTGGTCGGCGGGGGTCCGGTTCCCGACGTCGGGACGGTCCGGCAGCGCCTCAGCAATCGAGGACGTAAAGTGATCACATCCACACCTTCCGGTGTTCGGGGCTCTCCCGCTGGCGCCCGGCGCGCGAGGCTGCGACCCTCGACACACCGGATGGCGAACCGAGGGAGCCAGCACGTGTTTGGAAAGGACGTCACCGCGGAGTTCGTCGTGGACGACGGCGCCAACAGCGGGCGGGTGACGGTGTTCCAGATCTGCTGGCGGGCCTGCGATCCGCTGGCCGTGTCGCTGACCCTGATATCCCGGCCGGAGCACCCCGCCCTGCCCCAGGGTCACTGGGTGGCGCCACGTGACGCGCTGCGCACAGGCCTGGAGCGCGCCGTCGGCGACGGCGACGTGCGCATCGGCCCCGACCCCGAGCAGCGCGGCATCCGCCTCGACCTGGCGGACGGCGAGAAGAGCAAGGTGGTCGTGCTGGCCACGGCGCCGCTGCGCCGTTTCCTCGACCGCACCGAGCGGCTCGTGCCCACCGGCCAGGAGCACACCGAGCAGGAGCTCGACACCGTGCTCGCCGACCTCCTCCAGGACTGACCGCCGCCCCCGCCGCGGCCAGTCGCCGCGGCGGCCGACCGGCACCGGCGCGGCGGGCGCGGCCTTAGCGGGCCGCGGCCTCGGCGACGCGTTCGCGCCGGATACCCGCGCCCTCGCCATCTCCGCCCCCGACACCTTCGCCCTCGACACCTTCGCCCTCGACACCGCCACCCCTGGCACCCCGGCCGCCACCGTCCGTACCGGCGACCCGGCCGCCGAGAATCTCGCGCAGGAACACCGCGGTATGGCTTTCGGTGACCGCGGCCACACTTTCCGGTGTGCCCTGTGCCACGACCCGACCGCCGCCGGTGCCACCCTCGGGACCCATGTCGATGATCCAGTCAGCGGTTTTGATCACGTCGAGGTTGTGCTCGATGACGATGACGGTGTTGCCCGCGTCGACCAGCCGGCCGAGTACCCCGAGCAGTTTGCGAATGTCCTCGAAGTGCAATCCGGTCGTCGGCTCGTCCAGGACGTAGACGGTGCGGCCGGTGGAGCGGCGCTGTAGTTCGGCGGCGAGTTTCACCCGTTGCGCCTCGCCACCGGACAGCGTCGGTGCCGACTGGCCCAGCCGGACGTATCCAAGCCCGACATCGTTGAGGGTGCGCAGGTGACGGGCGATCGCCGGCACCGCGGCGAAGAACTCGGCGGCCTCCTCGATCGGCATGTCGAGCACGTCGGCGATGCTGCGGTTCTTGTAGTGCACTTCCAGGGTCTCCCGGTTGTAGCGCGCACCGTGGCAGACCTCACACGGCACGTACACGTCCGGCAGGAAGTTCATCTCGATCTTGATGGTGCCGTCGCCGGAGCAGGCCTCACATCTGCCGCCCTTGACGTTGAACGAGAACCGGCCGGGCTGGTAGCCGCGCACCTTCGCCTCGGTCGTCTCGGCAAACAGCCGGCGGACGTGGTCGAACACGCCGGTGTAGGTGGCCGGGTTCGATCGTGGGGTGCGCCCGATCGGCGACTGGTCGACCCGGACGGCCTTGTCCAGCTCCTCGAGGCCGCTGACGGTGCGGTGGCGGCCCGGCACCTCGCGGGCGCCGTTGAGCCGGTTCGCGAGCACCGCCGCGAGGATGTCGTTGACCAGCGTCGACTTGCCCGACCCGGACACCCCGGTGACGGCGACGAAGCAGCCGAGCGGGAACGAGACCGTGACGTCGCGCAGGTTGTGCTCCCGGGCGCCGTGCACCGTGAGCGAGCGACCCTTGATCGGCACCCGGCGGATGTCCGGGATCGGGATCTGCCGGCGCCCCGACAGGTAGGCGCCGGTCACCGACTCCTCGCTGGCCAGCAGCTCCTCCACCGGCCCGGACACGACGACCCGCCCGCCGTGCTCGCCGGCACCGGGACCGATGTCGACCACCCAGTCGGACGCGCGAATCGTGTCCTCGTCGTGCTCGACGACGATAAGGGTGTTGCCAAGGTCACGCAGACGCTCGAGGGTCTGGATGAGCCGGCGGTTGTCCCGCTGGTGCAGGCCGATGGACGGCTCGTCCAGCACGTACAGCACGCCGACGAGCCCGGAGCCGATCTGGGTGGCGAGCCGGATACGCTGCGCCTCCCCGCCGGCCAGCGTGCCCGCGGCCCGGTCCAGCGAGAGATAGTCCAGACCGACGTCGAGCAGGAACGACAGCCGGGCGTCGACCTCCTTGAGTACCCGACCGGCGATCACCTGCTCCCGTTCGGTGAGTTCGAGGCCGCGCAGGAACTCGGCGCACTCCCCGATCGCCATCCCCGACACCTCGGCGATCGAACGTGCCCCGAGGGTGACCGCGAGCGACTCGGGCTTGAGCCGCGCACCGCGGCACGTCGGGCACGCCACATCGCGCATGTACCCCTCGTACCGCTCGCGGCTGCTGTCCGACTCGGCCTCGCGGTGGCGGCGGCCGATGAAGCCGATCACTCCTTCGAAGGACGCGTAGTAGGACCGCTTGCGCCCGTAGCGGTTGGTGTAGCCGACGTGGATCTCGGTGTCGCCGCTGCCGTGCAGCACCGCCTTGCGGGCCCGCTCGGGCAGCCCCTCCCAGGGCGTGTCCATCCGGAAGCTGAGGTCCTCGGCGAGCGCGGTGAGCAGCCGCTCGAAGTACTCCTTGTTGTGCCCACCGGCCCACGGCGCCACCGCGCCCCGCGCCAGCGACAGCGTCGGGTCGGGAACGACGAGCTCCGGGTCGACCTCCTTACGGGTGCCGATGCCGGAGCAGTCCGGGCAGGCGCCGTAGGGCGAGTTGAACGAGAACGACCGCGGTTCCAGCTCCTCGAACGACAGGTCGTCGTACATGCAGGCCAGATGTTCGGAGTACATCCGCTCGCGGTCGGGATCGTCAGCGGGCCGGTCGACGAAGTCGACGAGTACCAGGCCCCCACCCAGACGCAGCGCCGTCTCCACCGAGTCGGTCAGACGCTGCTTGGCCGACGCCTTCGCCGCCAACCGGTCGACGACGACCTCGATGGTGTGCTTGCGCTGCTTGGCGAGCTTGGGCACGTCGGTGAGGGCGACGACGTCGCCGTCGACCCGGGCGCGGGCGAAGCCGGAGCTCTGGAGCTCGGCGAACAGGTCGACGTACTCACCCTTGCGCCCGCGCACCACCGGGGCGAGCAGCTGGAAACGGGTGCCCTCGGGCAGCTCGAGCAGCCGGTCGACGATCTGCTGCGGCGTCTGCCGGGCGATCGGCCGCCCGCATTTCGGACAGTGCGGGCGGCCCGCGCGGGCGTAGAGCAGCCGCAGGTAGTCGTACACCTCGGTGATCGTGCCGACGGTGGACCGCGGGTTGCGTGAGGTCGACTTCTGGTCGATGGACACCGCCGGGGACAGGCCCTCGATGAAATCCACATCCGGCTTGTCCATCTGACCGAGGAACTGGCGGGCGTAGGCCGACAGCGACTCGACGTAACGCCGCTGCCCCTCGGCGAAGATCGTGTCGAAGGCGAGGCTCGACTTGCCCGATCCCGACATTCCGGTGAAGACGATCAGCCCATCCCGGGGCAGGTCAAGATCGACGTCGCGGAGGTTGTGCTCACGCGCGCCACGCACGACGAGTCGGTCGGCCATCGTCGATCCCTCATGATCTTCCGGAAATCGGACCTGGGCGGGTGTCGCCATGCTACGGATGGGGTCCGACAGTTCCGTCGCGGCCACCTCCCGCGGCAGCTGTCCATGCCGCACCGCGGCCAACGCCGCACAGCAGCGGTTCTACCCGGCGGCGAACCCAACCCGGCACCACGACCCACGTGAGGCCCACACCGGCCCACACGGGCGCCGATCGGCCATGGCGGCGCGGCCCCCATCCGAACGACGGTAACCATCCGCTACCAGCGGATGTTCCGCCGCCGGCCGGATCGGCCGACACTCGCTGCCCGACCACGGCCGCGGTGATCACCAGCCCGGCGGGCTGGGCACGGCGAGCTTCGTCGACGGCCTCGCCGAGCGCGTCCACCGCCCGCCCCGCCGAAGGCGACCGTGGTGAAGGATGGGAGGGACCGCGGGAGTCCGTCGAAGGGGCAGCACCCATGAGCAGCGAGCAGGGTACGGCGGGCGACGCCTACTCCGGCCAGGTCACCGTCGGCGGCCCGGCGGACACTCGAACACTGCCTGGCCTGACCGTGACAAAGGTCGCGGTCGGCCCGATGAACAACAACGCCTACCTGTTGCGCTGCACCGTCACCGAGGAGCAGCTGCTCATCGACGCGGCGAACGAGGCCGACACGCTGCTGCGCCTGGTCGGTGACGCGGGGCTGGCCACCGTCGTCACCAGCCACCGGCACGCCGACCACGTGCAGGCACTCGCCGAGGTGGTGGCCACCACCGGTGCGACCACCGTCGCCCACGTCGACGACGCCCCCGGCATCCCCGTGCCGACGGCCCGGATCGTTCGGGACGGCGATGTGGTCACCGTCGGTCGCGCCAGCCTGCGCGCCATCCATCTGGTCGGCCACACACCTGGCTCGGTCGCCCTGCTCTACGACGCCGACCCCGCCTCACCACACCTGTTCACCGGCGACTGCCTGTTCCCCGGCGGTCCTGGCAACACCTTCGGCGATGCCGCGGCCTTCGTCACCCTCATGGACGACCTGGAGGCCAAGGTCTTCGGGCCGCTCCCGGACAGCACCTGGATCTATCCAGGTCACGGGCTCGACTCGACGATCGGCGTAGAGCGCCCCCATCTCGCCGAGTGGCGGGCCCGCGGCTGGTGAACTCTGCGCGCCGCAGCTGCGGCCGGCCGGATCGTCCTGTTTGCTCGGCGCTGACCCTCGGGGCTACTCGGGCTTGACGGCAGACCCCGCGACGAGGACAGCTCCCGGAACCTCACCGGCTCCATCGCGGCCGGTTCGAGTCCTGCGCAGCGGCACGGACGGAACGTGCCATCCTGCAACCTGCGCGCGGGGCATGAACCGGGGTTGCGGTCACAGTCCGCACGTCAAACCCGGGCCGGGACAGCTGCTCAACGAGCCGCCACACCCCGTGCAGGTCCCCGTAGCTGAACGACGGGTTCGCCGCATCCACCACGGTCAACCGGGCGGGGATCAGCAGGATCTGCCCGCTTTTGATCGCGGCCAGATCGCATGGCCCCTTGGACATGTGGCTGCGGGTGCACACATAGCCGTTGGGTTCCAACGTGGCGGCGATGACGTGCTGTTCGAAATCGAGGCCTTCGTGGACCCGCCTCCGCCGATAGGCTTCCTACTTCCGTCGGAGGCTGGTCGGGCTGGGGGTTCGGGGCATGGCGGGTCTCCCCAGCGGGTGGGGGTTTCACCGGCAGCGCCGGGCGACGGCGGGACGGTGTCAGCAGGCTGGTAGGTGATGTCGACCTCGACACCGGCAATGCCGCTGGCAGCATCCGCCAACACGGCCACGGCTCGATCGAGACGAGCCGGGTCGCTGCGTGTCGAGGGGCATCAGTGGCCAGCCTTTCCGCAGGCCGGGTCGTCGACGATCACGGGCACGGCGTCCGTTCCCCGCACCTCGTAGATCCGCTTCCCGGGCTGGAACGAAACGCATTTGGTCATCACGTTCCGCCAGCCGTCCGGGGCGTTGATGATCTGCGCCGGGCTGTTGTCCTGGCGTCCGAGGGGGGCGTCGAGCGTGCCGTTGGAGCTACGGGCACAGCCGGCAGCGGTGAGGGTGAGGGTTGCGGCACAGAGGATCGCGGCGGCGATGCGGCGGGGGCTCATCGGGCTTCTCCCTTGCTGGCGGGGTGGAGCTGTGGGTCTGTTCGAAGAGTAGGTCTCCGACTTCACCGGATTCCCAATCGGCGACGACCATATTGGCATAAAAGTCGGCGGCCGGCGGGTCGCGGACAGCGAACTGGCCGAGGAGGAGTTACGCGGCGTGGGCGTAGTTGATGGCTTGAAGGGTGGTGTGGTATTCGCGGTTGTAGGTCTGGTCGATGTTGAGTTCGCCGGATCCGCGGATGAGGGTGTGGGCTTCGGTGAGAATTCGGTTGCTGAGGTCGGCGGTGGTGGTGTTGATACTGGTCACAGGTGGACTCCGGGTGTTGGTGGTTGGCTTCCTACCGTGATCGACGATCTTGTATTGATTTGGATTACAAACTATCCAGGGCATTGATCACCAAAGGCGCACCCTCACTCTCAGCCCACATCACCAACCCTGCGATCTCCGGGATCGTCAACCAGCGGTCAATGCCCTGCGAACACAGACGGGCCTGCGGATGTAACACGTCGTCCAACGCCTGCAGAAGCCCGCCGGTGACAGCCAGATCCGCCCGCGGCTTTCGTGCGATCTGGAAAATCCAGTCG
>NZ_CADCWS010000081.1 GCF_902806475.1 Candidatus Frankia nodulisporulans
ACAACCCGTCCTGCCCGGTAATCCCGGTAATCAGCGCACGCGGCACGTCGAGTGTCCTTTCAGGGAGATGGTCTTGGGGGTCGGGCTCAGCTCAGGGCTACGGGAAGGGCCGGATCGACGGCGTGGGCCGAGTCGACGGCGTGGGCCGAGTCCACACCATGGGTCGAGTCGACGCCGTGGACCGAGCCGACTCCGTGGGCCGGGTCGACGGCCACGGCGGAGTCGACACCCAGGGCGTCGGCGGCGGCGAGGGTGGCTCGGCTGGAGGCGAGCAGGTCCGCGGTGAGGCTGGTGTCGCCGCCACGGCACATCCGTAGGAAGGCCGCGGCGGCTTCGCGATGACCCTTGTCCTGGGCGCCGCGCCACCGCACCTGCCCGTCGACGACCAGCTCGCGGTAGTCGTCGAGCTGCACGTGACGGTCGCCGGCGAGCGCCTCGACCTGCTCCTTGCGCGCGGTCCGGGGGCGCGCGCAGCTGTAGGCGATCGTCGACAGGGAGCCGTCGACGTGTCGCAGGGAGACGGTGAGATCCGAGGCGAGCAGCAGTTCGCCGTCGCGTCCGGCGAGCGCCGCGACCGCCTCGACGGGGCTGCCGGCGAGCGCCGCGCAGGCGTCGACGAAATGGCACACCTCGCCGAGCAGCCGTCCACCCTGGACCCGGTCGTGGTACCAGTGGCCGTCCGGGACAGGTCCGGCGGCGACCCGGTACACGGTGCTCAGCGGGCCCGTCCGATGGTCGAGCGCGGCCCGCGCGGCGACCAGCGCCGGGGAGAACCGTCGGTTGTAGCCGACGACCAGGGCGCCGCCGCCCTGCGCCGCGGCCCGCTCCACCCGGTCGAGGTCGTCGACGGTGAGCGCCAGCGGCTTCTCGCACCACACGTGCCGGCCGCGGGTCAGGGCTCGCACGGCCAGGTCGGCGTGGGTCGCGTGCGGGGTGGCGATCACCACGACGTCGATGTCGTCGTCATCGAGGACCGCGTCGGCCCCGGCCACCGCACCGGCGAACCCGTGCCGGTCGGCGAACGCCCGGGCGGAACGTCCACCGGCCGAGGCGACCGTGACGAACTGGTCGAACCCGGCGGCGCGGAAGGCCGGCAGCAGCACCGAGCCGGAGAAGCCACCCGCGCCGATCCAGCCCACCCGGCTGCCCCGCCGCGTGGCCGCCGCGGTCACCCTCGCCCCGCGCTGCCGCGGAATCCGCACCCGCGCCCGCGGACCGGACGGCGCACCGGAGTCCGCGGAGGTGGCCGATCCGACGGAGGGAACCGACGAGGCCGACGAGGCCGACTCGGCCGTCAGGTTCGGCCGGGTGGACGGGGGCGGGTAGTCGAAGCGGATGGCGAGGTAGGGCTCGGTGCGGGCGGCGACGAGCTGGTAGGCCGCCGGGGCCTCGTCGATCGGGTAGGCGTGGGTGACCAGGTCGTCGACCTGGAGGCGGCCGGCGGCGAGCAGGTCGAGGACGGCCTCCTGGTTACGGCCCTCCGTCCAGCGCACCTGGCCGGCCGGATAGTCGACGCCCCACTCCTCGTAGCTGCGTTCGTAGCGGCCCGGCCCGTAGGAGCGGGCGAACCGCAGGGTCAGTTCCTTCTCGTAGAACGGGGTGCGGGCGAGGTCGAGGCCGACGTCTCCGACGACGACCAGCGGTGCCCGGTCGCGGGCGATGGCGGTCGCGCGCATCACCGGCTTGGCCGAGCGTCCGGCGGCGCAGACGAGCACCGCGTCCGCGCCGCGCCCGCGGCTCCAGTCGAGCACGGCGGCGGTGGTCGCCTCGCCGGCCTCGGCGTGCGCCGACACCCCGGCCGCCCGGGCGGTGGCCAGGGGGAGTTCGGCCAGGTCGATACCCACCACGTCGCAGCCGCTGGCCAGCGCCAGGCGGGCGGCGAGCTGGCCGACCAGGCCCAGACCGACGACGGCGACGCGGCTGCCGGGCCCGACCTCGGCCAGACGCAGCCCGTGCAGGGCGATCGCGGCGATCGTGGCGAAGGCGGCGGCGGCGGGCTCGACCTCGTCCGGTACCCGGGCACAGAGCAGGCCCGGTACCGACTGGTATTCGGCGTGGTTGGCCCGGCCCGCACCGCCGGTGGCCACCAGATCGCCGGGACGGATACCCGCCACCGCCGAGCCGACCTCGACCACCTGCCCGCAGCCGCTGTACCCGAGCGGGACGTCGCTGCCCAGCCGCTCCCGGACGGTGCGCACGGCCGAGCCGAGGCCGTCGGTGCGCGCCTTCGCCGCGACCTTGCGGACCAGGTCCGGGCGGGCCCGGGCCTTCGCCACCAGGCTCGCGCGGGCCAGTTCGGTCACCGCCCGCTCCGTACCGGCGGACACGATCGTCGCGGCCGTGGCCACCAGGACCTCGGTCGGGCCGATCACCGGGACGGGAACGTCGACGACCCGTACCGACCCCCCGGACGCCGCCTGCACCACCTGTTTCATCGCGTGCACCCTTCCGGCTGTGTCGCCGCGACGGAACACTCGCGGCCGTCATCGTGCAGCGTAGTGTAGTTGATGCACTACATTCAGCGACGAAGGCCGTTCGGAGGCCCCCCGACGTGTCAGAGCCGGAGGAACGGCATGCAGCCAGCGCTCGCCGCCGCATGCGTCACCGCGTGCGGCGCCACCGCGGTGACGACCCCAGTCGTGCTCGCCGCGATGCGCCGACTCGCCGCCATCGACGAGGTCACGGCGCGTTCCTCGCACCGGGCACCGACGGTGCGCGGCGGCGGAGTGGCCGTGGTCCTCGGCCTGTTCGTCGGGGTGCTCACCGCGGTGCTGGTGGCGAAGCACGACGGCCCGAACCTGCTGCCGTTCACGGCGGCCGCGACCCTGTTCGGCCTGATCGGGCTGGCCGAGGACGTCGGTGGCGTCACCGCGATGCGCCGGCTCGCGCTGCATGTCGCGGCGGCGTTCGTCATCACGGCGATGACCGTGCTCGCCGCGGTACTCGGCGATCCGACACCCGGCCTGGCCGCGGTGCTGGCCGTCACCGTCTGCGCACCCCTGTGGATCACCGGCTTCGTCAACGTCTTCAACTTCATGGACGGCATCAACGGCATCTCGGGGATGAGCGCCGCGCTCGCCGGCGGCACCCTCGCCGCCCTCGGCGCCCTGCGGGACGCCCCCGCCGTCAGCGCCGGTGGCATTCTCGTCGCCGCCACCGCCCTCGGTTTCCTGCCCTACAACTTTCCCCGCGCCCGGATCTTCCTCGGCGATGTCGGCAGCTACACCCTGGGCGCCGTCATCGCCGTGCTGACCACGCAGGCGGTGCTGGTCGGCGTCCCACTGGAGGCGGCGCTCGCCCCGAGCGCGCTGTATCTCGCCGACACCTCGGTGACGCTGCTGCGGCGGGTCCGCGCGGGCGAACCGTGGCACACCGCGCACCGCAGTCACGCCTACCAGCGCCTCACCATCGCCGGTTGGACGCATCCGCAGGTCACCGGCCTGGTGGCGGGGGTGAGCACGATTGTCGTCGCGCTGTCACTGGCGTCCTTCGGGCCCTGGCCGGGACGCCTGACCGCCGACCTGGCCGCCGCCGTGGTCCTGGCCGGGTACCTGCGTCTGCCCGATCGGGTCACGCTCGCGACCGTCACCGCCGCCACGACACCCTCGAGCGCCACCGCGCCGCCCACGGCCACACCGTCGGCCGCGACGCCGTCGCCGACGCTGCCCACCCAGCGGGTGGCACCGTCGGCGTCACCCAGCCCAGCGGCCGGCGCCACGGCCGGCGTCTCCGGCGACACGTCGGGAGGCACGTCGGGAAGCCCGGCGGCGAGCACCCCGGCGGCGAGCACCCCGGCGGGGCGGACGTCGGCGGGGCGGACCTCCGGGCGTGACGCGTCATGAGTCGGGTCGCGGTGTTCGGCGCCGGCGGGTTCATCGGGACGGCCACGACGGTGGCGTTGCGGGCGGCCGGGCATGACGTGGTGACACGCCGGGCCCGGCGGCTGCGGGTCGACGCCGCGACGCTGGAACATCCCACCTGGACGCCCGCCCGGGACCAGATCGCCCGGCTCGCCGGCGAACTCGACGACGTCGAGGTGGTCGTGAACGCGGCCGGCATAGCCACCGCGGGGGCGGCCCGCACACCCATGCTGGTCGGGGGCAACGCCGCCTGGCCGCGGCTGCTCGCCGACGCCTGCGCGCGGGCCGGGGTGCCTCGGCTGGTGCACGTCTCGACGGCCGCGGTGCAGGGACGTGCCCATGTGCTCGACGAGTCGCTGCGCTACGCGCCGCTGACCCCCTACGCACGGTCGAAGACCCTCGGCGAACAGCTGCTGCGCGACGCCGCCGCGCGCGGACGGGTCGCCGTCACCCTCTACCGTCCGCCTTCGGTACACGGCTCGGGGCGTCGGATGACCGCCGCCTTCGCCGCGTTCTGCCGCCGCTATCCGCTGGTGACCTGCGGCGACGGCGAGCAGCCGGTGCCGGTCGCCCTGATCGGCAACGTCGGCGCCGTGATCGCGGCGATCCTCGCCGCCGAGCACGCCCCGTTCGTCGTCGCCCATCCGTACGAGGGGCACACCGTGCGCTCGCTCTACGAGACGTTCGCGCCGGGCCGCCGGCTGCACACCACACCACCCGCGCTGGTGCGCGGCCTGCTGGACGTCACCGCGCCGACCGGGCAGTGGCTGGCACCGCTGGGCGCGCTGTGCCGCCGCGCGGACCTGCTGCTACTCGGTCAGGCGCAGCGCCCCGGCTGGCTGCGCCACCGCGACTTCGAGCTGCCCCTGGGCCGTCCCGCCTGGCACGAGCTGGCCGCCGCGACCCGCCACGCAGAGCTTCCCCTGTCCTCGCACGTTCCCTGACGCCTGTTGGAGGTCGATCACGGTGCCCCCCACTCCCGGCCGTCGCCGCGTCCTGATCATCACCCACTACTTTCCCCCCGAGATCGGCGCGCCCCAGGCCCGGCTGTCCGAGACCGCGCGCGCCTGGGCGGCCGAGGGGCTCGAGGTCACCGTCCTGACCGGCATGCCGAACCATCCGACCGGGGTGATCCCCCCGGAGTACCGTGGCGCGCTCGTGCGCACCGAGCGGGTGGACGGCTACCGGGTGCTGCGCACCTGGCTCTACGCCACCCCCAACGAAGGGGTGGCACGCAAGACACTCGGCCATCTGTCGTTCATGGTCAGCAGTGTCGTGCTCGGTGGCCGGCGCATCGGGCCGTGCGACGTCATCGTCGTGTCCTCACCGACGTTCTTCCCCCTCGGCTCGGCGTGGCTGCTCGCCCGGCGCCGCCGGGCCCGGCTCGTCGTCGAGGTCCGCGACCTGTGGCCGGCGATCTTCGAACAGCTGGGGGTGCTCACCAACCGGCGGGTGCTGGGTCTGCTGGAACGGCTCGAACTCGCCGCCTACCGGGCCGCCGACATCGTCGTCACCGTCACCGAGGGATTTCGCGACGACATCGTGCGCCGGGGCATCCCGGCCGCCAAGGTGCACGTGGTGCGCAACGGCGTCGACCTGGACCGGTTCCGGCCGGCCGAGGCCGTCCCCGCCGGTCTGCGGGCGCGGCTGGGGGCACCGGGTGACGAGCCGCTCGTCCTGTACATCGGGGCGCACGGCATCTCCCACGGGCTGGTCTCCATCGCCGATGCCGCCGCCCGCCTGGCCGGGTCCCCGCGCGCCGACGCGCGCGCCGTGCGGTTCGCCTTCGTCGGTGAGGGCGCCGACAAACGCCGCCTCGTCGAACATGTCCGTGCGCTGGGCCTGACCAACACCACCCTGCATGACGGGGTGCCCCGCGCCGAGGTCGCCGCCCACGTCGCCGCCGCCGACCTGTGCGTGGTGCCGCTGCGGGACGTGCCGATGTTCGACACCTTCATCCCGTCGAAGATGTTCGAGCTGCTCGCCGCCGGCAAACCGGTCATCGGCACGCTGCGCGGTGAGGCCGCCCGCATCCTGCTCGACGCGGGCCAGGTCGTCGTCGCACCCGAGGATGCCGAGGCGCTGGCCGCCGCCATCACCCGCCTGGCCGCCGACCCCGAACAACGCGCCCGGATGGCCCGCGACGGCCGCCGCTACGTCGAACGTCACTTCAACCGCGACACCCTCGCCCACACCTACAGTGACCTGCTGTTTCCGCCCGATCCCAGCGCGGTGGGGACGCCCGGTGTCCCCACCCAGCGCCAGCCGAAGCCCCGCCCATCGTTCGGCGGCGAGCGGGGCGTCGCCCGACGTGGCCTGAAGGGGACGGCATGAGAATCCTCATCACCGGCGGCAGCGGGTTCCTCGGCCGCCGGGTCGTGGCCCGCGCCGTCGCCGCCGGCCACGACGTACGGGCGCTGGCACGCGGCGATCAGGCCGCCCGGACGCTGCGCGAGCTCGGCGCCACCGACCTGCGTGGTGACCTGGACGATCCGGCGGGGCTCGCGGCGGCCTTCCTCGCCGCCGACGCCACCGCGCTGGTCAACCTGGCCTCGCTCGGCTTCGGGCACATCGGCGCGATCCTCGACGCCACCTCGGCCGGGCATCTGCACCGCGCGGTGTTCGTCTCCACCACCGGCATCCGCACCCGGCTGGAACCGCCGACCAAACGGGTGCGCCTCGCCGCGGAACGCGCGATCGAGGCCAGCGGCCTGGACTGGACGATCATCCGTCCCACCATGATCTACGGCGGCGCGGACGACCGCAACATGGCCCGCCTGCTCACGCTGCTCGCCCACCTGCCCGCCCCACCCCAGCCCGGACGGTCGGGGGGGCGGTCCTGGCGGGTGGGGCTGCCGCCGGTTCCGGTGCCGGTCCCCGGCGCCGCCCATCTGCACCAGCCGGTGCACGTCGACGATCTGGCCGCGACGGTGCTGCGCGCCGTGACCGCCCAGCGCTCCGTCGGCCGGGCCTACGACGTCGCCGGACCATGGCCGCTGCCGCTGCGTGACATCGTCACCGCCGCCGGATCCGCGTTGGGACGCCGCGTCCATCCCCTGTCCGTGCCGCTGGGACCGGCCCTGCTGCTCGCCCAGCGGTACGAACGGCACGCCGCCCGGCCACGGCTGAAGGCGGAGCAGATCGCCCGGCTCGCCGAGGACAAGGCCTACGACATCGGCCCCGCCCGCCGCGACCTCGGCCACCAGCCACGTCCCTTCGAGGCCGGCATCGCCGACCAGGCCGCCGCGATGGGCCTGACCACCCCCCACCCCGCGTCTCCCCCGGCCGCCGGCTCCGCCAGCGCCCTCACCACCGTCACCGCCGCCGCGCTGCCGCCGCCACGCCAGGAGGCGCGGCCTGGCGAGGGACACCGATCGACGCCGGGACGCTCCGGGGCGTCCTCGTGAGCACACCGGCGGAGTTCGGCCGCTACCTGCGCACCGTCGCGCATCTGCGTCCCGGTCAGGTCGTCGCCCGCGGCCGGCTACGCGCCCAGCGCGTCGGACTGCGTCAGGCTCCCCGCCTCGCCGCCGTCCTGCTCCAGGCCCGCCCCTCGCCCGGCTACTGGCCCACGAGCCATCTCCCCCTGGACGGCCAGATCGCGCTGACCGAACCGTCCTGCCCACAGCTGGCCCAGGGCCAGCTCACCCTGCTCGGCCACACCCGTGATCTCGTGCGCTCCGGCCGGCGGGACGCCCGTGGACAGGGCGCCCGCGGGTGGGACTGGGAGCAGGCCGACGCCCCCCTGCTGTGGCGCTACCACCTGCACTACTGGGACTGGGCATGGACCCTGATCAGGGACGGCGCCCCTGGCCGCGCCACGTTCGCCCGGCTCTACCTGGGCTGGCGAGAAGCGATCCCGCTCGGGCACCCGGTCGCGTGGTCACCCTACGTGGCGTCGCTGCGGGCCTGGACCCTGTGCGCCCTGCACCCGATCCTCGCCGCGCCGCACCACCCCACGGCCGATCCCAGCGCGGGTCTCACCGCGGGTCTCACCGCGGGTCTCACCGCGGGTCTCATGGCGCAGACGCGCGCCACGGTGCGCGCCGACCTTGGCACCCTGCACGCGTACCTGCGCACGCATCAGGAGACCGACGTCGGTGGCAACCATCTACTGAAGAACCTGAAGGCGCTGGTCGCCCTCGATATCGCGGCCGGTGACCGCCACGGACTACGCCGCCGGCTGACCGCCCTGGTCCACCAGATCGACCGGCAGATCCTCGCCGACGGCGGCCACTTCGAGCGGGCACCCGCCTACCACTGCCAGGTCCTCGCCGACCTCGACGACATCGCCGGCCTGCTCGCCGCGGTGGGCCGCCCGGTACCCCGCGAGCTGACCGACGCCGCCACCCGGATGCGCGGCTGGCTGTCCACGGTGCTCGGACCGGACGGCACGGTGCCGCTGCTCAACGACGGCTACCCGGTCTCCGCCGCGCTCCTGCGCCGGCTGCTGACCCCCCCGTTCCCCCACCCCGAACCACAGCCGTCCGCCCCACCGTCCGGACCGGTTCCCGTGACCGCGCCGGTCGCCACCACGAACCCGCCTGCCACCCGAACCGCCACCCGAACCGAGGCGCGGGCCGAGACGGGGGGCGAGGCCCGGGCCGTCCTGCTGGCCGAGAGCGGACTCGCCGTCCTCACCGCCGGCGACTGGCATCTGCTCGCCGACGTCGGGCTCCCCTGCCCCGACAGCCTGCCGGCCCACGCCCACGCCGACACCCTGGCCTTTCTGCTCTGGCTCGACGCCGAGCCGATCCTCGTGGACCCGGGAACCTCCACCTACGCGCCCGGCCCGCGCCGCGACCACGAACGCGGCACCGCCGCCCACTCCACGATCACCGTGGACGACACCGACTCCACCGAGGTCTGGGGTGCCTTCCGCGCCGGGCGCCGGGCCCATCCCAGCGCCGCCGCCCTGCACCGCACGCCGACGGCGGCCACCGTCACCGCCGGTCACGACGGTTACCGGCATCTGCCCGGCGCGCCGCACCACCAGCGCCTGTGGCGTCTTGACCAGCACGGTCTCGTCCTGCGCGACCGCGTCGGCGGAACCGGCCAGCACCGCATCACCCTGCGTCTGCACTTCGCCCCCGGCATCACCCTCGCCCCGGACCCCCCGGCAGAGGCATCGGCGTTCCCGTCGCGACCGGTGCTCGTCACCCCGCTCGGGTGGAACCTGCTGCTGCACACCGATGTCCCCGGCCAGTGGCGGCTGCGCACCACCCCCCGTGCCCTCGGCTGGGAGCGCACCGTGCCGGCGCTGAGCGCCGAGCTCACCGTCGACGCCGCCCTTCCCCTCACCCTGCGCACCTCCCTGACGGCGCTGCGCCCCGGCACCCCCGACCTCGACGATCGACACCGCGTCTCCGTGCTCGCCCAGCCGGCCACCCACCCGGCCCCGCTCCCACGCTGACGCACGCACACGACGCGGACGGCCGTCCGCTGTACCCGGGAGCCCACCGGTGGCGGCACACGCGGCGCGGCGCGGCGCCGCCACGGAGCGGCCAGCTATGCCTACAGTGCGTCAAGTAAAGAACACTCTTGGTAAGAATGGCTGCCCGGAGCGGCCTTCGGCACACGCTGTGGACGTCGATGGGAGCCCGGCGGTCGGCGGGGAGGCGGGTCGCACCGATGACGTCCAGCTCAGTGCCGACGTCCGACCCGCCGCCGGCGTCCGGCCAGGCACTGACGTCCGACCAGGCACTGACGTCCGACCAGGCACTGACGTCCGACCAGGCACTGACGTCCGACCAGGCGGCGGCGCACGCGGCACCGGTGGACACGGTGGGCGGCGGCGGGTTGTCCCGTGCGACGGCAGCGGTGCTGGCGGGCAACGCGGGAACACTGCTGCTGGGCACGGCCACCGGTGCGTTGGCGGCCCGGGTGCTCGGGCCAACCGGACGCGGGGAACTGCTCACCCTGCAGACCTGGGCGAGCATGCTCGCGATGGTGCTGAGCCTGGGGGTCTCCCAGGCCCTGGTCACCGACGACGGCGCGGACGAGGGGCTGCTGGCCCCGCTGCTCGCGCACGCGGCGATGGTGGCCGCCATCGCCGCGGCGCTGTTCGGCGCGGCCGCCGCCAGCGGAATCGGGCATCGTGATGATCTCCAGTTCGGGCTGCTCGCGGTGGTCGGGGCGAGCCTGTTCGCGGCGGCGACCGTGGTCGGATCGAACGCGGCGGGCCTGGCCCAGCGGCGCGGCCGGATGGGGGGCGAGTTCCAGGTCGTACGGCTGGTCCCGGCGGCGGGAACACTCGCGGTGTTCGTGCTCTACGCGGTCGTCGGGCAGCACAGTCCCGTGTGGTGGCTCGGCGCGATGGCGTTGACGTCCCTGGTGCCGCCGCTGGTCTACCACCTCCAGGTGCTGCGCCACCCCGGTCCATCCGGTCCACCCGATGCGTCCGATGCGTCCGGTCGTCGGGTCCCCGGGCGTCCGGGTGGGGGGGTGCTGCCGTCGCGGGCGTTCCTGCGGGGCGCGCTCGGGGCGTACGGCACGGTCGTCGGCGCACAGCTGATCTACAAGCTTGACCTGCTGCTGGTGGCGACCCTGCGGCCGGCCCGGGAGGTCGCGTTCTACGGGGTCGCGGTCGCGTTCGCCACCGCCTGCGCCACGATCTGCCAGGCCACCGGGATGGTCGTGTTCAGCCGGCTGCGGACACTCGTCGACCCGCGGGAACGGGCCCGCACGGTGCGGCGGGCGACGCTGGCCACCCTCGGGCTCGCCACCGTGATCTCCACCCCGGTGGCGCTGGTGGCACCGCTGGCGATCCGGCTCGTCTACGGGGCCGACTTCGCACCGGCGACGACGGCCACCCGCGTCCTGGTGCTCGCCGCCATCCCGCAGGCGGTCGACTACCTGCTCATCCACGTGCTGCTCGGCTTTCGCACGGCGCGCACGGTGCTGACGGTGCAGGTACCGGTGGCCGTCGCGACGGTGGCCGGACTACTGCTCGCGCTGCACCACGGGGGGCTCGGCACCGTCGCCGTCGTCTCCGGCGCGACGTACACCGCGTCCGCCGCCGCGCTGTACGTCGCCTGCGCACGCCTGCTCACCCGGGCGGCCGCCGCCGACCCGGCGCACATCCCCGACCCTCGACCCTCCACCGAGCCCCCGCCGACAGCACCGGTGACAGCACCGATGGCGCCGGGGGCAGCCAGACCACGTATCCGCGGCAGGCGGCACCGCCGAGCGCAGAAAACCTCCCCGTCCAGGAGCACCGGACCTTCCAGGAGCAGTGATGACCACGCAGAGCCCCACCCGAGCGGACCAGACCGCGATCACAGAACGCTATCTTGACCTGCTCCGTTCCACGCTGACCTTCACCCTGTGGGACGGCGGCGACGGCAGCGTGTGGGAGCCACGGGGCAACGCCCGGCGGCTCGTCGCCCGGGCCGTCCAGCGCCAGGGCATGGAGATCGTCCGCCGGACACCGCCGGAGCATCGCGGCGACGGACGGGACTGGCCGCGGCTGGCGCACACCATGACCGGCGAGCTGCGGATGCGCAACCTCCAGGAATGCGTCCAGCAGGTGATCCGGGACGAGGTGCCGGGCGACCTGATCGAGACCGGGGTGTGGCGCGGCGGCGCCTGCATCCTGATGCGCGGCGTGCTGGCCGCCTACGGCGTCGACGATCGGACGGTGTGGGTCGCCGACTCGTTCGCCGGCCTGCCCGTGCCCAACCCGCGGTACGCCGCCGACGCCGGCGACCGCCATCACGAGCACAGCGCGCTCGCCGTCTCCGTCGACCAGGTACGGGACAACTTCCGCCGGTACGGTCTGCTCGACGACCAGGTCCAGTTCCTGCCGGGCTGGTTCCGCGACACCCTGCCGCACGCACCCATCGAGCGGCTGGCGGTGCTGCGCCTGGACGGCGACATGTACGAGAGCACCATCGACGCGCTCACCGCCCTCTACCCGAAGCTCGCCCCGGGCGGTTTCTGCATCGTGGACGACTACGGCGCCGTGCCCGGCTGCCGCGCCGCCGTCGACGACTACCGCGCCGCCCACGGCATCGACGAGCAGATCGTCTCGGTCGACTGGACGGGCGTCTACTGGCGCCGCGCCCCTGCCCCCCACCAGACACCCGTCGCCACTCAGAAGCCAGCCGCCACTCAGAAGCCAGCCGCCACTCAGAAGCCAGCCGCCGCGCAGGGGCCGACCGCCCCACACGGGTCATGAGCGCGCCCGCGCGGACCGGTCCGTGGACCGTCCTGATGGTCTGCACCGGCAACCTCTGCCGTTCGCCGCTGGCGCAGCATCTCGCCGCCGCCTACTTCCCGGCCAGGCGGGGCAGCTCGGTGGCCGCCGGGGTCGCCCAGCAGCTGGCGATCGCCAGCGCCGGGGTGCACGCCCGCGCCGGCGACGCGATGCACCGGCACTCCGCCGAACTGCTGCGGGCCAGGGGCCTGGACCCCACCGGCTTCCACAGCCGACGGCTCACCCCCGAACTGGTCGAACGCAGCGACCTGGTGCTCTGCGCGACCCGGGAACACCGCTCGGCGGTGGTCACGCAGTGTCCGCGGGCCCTGCGACGCACGTTCACGCTGCGCGAGTTCGCCCGGCTGACCTCGGCGGTCCGACTCGCCGACCTGCCGATCGGGCCGGTACGTCCAGCCGGGGAGCTACTCGTCGCCGCCGCCCTGCGGGCCCGGGCCACCGGACGGATCGTGCCGGCCGAACTCGACGATCTGACCGACCCCATCGATGAGGGCCGTCCCCGCTTCGAGGCCTGCGCCAGCATGATCGACGACGCGCTGACCGGCCCGATGTCGCTGCTCGCCCAGGCCTGTCAGGTGTGGCGCACCGGGCCGACGCCGGAGCCGGCCGGGCGCGTGCCGCGTCAGGGCGAGGGCGGCGACCGGGCACCGCGGGTGTCACGGCACGGCGCGGAGGTCGGATGAGGATTCTCGTCGCCGACCGCTGGGTGGACGGCTACCTCGACGAGACGACGGTCGCCGGTGGCGTGCGCATCCGACCGACGCTGTGGATCACCCTGTTCCCGGTGGACGGCCAGTACTTCGTGCGCGCCGGCGGCCCACGGGAACTCGCCGCCTACACCCGCGAGTTCGGCGTGCAGGCCGTCGCCCGCAAGGGCCTGAGCCGGCTCCAGGAACGCGGCCGCAACCGTCGTCACGTCGCGGTCGGCCTCGGCGTCATCCTGCCCCCCGACAGCCCCGGCCCATCCGATGCCCGCGGCACGTCCAGCGCCCCCGGCGGGGATCCGCTGACGGTGGGGACCACGGTCGCCTTCGTCGCGCCCGCCCATCCCGCCGGTATGGAACGGGTGGTGCTCGACCCGCGGCTGGTGCGCACCCGCCCGCGGGCCGGACGGGCCCCGGACGCGCCACTGGTGCGACGGGCCCGACCGGCCACCTCCCCGCCGGACGTCGACGACGCGCTGATCGGCTGGTCGCCGGCGTCCGGTGCGCCGCTCGACCCGGCCAGCGTCGACCGACTGGTCGACTGGCTCGCCATCGAATGGCAGGGTCCCCGCCGCGACGACCAGCTGCTTCGCGCCACCAGCGCCGTCGCCACCCGCGCCCCCCGCCGGCAGGCGCCGCCGGACACCCGGTCGGTGACACCCGCCGGGGGGCGCCGACCCACCGCCGCCCTGTTCGGCCTCGGTCACTATGCGAAGACCCAGGTCGTCCCGCACGTCCGCGACCATCTGGACCTGATCCGCATCCACGAGGTCGACCCCGTCCAGATCGGTACCCGGCGCAACGACCGGTTCACGTTCGACACCTCACCGCTGCCCTGTCCGGACGAGCCGACCGATGTGGACCTGATCGCCGGTTTCCATCACACCCACGCGCCGCTGGCCTTGGCCACCCTGCGGCGCGGCGCGGTCGCCATCGTCGAGAAACCGGTTGTCACCACCGAGGCCGACCTGGACGAACTCGAGAAACATCTGGACGCCGGCGGCCGCCTGTTCGCCTGCTTCCAGCGCCGGTACTCCCCGATGAACGCCTGGCTACGGGCCGACCTGCGCCTCGCCGACGCCACCGAGCCGATGCTGTACAGCGCGGTCGTGTTCGAGGAACCGCTGCCGGCGCGGCACTGGTATCGCTGGCCGGCCTCCCGCAGCCGGCTGGTGAGCAACGGCTGCCACTGGATCGACCATTTCCTGTGGCTCAACGACTTCGCCCCGGTGCGTCGCCAGACGGTGTCGGTCGCCCGCGGCGGCACCTACACCGTGTACGTGGAACTCGCCAACGACGCGGCGTTGTCCCTCGTGCTGACCAGTGCCGGCGGGAGCCGCTACGGGCTGCGCGAACACACCGAGCTACGGGCCAACGGGGTCACCGTCACCATCGTGGACGGCGCCCGCTACACCGCCGAGGCGGGCTCCCGGCTGCTGCGCCGCCGCCGGGTCAACCGGTTGGACGCCTACCCGGCGATGTACCGCGACATCTGCACCCGGCTGGTCACCGGCGCACCCGGCGACACCGCCCGGGAGATCCGGGCGACCGCCGACCTCACCCTGCGCCTCGACACCGCCGCGACCGCCGACGCCGGACCCGGCTGAGCTCAGGACGCGGCGCGGTCGACCGGGGCGACCCGGTAGCCGGCGGCCCACCGGGTCGCCCCGGTCGTCGCCGGCCCGACGACGGCACGTCCCGCCGGGCCCGCGGCCGCCACCGACGGCGGTGCGCTCAGCGCGGGCCCGGTGGTGAGCGGCCGGGCGGAGAGCCGGGCGGCCCATTCCCCCAGCCAGATGACGATCCGGTCGCCGGCCATCGGACCGGCGATGAAGAAGCCCTGCACCTCGTCGCACTGCCAGTCGGCGAGGGTCTGCCAGGAGCGCTGCGTCTCGACCCCCTCGACGACGATGCGCATCCGCAGGGCGTGGGCGAGCCGGACGGTGGACCGCACGATCTCCGCGGCCGCCGGGTCGGCGTCGAGATCCCGCAGGAAGGTGCGGTCGAGCTTCACCTCGTCCGCGGGCAGTTCCCGCAGGTAGGTCAGCGAGCAGAAGCCGGTGCCGTAGTCGTCGAGGCTGACCCGCACGCCGTGGCGGCGCAGCCCCACCAGGGTGCGTCGCGCCGCGTCCCGGGCCTCGACCAGGGTGTCCTCGGTGAGCTCGATGACCAGCACCGAGGACGGCAGCCGGTGTCGGGCCAGCGCGATCCGCACGACATCGACGAACGAGGTCTCGACGATGACGGACGCGGGCACGTTCACCGAGACGGTAAGGAAGACCCCCCCGGCCCGCCACCGCGCGCAGTCGGCCAGCGCCTGGTCGAGCACGAACCGGGTGAGCCGCGGCATCAGCCCGGCCCGGTCGACCTCGGTGAGGAACGACCCGGGCCCACGCAGGCCGTCGACCGGATGACGCCAACGCACCAGGGCCTCGACCCCGCTGATGCGGCCGCTGCGCAGGTCCGCCTTGGGCTGGTAGGTCACCTCGATCTGGCCACGGTCGAACGCCTGGCGCACCTCGGCCCGCAGCAGCAGCCGCGCCCGGTTGACGGGGGCCTCGCCGGGCTGGCCGTCCCGGGCACGTTTGTGCGCGTGCATCGCCTGCTCGGCGTGCCGCAGCAGTTCGTGCACGGTGCGGCCGTGCTGCGGGGACCGGGCGATGCCGATGCTCGCGTCCGGCCGGACCGGCGTGGCCGCCAGCATGACCGGTGGTTCGAGGGCGGCCCGCAGGTCCGCGGCGACCCGTTCGCAGCGGGCGGCGTCGATCCCGCGGAGCAGGACGGCGAACCCGTCCCCGTCGATCCGCGCCAACAGGGTGGACGCGGGCAGCGCGGCGCGCAGACGGCTACCGACCGTGGCGATCAGGCGATCGCCCTGCTCGTGTCCGAGCGCCAGATTGACATCCCGCATCCCGTCCAGATCGAGCAGCAGCAGCCCGACCGGGGCGACCCCGCGGGAGCGGTGTCCTCCCCCGCCGAGCCAGCGCCCGGCGACGTCGAGCAGATGCCGCCGGTCAGGCAGCCCGGTCAGTTCGTCGCGCCCCGGTGCGCGCCAGCCGGCCCCACCGCCGCTCGCCGCCCGGCCCCGCAACCGGGTGAGACCGAAGGCGACCGCGGTCAGCAGAAAGGTCGCCAGGGACGCCAGCAACGCCGACACCACGCTGGACGCGACCCGCGCCGCATCCGACGTGCCGGCCGGAGACGCCGCTGCCGAACGAAGGCCGACCTCCACCCCGCACACGAGCACGATCACCGCGAACAGGACGCTCGCGAACACGATCGCGCGGA
>NZ_CADCWS010000082.1 GCF_902806475.1 Candidatus Frankia nodulisporulans
CGACCAGCTCGCGTTCGGGATAACGCAGGGCGCTCAGGCTGCCACCGAACACGCAGCCGGTGTCGACGCACAGCGTGTTGTTGACCCATTCCGGTTCGGGTGTCGGGGTGTGGCCGTGGACGACCGTCGCCCGGCCGCGGTAGTCGCGCGCCCAGGGCAGCCGGACGGGCAGGCCGTACTCGTCGGTCTCGCCGGTGGTGTCACCGTAGAGCGCGAACGAGCGCACCCGGGCCGAGGCGCGGTTGTGGTAGGCCTCCTTCAGGCCGGCGTGGGCGACGACGAGGCGTCCCGCGTCGAGGACGTAGTGGGAGACCAGGTCCTGGCAGAACGCCGTCGCCCGCGCCTGGAACTCGGCCGGTTCGGCCGCCAGCTGCTCCAGCGACGCGGCGAGACCGTGACCGACCGTCACCTTTCGGCCGGCCAGGGCGCGCACGAGCTTGTTCTCGTGGTTGCCACAGACGGCGAACGCGGTGCCCTCGGCGACCATCCCCATCGCCAGACGCAGCACGCCGGGGACGGCCGGCCCACGGTCGACGAGATCCCCGACGAACACCACGCGCCGCCCGTCCGGATGCCACGCCGAAACGGGCCGTCCGCCGTCACCACCGCCGCCGTCTGCACTGCCATCGGCGTCGCGGCGCAGGTGGTAGCCGAGGCGGGTGAGCAGTTGCTCGAGCTCGTCGAGGCAGCCGTGGACGTCGCCGATGATGTCGAACGGGCCGGTCTCGTGGCGCAGGTCGGTGAACAGCTTCGTGTACTCGATGGTCGCGCCCGCCACCTCGTCCACCGAGTGCAGCACGTGGACGCGGCGGAAGCCCTCGCGGGCCAGGCCGCGCAGCGACCGACGCAGGTCGGCGGCCTGGCGGCGGATGACGGCGGGACCGAAGGCGCGGTCGGCACGTTCGGCGTTACGCGCCACGCAGACCCGCTCGGGCAGGTCCAGCACGATCGCCACGGGCAGCACGTCGTGTTCGCGGGCCACGTGGACGAGCGACGCCCGCGCCTTGGACTGGACGTTCGTGGCGTCGACGACGGTGAGCCGTCCGGCCGCGAGCCGTTTGCCGGCGATGTAGTGGAGCACGTCGAAGGCGTCCGGTGTGGCGCTCTGGTCGTTCTCGTCGTCGGCGACGAGGCCACGGCAGACATCCGAGCTCAGCACCTGCGTCGACCGGAAGTGCGCGCGGGCGAACGTCGACTTCCCCGACCCCGACACCCCCACGAGCACCACCAGGCACATCTCGGGAATCGCCAGCGTCCTCGCCTCAGGTACCACCCCGACCTCGGACGCACGGGCCTCGGACGCGGCGTCGGATGCGGCGCTCGGGTCGGTCATCGGTCGTCCTGCCGTTCGAGGATGGCGAGCTGGGTGGGGGCGCCGAGGGTCGGGTCGGTTTCGCCGATGCCGCCGAGGCGGGCCGTGTACGGGTAGGTGGCGCTCAGGCCGCGCACCCAGGTGGCGAACTCGGCGCGGGTCCACTCGAAGCGGTGGTCGCGGTGGCGCGGCGTCCCGGCAGCGAGACCCTCGTAGCGGACGTTGAACTCGACGTTCGGCGTGGTGATCACGACCAGACGCGGACGGGCCGCGCCGAGCACCGCCTCGGCCAACGCCGGCAGCCGCGGCGGGTCGACGTGCTCGACGACCTCGCTGAGCACCGCCGCGTCCAGCCCGGCCAGGCGGGCGTCCCGGTAGGTCAGGGACGAGGCGACAAGGCGCAGCCGGCCGCGGACCCGTTCGGGCATCCGGTCGAGGTGCAGCCGGCGGGCGACCAGCTCGAGCGCGCGGTGTGACACGTCGACGGCGATCACCTCGGTGAACGCCGTGTCGGCGAGCAGGGCGGCCACCAGTTTCCCGTCGCCGCAGCCGAGGTCCGCGACGCGGCCCGCACCCGCCGCCCGCAGCACGTCAAGGATCACCTCGCGCCGCTGCTGCGCCAGCGGCACCCGTTTCGGCTCCGCCTCGGCACCGGCCGCATCAACATCGGCCGCATCAACATCGGCCGCATCGGTGCTGGCAGAGTCGGTGCTGGCGGGGTCGGGTTCCTGCTCGGTGGGGACGAGGCCCGGTTCGAAACCGGTGGCGATGCTCTCGTCCGGGACGTCCTCGGCCACGGCCAGCTGGGCGAGGGCGAAACTGGCGAGTCCGCGGCGGTGGGCGAGGTAGCGGCGGGCGATGAGATGGCGTTCGGGATGCTCCCCGAGCCAGCTCGCCCCCTCTCGGACGAGCTTGTCGGCCTCGTCCCGTCCGACGTAGTAGTGCTTGCCGTCGTCGAGGACGGGCAGCAGCACGTAGACGTGGGTGAGCGCGTCGGCGAGGCGCTGGGTACCGGTCAGGGTGAGATCGTGATGGGGTGCCGTGCCCCACTCGGGAAACCGCGGGTCCAGCGGCGCGGGGCGGGCCTCGACGGCCCAGCCGAGCGGGGCGAACAGCCGCTCGGCGAGCGCCGCCCCACCATCACGGCACGGCACCGCAGGAATGCGGATCCGCAGGGGGATGGCGGTGGCGGCCAGTTCCGGACGGGACGTGCAGATGCCCGCCATCGCCGTCGAGAACACACCCGCCAGGGCCACCGCGAGCAGGCTGGATGCCGCATACGGCCGATCGTCGACATAGCGTGCCGGCGCGTCCACCGCCGATCCGCCGCCTCTGCCGCGGCCGCCGCGACGACCCGCGGGCCCGCCGCCTCTGCCGCGGACGAGGCCGACCGGGTCGATGTCGAGCAGCAGCGTCGCCGTCGTGCGCTCCACCGTGGCCTCCGGATAGAACACGTGCGCCGTGCCGGCGGCGAACTGCTGCGCCCGCTCGGGATGCTTGTGCAGCAGAAACCCCAGGTCAGTAGCGGGCCGTACGGTCGTCGACACGGTCAGCAGCACATCGGCATTCTGCCAACCACCGACCGATCCGGCTAATGACTTTCCCCGCACACCGCTGCCGGTGGGAGCGCCGCGCCACCGTCGACGTTCGAGGTCGTCGCGGTGCGCGCCCCGGCGCCCGGGGTGGCCATCGCCCACATCCGACGGCGGGCGAACGACGCCAGCGGATTCTCCGAAATGGCGCTTTACACCCTGGTCGAACGGGACGGCCAGTGGTGGCTGGCCGCCGCCCAGAACACCCCGATCGCCGCACCCCCAGCGCGGACCTGACCCGGCCGCCCACCCTGGCCCGGCCTGGCCCGTTCCGGCCCGGCCCTCAGCCCCCGTCGCTCACTGCGTGAAGGTGGGCAGCGCGGTCAGGAACGGCCGCACCTCCAGCCATTCGTAGATCGGCTCGCCGTCCGGGCCGGGTGCGGCGGACAGCTCGCCGGCGAGTTCGAGGGCCCGCTCCCAGGACTCCACGTCGATGACCATCCAGCCGGCGATCAGATCCTTCGTCTCCGCGAACGGACCGTCGGTCACCGGGGGACGGCCCTCTCCGTCGAAGCGCACGAACGCGCCTTCGGGCGAGAGCGCCTGCTCGCTGACGAACTCGCCGCTGCCCTCCAGCCGGCGGGCGAACTCCTGCATGAACCGGATGTGCGCGTCCACCGCCCGCGGCTCCCACTGGTCCAGCGGCGGGAAGTCGACAACCCGGTCCGGGCCACCGCGGTAGTGCTTGAGCAGCAGGTACTTCATCTCGGTTCTCCTTCGGTATCCGGTGGCCCGTCGCGGCCACTCATGCCCCAGGGACGGAGCCGGCCCACCGTTCTCGACACCCGACGCCGAAGAATTCCGAGATTTTTTCGCGCCCCCGCCCGGGCCGGCTCAACGCACGCCGTAGCCGTGCAGGAACACGCGCACTCCGGCGTCCGAGGTGGCGTGGATCTCGGCCGGCTCGAGCGCGACAGCACCGTGCAGCGAGCGCTGGCCGCTGTCCCCGGCGACCAGCAGGACCAGATGGGCCGCGGCGAGGTCGGCATCGGCCAGGGACAGGTGCCCGGCGTCGGCGATCCGCCGCAGGTGGGCGGCCAGTGCGCGCCGGACCCGCCGCGGCCCCTGCTCCTGCCATGCCTCCAGCGTGGCCGGCGGAACATGCGCCGCCTCCGCGATGACCTGCCGCACGAGCGTGAAGTGATCGGCGAACTCCGGGGCCGGTGTCGCCCAGACCCGGCCGAACTCGAGCAGGTCGGCCTCGATGTCGACGATCTTTCCGAGATGCCGGTCAGCGAGGATGATCTGCGCGTCCGCGACCCGGCGGGCACTGTCCACGATCACCGCGTGGAACAGCCCCGCCTTGTCGCCGAAATGGTTGTAGATCGTGCGGCTCGAGGTGCCGGCGGCCCGGGCGATCGCGTCGACGCTGGCCCGGGTGTACCCGTCGCGGGCGAACGCCGCGAGCGAACCGTCCAGCAGGTCGCGCCGCTTGTCGCCGGCGCGCCACGAACGCCCCGTCCGCGCCGCTCGACCGGAGGCGGCATCGGCCACACCCGTGCGGATCCCGCCCTGGCTGTCCATGGTTCCTCCTCGCCGCCGAGCATAGCCACGGCGACCTTCAAGTACAACGCACGTTGCACAAAATGCAACGATCGTTGTAAGTTTGGGAGATCCACCCGTCGACGAACAACGATGATCGAGGTGTCAGGATGATCCGAATCGCCATCGTGATGGGCAGCACCCGTCCGGGCCGTCGTGTCGACCAGGTGGCCACCTGGGTGTTCCGCGAGGCACAGGCCCGGGTGGCCAGCGCCGACGACACCGTCGTCGAACTGGTCGACCTGGCCGACGTCGCCCTGCCGCTGCTCGACGAGCCGGTCCCGGCCGCGATCGGCGACTACCAGCACCCGCACACCCGGCGCTGGGCGCGGGCGGTCGCCTCCTACGACGGCTTCGTCTTCGTCGTCCCCGAGTACAACCACTCGATGCCAGCCGCGCTGAAGAACGCGATCGACTACCTGTTCGCCGAGTGGAACGACAAGGCCGCCGGGTTCGTCAGCTACGGCATCACCGGCGGCACCCGCGCCGTGGAGCATCTGCGGCTGACCCTGGCCGAGGTCAAGGTCGCCTGCGTGCGCAGTCAGGTCGCGCTCTCCCTGTTCACCGACTTCGAACTGACCGACCCGGCGCTGCCCGGCACCTTCCGTCCGGGACCGCACCACGGGCAGATCCTGGACCGGCTCCTGGACGAGGTGCGGGCCTGGTCGCGGGCGCTCGCACCGCTGCGTCCGTCGACCAGCCCGGCGGCACCCGACCCGACATCGGACGCCGCCGGGGAGAGCCTGGTCGGCGGATGACCGGCGCCGCGGACGACCGGATCGGCTGGCCGGTCTGGCGGCTGGCGGGGGTCATCGTCTTCGGCGCGTTCGCCAGCGGGCTGGACGCCTCGCTCGCCAACATCGGCCTGAAGTCGATCAGCTCCGACCTCGGCTCCACCCTCGCGACCACCCAGTGGGTGACCAGCGGTTATCTGCTGGCTCTCGCGGTGTCCCTGCCGCTTTCCGGCTGGTTGGGCCGCCGGTACGGGCCGGGCCGGGTGTGGCTGGCAAGCCTCGTGGCCTTCACCGTCGCCTCGGGGCTGTGCGCGGCGGCGCCGACCGTCTCGGGCCTCATCGCGCTGCGGGTCCTGCAGGGCCTCGCCGGCGGGCTGCTCATCCCCGCCGGTCAGACCGTGCTGGGCCGGGCGGTCGGCTCGGCCCGCCTCGGGCGGGTGATGGCCACGCTCGGTATCGTCGTGGCCGTCGCGCCCGCGCTGGGTCCGGTGATCGGCGGCCTGATCCTGCACGGTGGGTCGTGGCGCTGGCTGTTCGCGATCAACCTGCCGATCGGGGCCGCCGGTCTGGCCCTCGGGCTGCGCTACCTCCCCCGCGGCGAACGCGGCCGGGCACCGCACCTCGACTGGCCGGGCCTGCTGCTGATCAGTACCGGTCTGCCCGCGCTGGTGTACGCGCTCACGGCCTGAGGGGACCGTGGCTCCCTGGCGCATCCCGTCGTGGTCGGGGCGCTCGCCGTCGGGGTGGGTGCGCTCGCCGCCTTCGTGGCCCGTTCCCTGCGCCACCGCGAGCCGCTGCTCGACCTGCGGCTCTACCGGCGCAACCAGGTGTACCGCGCCGCGACGGTCACGACCGGCCTGACCGGGATGATCCTGTTCGGCAGCGGTCTGGTGTTCCCGCTCTACCTCCAGATCGGTCAGGGCCAGAGCGTCCTGGCGACCGGTCTGCGGCTGCTCGGCCTCGGCGCGGCGACGGCGCTGGTCATGCCCGCCGCCGGGCGGCTCACCGACCGCCACGGCGGCGGGGTGGTGTCGGCGATCGGCTGCGCGACGCTGGTCGCGGTCAGCGTCGCGTTCGCCCTGCTGCCGCTCGACGCCGGCGAGGTCGTCATCCAGATCGTCCTCGCCCTGTTCGGCGCGGCGACCGCGTTCGCGGCTGTCCCGGCAGGCATCGCCGCCTACAAGACGGTCACCCCCGAGCAGCTCCCGGACGCGACGACCACGGTGAACATCGTGCAGCGCGTCGGCGGCGCGCTCGGTGGGGCGCTGTTCGCGGTGGTCATCGCACGTAACCTGCCCGACGATCCCGAGGGGGCGTTCCGGCACGCCTTCTGGGCTGATCGCCCTCACCGGTCTGCTCGGCCTGCTGTCCGCGCTGTGGCTCCACCACGCCCTGCGCGGGCTGGACCGCGGCGGCGGCCGCACGGAACAATCTGGTCGGACGGGATGCGTTCCCCGTCCGGGCGGGGGATCAGCGCCCGTCGAGCCAGGTGCGGGCGTTCTGGAAGATGCGTAGCCACGGGCCGAACGTCTCGTCACCAGCGCCCAGGCCGGGTTCGTCCCCGGCGCTGTCGGTGCCGGTGCCGGTGCGGACGGGCAGCCAGGAGCGTTGCTGGGTGAGGAAGGCGCGCTCCGGGTGGGGCATGATCAGGGTGACGCGGCCGTCGTCGGAGGTGACGGCCGCGACGGCGGCGGGGCTGCCGTTGGGGTTGGCCGGGTAGTCCTGGGTGGGCTTGCCGTGGTTGTCGACGTAACGGGCGGTCACCGCACCGGGGGTGCCGGCGGGGCCGAAGTCCATCCGTCCCTCGCCGTGGGCGATCGGCACGGCCAGCACCGAACCGGCCATCCCGGCGAACAGCACCGACGGTGAGTCCTCGAGGAGCAGGCTGGACACCCGGGCCTCGAACCGTTCGGAGGTGTTCTCCAACAGGGTCGGCCAGCCGGTGGCGCCGGGGATGAGCGTGCCGAGGCCGGCGACCATCTGGCAGCCGTTGCAGACACCGAGGGTGAGCGTGTCCGGGCGGTGGAAGAAGGTGCGAAAGGCCGCGGCGAGGTCGGGCTGGGCGAGGATCGACTTCGCCCAGCCAAGGCCCGCGCCGAGCACGTCACCGTAGGAGAAGCCACCGCAGGCCGCGAGCACCTGGAAGTCGTCGAGGGCGGCGGTGCCGGTGAGCAGGTCGGTCATGTGCACGTCGACCGCGTCGAAACCGGCCGCGTCGAACGCCGCCGCCATCTCGACATGCCCGTTGACGCCCTCGTCCCGCAGGATCGCGGCCTTCGGCCGGGCGAGCCGGTCGGCAGCGGCCGGCTGGGCGGCGGCCGGCAGCAGGGGGAACGTGATCCGTTCGGTGATGCCGGGGTCGGCGTCGTCGAGGAGCGCGTCGAACTCCGCGTCGGCGGTGTCGGGATTGTCCCGCAGCCGTTGGACGAGATAGCTGGTCGTCGCCCAGACCCGTTCGAGCTCCGCCCGGCCGTTCGCGTAGACGACCGTCTCCCCGTCGCGCAGCACGATCCGCTGCGTCAGCGTGGGCCGGCCGAGGACGTGGACCCGGTCCGCGCCCAGCGCGGTGGCCAGCACCGCGACCACCCGGTCGACGGCGGGGCCCGCCACCTGGAGAACGGCACCGAGTTCCTCGGCGAACAGCCGGGCCAGCAGCGTGCCACCGGGCAGTCCGGCGAGGTCGACGTCGAGGCCGACCCTGCCGGCGAACGCCAGCTCGACCAGCGTCGCGAGCAGGCCGCCGTCGGACCGGTCGTGATAGGCAAGCACGTCACTGTCGGCGACCAGCCGCCGGGAGGCGGCGAAGAACGCCCGCAGCACCTCGGCATCGGCGTCGGGGACGTCCGCGGGCGCGTGCCGTCCGTACGCCAGGGCCAGCGCCGAGCCACCGAGCCGCCCCCCGGTGCGGCCACCAGCACCGACACCCCTGCCGGCGTCGCCACTGTCGCCAGCGCCGGCGAGGTCCACGAAGATCAGGCGGCTGTCCTCGTCGCGGGCGAGCTGGGGGGTGAGCACCCGGGAGACGTCCGCGACCGGCGCTCCGGCGGTGACGATCAGCGACACCGGGGAGGTGACGGCGTGTTCGCCAGTGTCGTCCGTCCAGACGGTGCGCATGCTGGTGGAGTCCTTGCCGACCGGGATCGGGATGCCGAGATCCGGGCAGAACCGTTCGCCCAGCGCCTCGACCGCGTCGTAGAGCGGGGCCTGCTGGTCGTCCACGCCGACGGCGGCCATCCAGTTCGCCGAGAGCGCCACCTGACTCAGGTCGGCGACGGCGGCGCCGGCCAGGTTGGTGAGGGCCTCGCCGACGGCCATCCGGGCCGCGGCCGGGGCGTTCACGGTGGCCAGCGGTGTGCGCTCCCCCATCGCCAGCGCCTCACCGGTGCGGCTCCCGTACGCCGACGCGGTGACGGCGACATCGCTGACCGGCACCTGCCACGGCCCGACCAACTGGTCGCGCACGGTATGACCGCCCACCGTGCGGTCACCGATGGTGATGAGGAACTTCTTGCTGCCGACCGCGGGCACCCGCAGCACCCGCTGCACGGCCTCGGCCAGCACGATCCCGGACTCGTCGAACGGCGCCGTCGCGACGGTGACCGAACGTGCGGTGCGGGTCTGTCGGGACGCCTCCCCGAACAGCAGCGACATCGGCACGTCCACCGGCGCCATCGCGAACAACCGGTCGCGCACGACGAGACGCTGCTCGTCGGTGACCGTGCCGACCACGGCGAACAGGCAGCGTTCCCGCGCGCACAGGGCGGTGAAGGTGTCCAGATCGGCGGCGGCGATACCGAGCACGTAGCGTTCCTGCGCCTCGTTGCACCAGATCTGCAGCGGGGTCATGCCGGAGTCGGCGTTCGGCAGGTCGCGCAGCTCGAACACGGCGCCGCGGCCCGCGTCGTGCACCAGCTCGGGCAGCGCGTTCGACCAGCCGCCGGCGCCGACGTCGTGGATGGACACGATCGGGTTGGCCTCGTCCAGCGCCCAGCAGGCGTTGATGACCTCCTGCGCCCGGCGCTGCATCTCGGCGTTGCCGCGCTGCACCGAGGCGAAGTCGAGCTCGGCGTCACCCGCGCCGGTCTGCATGCTGGACGCGGCCCCGCCGCCGAGCCCGATCAGCATCGCCGGCCCGCCGAGCACGATGACCAGGTCGCCCGCCGCCAGCTGCCCCTTGCCCACCAGCGCGTCCCGGACGTTGCCGATCCCACCCGCGATCATGATCGGCTTGTGGTATCCCCACCGCTGGCCTCGGCCGTCCGGCGCCTCGAAGGTGCGGAAGTAGCCGACGAGGTTCGGCCGGCCGAACTCGTTGTTGTAGCCGGCGGCGCCAAGCGGCGCGTCCGTCATGATCTCCAGTGGGGACGAGATCCGCTCCGGACTGTCCCCCTCGCCCTCCCACGCACAGTCATCGCCGGGAATCCGCAGATGGGAGACGGTGTAGCCGGCGAGGCCCAGCTTCGGGACGCCGCCGCGGCCGGTGGCCCCCTCGTCGCGGATCTCTCCACCGACACCGGTCGCGGCACCGGGGCCGGGCGCGATCGCGGTCGGATGGTTGTGCGTCTCGACCTTGACGAGGATGTGCGCGGGGCCGTCGTGGCGACGGTAGGCGTGGGTGTGCGGGTCCGGGTAGAACCAGGACGCGGGTTCGCCGCGCAGCACGGCCGCGTTGTCCGAGTACGCCGAGAGCACGTTCTCACCGGAGCGCGCATGCGTGTTGCGGATCATCGCGAACAGGCTCTTCGGTCGGGGCTCCCCGTCGATCACCCAGTCGGCGTTGAACACCTTGTGCCGACAGTGCTCGCTGTTGACCTGCGCGAACATCATCAGCTCGACGTCGGTCGGGTTGCGGCCAAGCTCGCGGTACCTCTCGCCCAGATAGGCGATGTCGCCCGCGCCGAGCGCCAGACCAAGGTCGGCGTTGGCCCGGGTGAGGGCCGCCTCCCCCTGGGTGAGCAGGTCGACGTCGGTGTGCGGCCGCGGCCGCCCGGCGGCGAACAGCGCACCAGCGGCATCCAGCGACGCCTCGACGACCTCGGTCATCCGGTCGTGCAGCAGCGGTGCGAGCACGCGCAGGTCGGATGCCTCAGCGCCAGGCAGGTAGTAGACGGTGGCGCGTTCGATGCGCCGCACGGCGGTGAGCCCCGCTGACGCGGCGATGTCCGATGCCTTCGACGACCACGGCGAGATCGTCCCCGGCCGCGGCAGCACCACCAGGGTCGCCACGGTCGCGGACCGGTCGCCGCCGAACCTCTCCCCGTAGGTGAGCAGCCCCCGCAGCCGTTCCTCGTCTGACCCGCTCAGCCCCCCGGGCTCAGCCGCACCACCCGCACCACCCGCACCAGCGGCCGGATCGGCCGTCCTGGCCAGGTCAGCCAGGTCAGCCACCTCGGCCGGTTCAGCCAGGTCGACGAGGTGGACGTATTCGGCGGAGACGTCCGTCACACCTGGCACCACGACCTGTAGGCGGACCAGCAACCGGCGGCGCCCCGCCACGCTCAACGCCGCAATGTCGCCATATGTCCTCATCCCGCCGCCTCCATCGCTGCGTCGCGCCGCCCTTGCGTCGAGGAACCCCACGGGAGCGTCACTGTATCCGGACGCCCCACGGCGACCGACCCTTTCCACCTACAGGCAGCGGTGTACACGAGAGCCGGGCGGGCTGGCGGATCCGTCCGCCGCGAACAGTCGCCGTCCCGGACCCCGAACCCCCCAGCCGCCACACCCCGCGGCCAGCCACGGAGCAAGATCACGCCAAACAGGTCGCCGTGGGGGGCAAATCGGACACGAATACCCCCACGACGACCCCTTTGGCTCTCAGTGCCCCACAACAGCCCGCAACATCGCTACAGAAAGTAACTTCGGTCGAGAGCGGCGGAGCGAAACGGTGCGCCTCCGCCGACATCGCGCTACGCGGCCGGCAGGGTGAACACCACACACGTTCCGACGGCGCGATCGGTGTCGAGGCGGATCGTGCCACCGTGATATTCGATGATCTTCTTGCAGAGGGCGAGGCCGATGCCGGTTCCGGGATAGTCCTCCCGGCTGTGCAGGCGTTGGAAGATGACGAAGATGCGCTCGCTGTACTGGGCCTCGATGCCGATACCGTTGTCGGTCACGCTGATCTGCCAGTGATCGCCGTCGCGTTCGGCGCCGACGTGGATGGCCGGAGTGCGCTCGGGGTGGCGGAACTTCAGGGCGTTGCCGAGCAGGTTGGTCAGCAGGATCTCCAGGTGGGCCGGGTGTCCGGCGACCGTCGGCAACGGGTCGTGGGTCAGCTGCGCGCCGCTTTCCCGAACAACCAGCTCGAGATCTTCCAGGGCGCGGCGGTGGACCACGTCCAGGTCGACGTCCTCGGCGGGGTGATCCGCCCGGCCGGCGCGGGAGAACGCCAGCAGATCCTGGATGAGTTTCTGCATGCGGGCGGCGCCGTCGACGATGAAACCGATGTACTGGTCGCCGCGTTCGTCCAGCTGGCCGCCGTAGCGGCGCTGCAGCAACTGGCAGAAGCTGGTCACCTTGCGCAGCGGTTCCTGCAGGTCGTGCGAGGCGACGTAGGCGAACTGCTCGAGGTCGGTGTTGGAGCGGCGTAGTTCCTCGGCCCGGCGGTCGAGGTCCGAACGGGCCTGTTCGGAGGCCACGAGGGCGGCGGCGAGGCGACCACGCATCAGGTCCACGGTCCGGGCCACGGTCTGGATGTCCGCGGGACCGCCGGTGCGGATCGGATGGTCGAAGTCGCCGGCGGCGACCCGGGCGGCGTCGCTGGCGAGCCGGGCGAGTGGCGCGGACACGGCGCGGCGCAGACCCACGAACGCGAGGACCGCGACGGCGAGGATCACCAGGGCGATCGCGCCGAAGGTCCAGTTTCGCAGCCGGCGCACGTGCATCAGGTCCGCCCGGGCCTCGGCACGGGCGGCGCCCAGCTGTTCCTGCAGGGTGTGGCTTGCCGCGCGCAGGGCGTCGAACGCCGTCTTGCCGGTGGTGGCCTGCGCCGTCGCGAACGCCACCGGTGCGCCCGGGGGTGCGGCGACGACCCGGTCGGCGTACACCCGGTGCCAGTTGGTGGCCCGTCCGAGCAGGTCGTCGAGGGTGTCGGTGCGGCTGCCGTCGGCGGTCAGCAGTCGACGCAGCTCGCCGGCCAGCCGGTTCTGATCCGCGACCCCCTGGCGGTAGGGCGCCAGGAACTCGGCCTGCCCGGTCATCCCGAAGCCGCGCACGCCGGTCTCCTGGCCGACCAGGGCGGCGTCGAGGCGGACCGCGGCGAGCAGGCCGGGGGCGCTGCGGTCGATGAGGCGCTGGTTCACCGAGGTCGCGTGGGCGAGCAGCCAGGCGCCGAGCACACCCAGCGTGACCAGCACCACCAGGGTGCCGCCCACCCCGGCCGACAACCACCGGCTGGTGGTCCAGCCGGACGGCCGGCCCTGGACCGCCTGTTGCGACGCCACCTTCGTCCGCCTTCCACCGGTCTGTCGCACCGGGGGTCCGCCCGCCGGACACCCTTCAAGATCGCCACATTGGACGTCCCGGTCATGCCATGATGACGTGGCACCAACCACCGCACGACGAGTGTGGGGGGCGATCGAAACCGGGATCCGATGACCGCTGCCGCACCAAGGCGCCCCTACGACATCCTGCTCGCCGAGGATGACGCCGGTGACGCCCTGCTCATCGAGGAAGCGTTCCTCTCCCGTGGACTCGGCCAGAATCTGCACACTGTCGGTGACGGGGTGCAGGCCCTGCAGTACCTGCGTGACCCGGCCCGTCCACGGCCGGACCTGATCCTGCTCGATCTGAACATGCCACGGATGGACGGCCGCGAGACGCTTGCCGCGATCAAGGCCGACTCCGAGCTGCGCACCATCCCGGTCGTGATCCTCACGACCTCCGATGCGCCCGACGACATCGCCGGCAGCTACCAGCTGCACGCCAACGCCTACGTCTGCAAACCCACCGATCTGGACGACTTCCTCGGCACCATCCACACCATCGACGACTTCTACCTGGGCCTGGTTCGGCTCCCTCGTCCCTGACCCGGCACCTGCGGCCTACCGCACCCGCCCGGTCCGTCCCAGGTCTGATCCACCCCAGGTCTGATCCACCCCTTCCTGGTCCGTCTCACCTGTGGCCCGAGTCCGGGGACTCGGCTATTTTCGGCAGGAACATTCGACTGTCATCGGCCGTGCACGACAAGGGTGGGAGCAGTGACCGCGGGCTCGGAGCGGGACCTGACCCCTGTGGAACGTCAGGCCTGGCAGCTGTTGCGGACGATGCCGGTGGGCTTCATCGCCTGGGATGCCGACTGGCGCTGCAACGGTGTCAACCCCGCCGGTGAGCGGTCGTGCGGCCGGTCTCGCGAGGAACTGCTCGGCAGATCGCTGTGGGAGATCTTCCCCGCGGTCGTCGGCACCGAGTTCGAAACGGTCTACCGGCGCGTCGCGCGGCTGCGCAAGCCGGAGAACATCGAGATCTACTACCCCGAGCCGCTCTGCCGGTGGCTGGACATCCACGTCATCGGAGACATCGAAGGCACCGGCGGGGTCGTGGCCTACTTCCTCGACGTCACCGAACGCCACGAGATCCTGGAGCGGGAACGGTCCATCACCCGGTCGCTGCTGCACGCGTCGGCGGAGCGCGACGTGGCGGCCCGCCAGGCCGCCACCCTGGCCGAGGTCTCCCTCGCGCTGACCTCGGTGGACACCGTCGAAGCCCTGGAAGCCGTCGTGGTGGGCCAGGGGCTGGCCACACTCGGTGCGGACGGCGGTGCCGTGGTCTCCCCCGACGAGACCGGCAACTGGCGGATCACCCTCAACGCCGCCCTCGGCGAGCGGGCCCGGCTCACCTACAGCGCCGTCCCGTATGACAGCCCGCTACCCAGCTGCTGGACCGCCCGGACGGGCCGGCGCGTTCTGCTGCCCACCGTCGCGTCCGGCCACGCCTTCGATCCGATCATGGCGGACGTCTACGCCGACACCGCCCGACTGGGCTGGGCCGTCCTGCCGCTCACCGTGCAGGGGGAGGTCCTGGGCAGCCTCGCCGCGGCCTGGGTGGACGAACACGAGCCGTCCGCGAGCGAACTCGACCTGCTCGACGGCTTCGCCGCCCAGTGCGCCCAGGCGCTGCACCGTATCCGCGCGACCCAGCAGGAACGACAGACCGCCCGGGAGGTACGCGAACTCGCGGAGGCCCTGCAACTCGCCCTGCTGACCCCACCACCCACCCCCGCCGGCCTGCAGATCGAGGTCCGCTACCAGTCCGCCCAGGACGCCGCCCGGGTCGGCGGCGACTGGTACGACGCCTTCGAGCACACCGACGGCTCGACCGTCCTGGTGATCGGCGACGTCACCGGGCACGACAGCACCGCGGCCGCGAAGATGGCGCAGCTGCGCGGGCTGCTGCGCACCCTGGCCTACACCGCCGACCTCACCCCCGTCGCCGACGGTCGCACCCCCGCCGACCAAATCCCTGCCAGCCAACCTTCGGTCAGCCACGTCCCGGCCGGTGGACAGGACCATCCGGACCGGTCCAGTCCACTCGCCGCCGTTCTCAGCGCCCTCGAGCACACCGCGGCGGGTCTCGGCGTGGACGCCCTCGCCACCGTCGTCCTCGTCCGCGTCGAGGCCGCTGCCGACCCCGGCGACAGCGGCAGCGGCGCCGACAGCCTGCGTACACGCACTGTCCACTGGTGTAATGCCGGACATCTGCCGCCGATCCTCGTGCACGCCGACGGATCCACCGAGATCCTCGAAACGGCCCGGACCGACCTGCTGCTCGGCTTCGACACCCACGCCGACCGCCATGACCACAGCGCGTTCCTCCCGCCCGGTGCCGTCCTGCTGCTCTACACCGACGGCCTCGTCGAACGCCGCGGCACCTCGCTTGACGAAGGACTCGACGCCCTGCGCGGGGTCCTGACCGGCCTCGCCACCGAAGGCCTCACCACCGAATCCCCCGCTGGCGAAGGCCCTGCTGGCGAAGACATTGCCCTTGCCAGCCTCTGCGACGGCGTCCTGGCCGCAATGGCGCCGCGGACCGGGGAGGACGACATCGCGCTTCTCGCGCTGCGCGCGACGCCACCGCACCGGTCGTTTCCCGCCGGCCCCTGAACCAGATTCCGACCTGCGTGGCCACGGCGCCTCTGGGTACGTACGAAGCCGACTGGAATTCCGGTCCCGTGGGCGTACGACGTCTGCGGTGCTTTTCCATGGCCAGGTACAGGAGGGGTCGCGTGCCGAAGGGCGATCAGCTGGATTTCGAGGCGGCCGACCGGGGTCTGATCGGCGCGCTGGAACCATGCGTCGTGCGGGATGAGGCCGGACGGACGGTGTGGGACAACGAGGCGTTCCGATTCCTGGCGGACGAATGCCCACCCACGGTACATCCGAGCCTTTGGCGACAGTCCCGACTGTGCGCGAGGCACGGCCTCTACGAGGTGGCCGAGGGGCTTTATCAGGTGCGAGGCCTGGATCTGTCCAACATGACACTGGTCGAGGGCGAGCGCGGAGTGGTCGTCATCGACCCGCTCGTGTCCACCGAGGTGGCCGCCGCGGCGCTCGGACTGTACCGGCGGCATCGGGGCGACCGGCCGGTGACCGCGGTCATCTACACCCATCCACATATCGACCATTTCGGCGGGGTCGCCGGAGTGGTCACCGGCGGGGTCCCGATCGTGGCACCGGTGGATTTCATGCGGCACGCGGTGACAGAGAACGTCTACGCGGGCGGGGCGATGTTGCGCCGCGGGATGTACCACACCGGCGCGTCACTGGAACCGGGGCTGCGCGGGCTGGTCGGTACCGGCCAG
>NZ_CADCWS010000083.1 GCF_902806475.1 Candidatus Frankia nodulisporulans
TGACCGACGCCGAAGCCGGCGCCGGCGATCGTCACCGCAGTCCACTGCGGGGCGTGACAATCGGGGGTGCAGGCAGGGACGTGGCTAGATCAACGCGCCGAGCGGGGACCAGGGGGACGGGAGCCAGGGGTGGTGGCCAGTAGTCGGCGCAGGGTGACCGCGTCCGCAGCGAGTGCTGTGACCAGGTAGCCCGGCCCGGCCAGCGGCATGAGCGCGGCCTCCCCGTCGCCCCGTTCGGCCTGGTTGTCCGGGCCGGGCTGGCCGCGCTGGCCGACGACGACGGACTCGGGCCCCGGTCCCGCCCATTCGGGCCCCGCGACAACCAGCGAGCCGACCGCTCTGGCCGCTCCGAGCTGGGCCGGACCGTGTAGCCCCGGCGCGTCCGGCCCGAGCACCAGGTCTTGGCGCAGCAGTCCGAGGGCGCCGCCGCGCAGGCCGGTTCCGACCGTGGGCTCGGTTTCGATGCTGGCTTCGGTGCTGGGGTTGACTCCGGTTGCGGGCGAGATGTCGATGCGGAGCGTGCCGTGGAAGGATCCGGCGGCCTCGCCGAACCGGCCGAGCAGGATCTCCTCGCGTAGCCACAGCCGGGCGGTCGGGTCCAGGGTGATCTCGGTGAGCGCGGCGTGGTCGGCGCCGGCCGCCACCACCGTCGGCTCCGGCCGGAAGTCCAGTTCCCCGCCCGGGCCGACCTGCGCCGTCACCGTCAGCCGGGACGGGCGGCCGCCGGCTCCACGGCCGGGCAGCGCGATCATCGCCGCCACCGATCGCAGCACCAGCCGCACGCCGGCACCGACCGAGATGTCGAGACGGAGATCATCGCCGGCCAACGGGCCGGCCGCGGCACTGACCAGGTGCACCGTCACCGACGGCGGCGTCCCCAGCGCTCCCGTTGCTTGCGTGGCCGGCGCGCGCCCGGTCAGGCGCAGGACGAGCGGCACGTCCGAACGCAGCTCGCGGATGTGCACGTCGTCGCGCGCGCCGAGCTCGACCCGAACAGCCGCGTTGGCGCGCATCCGGGCAACCTAACAGCCCCACCGATCAACCGGCGCGCCGCCCGACGCGGCGGCGCGGCGGCGCGGTGATCTGCCCGTCAGGAGGCGAACATCCGCAGGTCGGCGCGCTGGTGACGTTCGGCGAGCAGGTCAAGGCGCAGGCCGGTGCGGGCGGGTAGGGCCGCTGGTGGGAGCGTGGCCGCGGCCTCGCCGAGGCGTGCCGTCGCCGCCACCTGGTCGGCGAGTCGGGCGAGCACGGCGGTGACGGCGAGCGGGTCCAGCCCGAGCAGACGGGTCGCCGCGGTGGCGGGTCCGGTGATCGTCAGATGCGCGGCGGCAAGGGCCGCGTCCGCGGGGCGCAGTCCAGCACCGACCGCGACCATGCCCAGGGCGACCGGATGGTGCGGCGCACGTGGGCCGGCGGGAACCGGCCAGGCTGCCCGGCCGGCCCGCAGCAGGGTGCGTCCCTGGGCGCGGCTGGCGGCCCGTTGGGCCGGCGACGGGGTGCGCGCGTCCAGCTCCGCATCAAGACCGTCGATGGTCACCGGTGGAGCGGCCGGTGGGGTGCTGCTGGCTGGGGCGGCGCCGTGCGGTCCGGACAGGACGTGGCACGTCGCCGCGGCGAAGGCGGTCGCGACCACCCCCGCGGTGGACAGCCGGCCGAGCAGGAACTTCTCCAGGTCCGCCAGCCCGACCAGACTGCCATCGGTGACCGCCGCCTCGACCCCGCCCGAGTGGGCGTGCCCCCCGGCCGGCATCCGGCCGTCCACCAGCACCAGCAGGGTGGCCAGGCGGGCAGCGACCCGGTCGACCTGAACCGTCTGCCCGGGTCCCGGCTCGGCGTCGGAGGTGGTCATGGCGTCCTGCTGACACCGGAGCCGGAGCGCGCGGAAGTTGTCATCCGTCCATCCCCTGGGTGGTCGTCCTGCCGTGTGTGCCGAAGGTGGCCGCACGGTCGCGGGATTGTCGCGAGGAGCCGGCCGACGGGCGCGATCGGGGTGCGGGATCGAGGTTACGGGAAGCCGGTCGGTGACCTTGGGCCAACGGCAACATGAACGATTCCTGACGGGCTCGACCTGATCGTTCGCAGTCGGTAACGTCCGGGCCCGAACAATTACCGTCAATCCCTCGTATCTGGAATTTCCGGCGGATCCGACCAGGGACACGTGGTGGCCGGGGCTGTACTGAAGGGCGAGGTGAGGGTGTGATCGAGCTGCCGCGTCCACTGCCGACAGACATGGCAACGCCGGTGCCCACGGGCACCACGACGCCATCGGACGAGCGGGTGGGGTCCGCGGCTCCGGCCAGCCGTGCGCAGACACCACTTCCGCCCACCGGCCCGACATCCTCGTCCGACGGAGCACTGTCCGACGGAGCACCGCAGCTGTTCCTCACCGTCTGGCTCCGTTCCCCGAAGGGCAGCCGGCCCCGCGGGCGGGTCCCGGGTCGGTCGTGGAGCGCGCTCGGTGTCGTGGTGGTGCTCATGGTGGTCGTCCTGACCGCGGTGGGGCTGCGGCCAGGAGGTGAGCTGGGTGGTACGTGGTCGCTGAGCGCCGACCGGCCGGCGGATGCGCGTTCTGGCGCCCCTCTCTCGGTGGGTGCCCCCGCCCGAGCCGGGGCGCAGCCGCCCACGCCGGGCGGGCCGTCCTCGTCCGGCACCGAACGTCCGTCGGCCCCGGGCATGGTGGCACCGCCGGTGACCGGGCCGGCCGGGAGTGTGCCCGGCGTCGCCCGGCCACTGTCGGCCGACGCCGCACCCGTCATGGGACGCCTCGGTGATGCCGTCCCGGTGCAGGTCGGGCCGGGTGGACCGGGCCAGCCGGTGAACCTCCTGGCATCACCGGGACCCGCAGCACCGGCCTCGGCACTGTCCGCCCAGCCCACGGCGGCCCCGACGATGCCGCAGCCGCAGCCGCAGCCGGTGGCGGCGCCGGCGGTAGTGCAGCCGACGCAGCCCGCCGGGCTGTTCTTCACCGATCTGGCGACCGGACTGTGTCTCGACAGCAACAGTGGACGGCTCGCGTACACCAGCACCTGCAACGGTACCGATCATGAGCGGTGGCGGGTGTTCGGCTACGGCACGGTCATGCTGACGAGTATCACGACCGGTTACTGCCTGGACAGCAACGCGGCGGGGCAGGCGTACACCCGGGTCTGCCAGAACAAGGTCAACCAGCAGTGGCGGACGGCCGACAGCGGTGATGGCACGATCACGCTGACCGACGTCGGCACCCGGCGCTGTCTGGACAGCAACGGCGCTGGCGAGCTGTACACCTCGCCGTGTAAGGGCAGCCGGTATCAGCGGTGGTCGACCCGGGGCTGAACCTCCGTCGAGCGCAACGGAGACCCGACCTGTGCCGGGCCGGTGACCTCGCTGGGAAGCCAGCGTGAATGCTTGATGACGCACCCGACCACGATGGGTGCTTTCGGTAGCCTCAGTTTCCGAACAACCGGCCCAAAATGCACCTCAGGTACATGGGGGACGCATGTGACCAGGGCCTGGGTCAGGGCCAGGGACAGGGGCGGCGAGGTGAAACAGTGACCGCTCCGTTGCGCCCGGCCGGGACGGAACTCGTGGCCTCGCCGGACGAGGCACTGCCAGGCGGCTGGGAGGCGGCGGAGCAGGCACCCGTCGCGGGGGACATCGCCGCTGGCACGCATCGGTCAGCAACCTCACCGGAGGCCTATCTCGCGGCCTGGACCAGGGCTCCGCGCGGCCGGCGGCCCCCCGCCCGGGTTGCGGGCCGCTCCTGGGGTGCGCTGGGTGTCCTGGCCGCGTGCGCGCTGGTCGTGATCGTCGCGATCGGCCTCGGGGCGGCCGGGCGCTCCGGCGGTCACGCTGCGGTGAGCGCCGATGCGGGGGTCATCGTCGGTTCGCCGACCCCTGCGACCAGCACCGCGGCCCACGGGTCGCCGGCCCCCGGCCCGACCGTGCTCGACATCGTGCCGGCACCGACCACGCCGGCACCGACCACGCTGCCGCCGGTCGCGCTGCCGGGCCGCCGGTCGCGGATGCTGCGGTGCCGGTCGTTGCCCGCCTGGCGCCGTCCGCGGCCGGGCGAGCCACCCCGCCCGCGGTTACCGCGTCCTGGCCGACCCGGCCGGCCGACCCGGTGGCGGCCCCGCCCGTTGGGCAGGCGGCCGCCCCGGTCGCCTCACCTGCCGCCCCGCAGCCGGCCGCGGCCGCGGCGACCGTGGGGACCTTCACCAACCTGGCGACAGGCTTCTGCCTCGACAGCAACAGCAGTCAGTCCGGCTATGCGCTGACCTGCAACGGCACCGACTACCAACGGTGGAAGACGTATGGCTATGGCCGGGTCGTGCTGACCGACCTGGCGACCGGCTACTGCCTGGACAGCAACTCGGCGGGAAACGCCTACACGCGCAGCTGCCAGAACACGACCAGCCAGCAGTGGCAGACCGCCGATGCCGGCTACGGCACGGTGACCTTCACCAACGCCGCCACCGGGCGATGCCTTGACAGCGGCTCCGACGGCAGCCTCTACACGCTGCCCTGCAACGGCGGCTCCTATCAGCGGTGGGCCCGTGGCTGACCTCTTCCAGGAGCACCGCACCGCCGTTCTGCTGGTCCTGTCCGGCCTGGTGGCGCTCGTTCTGCTGATCGTGTTCGGGCAGTGGTTCTCCCGGACCCGGGGCTGGCGTCGGACGCTCGTCCACCGGGGCCGGCAGTTCGCGGGTGGCCTTGGCGACCTCGGCCGGCTGGCCGCCGGACCATACCGGTACCACCGCGACGTCCGCGCCGTGGCCAGGCTGCTCGCGGACCCCGGACTCGACGAGGATCCGCAGGCCCCGTTCGCGGTCCCGGACGAGTTCCGGGCACCGGACGATCCGTGCGCCGCGGTGTACTGTCCGGTCGCGATCGGTCTGATTCCCGGGATGACGGACGCCCTGGCGGTGCTGGACCTGGCCACGCTCCCGGGGGTGGGCACGATCGACGGGCCGCCCGGGCCGCCCGGGCCCGCCCGCCGGCTCGCCGCGGCGATCGCCGCCCAGCTCGCCGCCGGCATGCTCGCCCCGACCGGTGTCCGGCTGCTCGTCACGGACACGGTTCTGCCCGGCTTCGGCGGTCCGCCGCTGAGCGATGCGCTCGATCTGCTCGACCGGCCCGGCCCGGCCCGGCCCCCCGGTCCGGTCCGGGCCCGCCCGATCCGGCCCGGCCACGAGGACCTTTCCAGCCAGCCCGAGGAGGACCTGCCCGTGGTGCGGACCGTGCTGGTCTGTGCGGCGACGTACCCCGAGGAGATGGCGCAGGTGAGCGACCTTGCCGAACGGCTGGATGACCTGCGCGTCATCATCATGGGCCGCCACCCGGGTTCCCGCTGGCGCCTCGAGCTCGACGAGTACGGGCGGATCACGGCTCCCGAGCTCGGTCTGCAGGCGAACGGCACCCCGCTCGAACGCGGCCTCGGTCGTGCCCTGCGCCAGCGCGAACGGCTCCGGCGACGACTGGCACCACCGGTGGCCGCAGTGCCGGGCCCCATCGCGCCCACGGATCCGGACGAGCCGTTCCCCCCCGGCCCGGATGACGACGGTGGCAGCCGGTACGACCCGGCTGGCCGGGCTGCGCCCGATGTCTCGTCCGATCCCGGTGAGCCCGATGACCACCTCGCCGGCCCGGACGGTCTGCGCGGTTGGGCGCCGACGGATCCCGATGAGCTCGCCGAGCCGGAGCCGGCCGAAAGCCACGGCCGGCAGGCCGGGGCGGCGGGCGATGGCCGATCGGCCGCGGCGGCCGTGAGCGCGGGTACGAGCGTCGCCGTGACACCGGGTGCCGTGACACCGGGTGCGGGGAAGTCGGGAGCATGACCGCGGACGTCGCACTGACGGTGCAGGTCGGCGGCGCTGGCCACCCGGCGGACGCCAATGATGTACTGGTGCGGCTGCGGCCCACCGCTTCCGTCGGAGAACTTGCCGCCAGCTTGGCCGACCCGGCCCCCCGCTGCTTTCTGGGCACGTCCTTTCTCGACCCGGACATCACGGTACGCGACAGTGGGATCACCGGTGGCCAGCGGATCGGCCTCGGTGCGCCGGTGCAGCCGGTCGCCCCGCTGGTCCCGCCCGCGCGTCCCGCCAGGCTGTTCGAGGTGCGGGTCGTCGGCGGACCGGACGCGGGACGGATCTGGCGGCTCGGCGTCGGCGCCCACGACGTCGGTGCCGGCCTGGGCTGCGCGATCCGGCTCATCGATCCCGGGGTTCCCGCCCGGGCCGGGGTGCTGCACATCGGGGCCGGCGGTGACACGTGGCTGACCGAGCCGGCGCCGCAGGGCGTCGACCCGACGCAGCCGCGACCTCCGCAGCAACGCGTCACCGACCACCATCGCGCGGCGACGAAGGTCGCACGACGGGACCAGCCCTGGCCCTCGTCGGCTCCGGACTGGCCGCCGTTCGGTTCGCAGGCGCCGGGATCCGTCCGTTGGGAGGTCGGTGAGGATCTGGTGGTGGGTCCGGTGCTGCTGCGCCTGACCGAACGCTTCGAGTCGGACGCGGCGATCACGGCGTCCGAGGACGTGCTGGGACTGGACTTCAACCGGCCGCCGCGGATCGTGCCGCCGCTGCTCACCTCCCGCCAGCGTTTTCCCGGCCCGCCGACGCCGCCGGCCCGCCGACCCGTCCCGCTGCTGCTCATGCTGGCGCCGATGGTGCTGGGTCTGGCGTTCGTCTGGTTCTTCCACTCCTATTTTTTCCTGGTCATCATGCTGTTCAGCCCGTTGATGGCGTTCGCGAACTGGAGCCAGGACCGGCGCAGCGGCCGACGTCGCTACCGGGCGGAATCCGCGCGTTACCGGACGCGCCGCGCCGCGGCCGAGCAGGAGCTCAGCGCCGCGGTCCGCGCCGAGCGCCTGGCCCGCTGTGAGGCGTCCCCCGACCCGGCGATCGTCGGACTCACCGCGACCGGTCCCGGCCGCCGGCTGTGGGAGCGGCGGCGGGCCGACCCGGATCATCTCGTGCTGCGGGTGGGTACGGTCGACCAGCCGTCCCTGATCGAGGTGGAGGACCCCGCGCTCGACCACCACGACCATCGGCTGCGCTGGAACGTCCCCGAGGTGCCACTCGCTCTGGATCTTGCCGCGCTCGGCGTGGTCGGCGTGGCCGGTGCGCGCTCCACCGCCCACGCGCTCGGGCGCTGGCTGCTCGCCCAGTGCGCCGTGCTGCACAGTCCCCGTGATCTTCAGATTGTCGTTCTCACCGACCTGGCGGGCCGGTCGAGCTGGGAGTGGGTGCGCTGGCTGCCACACGTGCGCCCGCGGGAGGAGCTGGCCGGCGCGCCACCGGTGCTGATCGGCAACGACCCCGAGACCGTCGCGCACCGCGTCGCCGAGTTGCAGGCGCAGATCCGCGCCCGCACCGAGGCGCGCGGTTCGGCGCTCGGGCCGGTGATGTTCGCCCAGCCGGACATCGTCGTCCTGGTGGACGGGGCACGTCGGCTCCGGGACGTGCCGGGCATGATTCAGGTGCTGACCGACGGGCCGGCCGTGCGGGTGTTCGCGATCTGCCTCGACACCGAGATCCGGCTGCTGCCCGAGGAGTGCGCAAGCGTCGTCGTCTGCGAGCAGGACGGGCTCGCGGTGCGCCGCAGCGACGTGCCCGAGCTGGTCGGGGTGCGCCCGGATCTGGTCGGGGCCGACTGGTGCGACGAGGTCGCCCGCGCACTCGCCCCGCTGCGTGACATCACCCCGATCGCCGCCGACGGCCTGCCCGACCAGGTCCGCCTGCTGGAGATGCTGGGCCTCGACCGGCCCGAACCGCCCGACCCCGCCCTGATCGCCGAGGCCTGGCTGGCCCGGCCGGCCTCGACCCGCTTTCCGGTGGGGGTCGGCTTCGACGGGCCAATCGTGCTCGACCTGGTCCGCGACGGCCCACACGCGCTGGTCGCGGGCACCACCGGCGCGGGCAAGTCGGAACTGCTGCAGACGCTCGTCGGCGCGCTCGCCGCCCACAACCGTCCGGACGAGCTGGTGTTCGTCCTGGTCGACTACAAGGGCGGCAGTGCCTTTCGAGGCTGCGCCCGGCTGCCGCACACCCTGGGGATGGTCACCGACCTCGACCCGGCGCTCGCGGTGCGGGCGCTGGAGTCGCTGGCCGCGGAGCTGCGCCGGCGTGAGGAACTGCTCGCCGCCGCCGCCGCCAAGGACATCGTCCACTACCGCGCGCTACGCACCCGCGATCCGCAGCTGCCCGCGCTGCCCCGACTGATGCTGGTGATCGACGAGTTCGCCACACTGGCCCGGGAGATCCCCGACTTCGTCCCCGGGCTGGTCAGCCTCGCGCAACGCGGCCGCTCGCTGGGCATCCACCTGGTGCTCGCGACCCAGCGGCCCGCCGGGGTGGTGACCGCGGACATCCGGGCCAACACCAACCTGCGCATCGCCCTGCGGGTGACCGACCCGATGGAGAGCACCGACGTCGTCGACACCCGGGACGCGGCGCTCATCTCGGCGTCCACCCCGGGACGGGCCCTGGCCCGGCTCGCCCACCGGTCGACGGTGCTGTTCCAGACCGCCTACTGTGGCGCGCCGGCGCGGGACAGCGACGGTCCGGTCCCGCAGCCGGACCCCGGGGCCGGCGAACCGGTGACGACCGTCGCCCTGACCTGGACGTCGCTGGGCCGCCCGCTGCCGCCGAGGACGCACCGCGACGAGCTGGTGTCCACCGACCCGGCCGGTGCGGGCGAGCTGGCCCCCACCGAGCTCGACGTGCTCGTCGACCTGGTCCGCGCGGCTGCCGAGCGCACGGACTACCAGGCCCAGCCGAGTCCCTGGCTGCCCGCGCTGGGGCAGCGGGTGCTGTTTGACGACCTGCTCGCCCGCGGCGGCCCGCACACGGTGCCCTACGCACTGCAGGACATGCCGCACCGGCAGGCCCAACAGCCGGTGTACTGCGACCTGGCGAGCTTCGGGCACCTGTTCGTCATCGGGACACAGCGGTCCGGACGGTCCCAGGTGCTGCGCACGCTGGCCGGCGGGCTCGCCCGGGTGCACTCCTGCGCCGACGTTCACCTGTTCGGTATCGACGCGGCCGGCGGAGCGCTGGCCGTGCTCACCGACCTGCCGCACTGCGGCGCGGTGGTGACGGGCTCCGACCTGGAACGGCTCGGCCGGCTGTGTGACCGGCTGACCACGGAGCTCTCCCGCCGACAGGCGCTGCTCGCCCGGTACTCCTGCGCGGATCTCGCCGAGCTGCGCGTCGCGATGCCCGCCGCCGAGCGGCCCGCCCACCTGGTGCTGCTGGTCGACGGCTGGGACTCGCTGGCCGCGACCCTGCCCGAAAGCGACGGGGGCTGGCGCTACGAGGCGCTGCTCACCGTGCTGCGCGAGGGCACCGGCGCCGGCATCCACGTGGTGGCCACCTCCGACCGGGGCCTGCTCGCCGGGCGCGCCGGCGGGCTGAACGACCACCGCATCCTGCTGCGGATGGGCGAGCGCACCGACTACAGCACGATCCGCATCCCGGCGCAGCGCATCCCCGCCCAGGTGTCGCCCGGACGCGGCTGGCGGTCGGTGAACCAGGCCGAACTCCAGATCGCCCTGCTCGACCCCGACCCGTCCGGCCAGGCGCAGGCCGCCGCGCTACGCCAGATCGCCGCCCGGGCCGCGGCACGCGACCGGGAGGTCCCCGTCGAGCAGCGCCCGGCTCCCGTCGCCGCGCTGCCCGGTGCGTTGACCTTCGCCGACGCGATCGCCCGGGTGCCCGAGGCCGACCGGCGTCCGTTGCGGGCACTGCTAGGGCTCGGCGGCGACGAGGCGGCGCCGCTGCTGCTCGACTTCGCCGGGCGGGCGCACACCTTCCTCGTCGCCGGGCCGCCCGGCTCCGGGCGCAGCAACACCCTGGCCACGCTGGCCGGGTCGTTGCTGGCCGGGGGTACCAGCCTGGTCGTGCTCACCCCGCGGGAATCCCCGCTGCGCCGGTTGGCCGCGCACCCGCAGGTCACCCTGACCGGCCCGGAGGTGCTCTCCGGCGAGCAGCCGCTGGTCGTCGAGGGGCCGGCCGTCCTGCTCGTCGACGACGTGGACCTGTTCGGGTTCACCTCCCCGCTCGAACCCGCCCTGCGCGCCATCGTCGCGTCCGGGCGCGACCGTGGGGTGGGGCTCGCCTACGCGGGCAGCGGAGAGGTGCTGTCCCAGTCGATCAGCGGCTGGCTGGGGGAGGCCCGGCGCTCCCGGCAGGGGGTGCTGCTCGCGCCGCAGACGTCCCTGGAGGGCGACCTGGTGGGCACCCGCATCCCGATGAGCCTGTTGCGCGGCGGAGTGCGCCCGGGGCGTGGCTACGTCGCCGACCCGACCGGGACGCTGCGCGCGATCACCATCCCGCACACGGTGCTGAAGTAGTCGGTCGGTGTCGGTTGGTGCCGGCGAGGAAGGGGGCCCGGCCGGCACCAACCAGGCCCACTCAGGCGTCTGCCGGCGGCTTGGCCAGGGTGGCGTCCATCGTCTGCAGGTTCTGCGCGATGGCCTGGAAGCTCTGGGCGAACTTCGGGATGTTCTCGATCGCGCTGGCCAGCGAGGCGTTGAACTCGGTGTACTGGGCGTTCATCACCGGGCTTGCCTGCTTCATCCACAGGCCGTCCGCGCTGGTGAGCAGCTCCGTCACCTGGCCCTGGAGCCGGGTGAGGGTCGTGGTGATCTCGGTGCCCTCGCTGGTGAGCCGGGCCGCGACCGTGTTGACCTGCGCGTAGTCGACGTCGATGTCGGGCATGAGCGGTCGTCTCCCTTCAGGAGGCGCTGATCGCCGCGTCCATCGCCTGCAGCTGCGAGGCGATGTTGTTGAACTGGTTGGCGAAGCTGGTGATGTTGTTCACGGCTGCGGTGATGGAGGTGTTGAAGTCGATGTACTGCTTCTGCAGGACCGGGCTGGACTTCACCAGCCACAGGCCGCCGCCGCTGGTCAGCAGCGCCGTCACCGCCGACTGCAGCGAGGTGAGCTTCGGGACCGTCTCGGCGACGGCGGCGTTCAGGGACGCGGCGACGGCGTCGATGCTGGCGTAGTCGATCGAGATGTCGGCCATGGGCCGCTCCTTGCGCTCGGGCCCCGCCTCAGCCGGCGGGGTGGGTTCGGACGGCTGGACGGGTCACTCGTTGACGGGGGTGTAGGGGTCGTCCTGCGGCGGCGGGTCCTCGTGGGAGGACTTCGTCCACCGGTCCTTGTTCGGGTCGCCGGTGTAGACGTCCGTGCCCTTCGGCCCGGTGACGGTCTTCGTGCCGGTGCCGTCGGGATTCACGGTGACGTCGGTGGTGGTCGTGTCCCCCTGGGGATCGACGGTGACGCTGTGGTAGGCGCCGTTCTGGCCGGGGGTGACCGTCGTCATGGTGGTGCCGTCCTTGGTGGTGCTGGTCACCACGGTCGTGTGGTCGGTGCTGGTGGCCTTGTGGATCACCTCCTGGCTGCCGTCCGCGTGGGTGACGGTGGTCGTGTAGTCGACGTTGTCGATCGTTCCGTCGCCGTTGAAGTCCTGGTAGGTGTAGGTGGTCGTCTCCGAGTAGGACAGGCCGTCCGTGGTGTGGACGGTGCTTGTCTCGGTGACGACCCGCCCGGCCCCGTCGACCTGCTGGGAGCTCGACGTGGTGGTCCCGTCCGGCGAGGTGATGCTGGTGGGCTGCGCGCCGGGGTCCTTCGGCGGCTCCCGGTCGGGGCCCCACAACGGGATGGTGGCGGTGCGCAGCACCCCGTTCTCGTCGTAGTACTTGTAGGTGATGACCTTGTCCTTGGAGTCCTGGTACTGCTTCCAGGCGTTCTCCTCGGCCTGCCAGTGGTCGATCGAGGCCTGCAGCCGGGCGGCGTTCACCTTGGTGGTGAGGTCGGAGTCCCCTTCGGAGAACACCGTGGCCACGCTGTCGAGCAGGCCCGCCAGGTCGTCCAGCTTCTGCATCGAGTCCTGGAAAGGCTTGTGACAGGTGGCGTAGAACGCGCTCAGCGCGGCGAACAGCGTCGGGTTCCCGACGGCGTCCGAGCCGACCTCTCCGTTGGTACTGACCACCGAACGCCCACCGACGGCGTTGACGTCCGTCTCGATCTGCCCACGCAGGCTGTGCAGACTGCCCGCCAGCCGGTGCAGCAGCCCGTAGTCGATCACGAGGTCGGCCATGGCGGCTCCTGTCCGCGGTGACGTTCCGGACCGGTGCTGGCCGTCCGGCTTCCACCACCTACTACGCGCCACAGGCCCCGGACGGTTCGCCCGCGCATCCGGGCGATGAACCCTGTCGCGGCGCGGATGCGTCTGACAGAGGGGGGCCTGTGCCGGTGGGGTTGGTGCCGGAGCCGGAGAATGCCGGGAGGCGACGATGCCACGACCGACCGACTGGTCGCCGTTGGAACTGCAGGGCGATCCCACGCCCGGCGACCCGGAGGCACTGGGCGCCGTCGCCGACTTCATGCGCGCCATGGCCGCCAACGCCGACACCGCCAGGACCGGGCTCGAGCAGGTCGTCTCGTCGACCGGGGACGGTGCCTTCGTCGGAAAGACCGCGGACTGGCTGCGGGACACCATCTCCACCGCGATCCAGGACTTCATCGGCGGGGTGAGCGAGGCCTTCCAGCAGACCGAGCCGGCCGTGCGCAGCTACATCGTGGCGTTGCGCGAGGCACAGTCCCGGGCCGACCAGGCACTCAGCGAGGCCGCCGGCCTGGCCGCGGACGACACCTCCCGCCGAGCCATCCTCAAGGGCGACGCGACCCAGGCCGGCTCGGATCTCACGAAAGCTGCCGGTGGCGCGGCCCAGACGATCCGCGCGGCGCGCGACCACATCCGCTCGCCGAACCCGAAGAAGTCCGCGTGCGAGCGGTTCTGGGAGATCTTCGGCTGGATCGTGCTGGCGATCTCGGTCGTGGCCATCTTCACCGGCGGACCGATCGGCCTGATCGCGCTCGGGCTGGGAGCGATCATGGCGGTCAAGGCCGTGGTCGACTTCGTCGAGGGCAAGACGAACATCACCGGGCTGCTGCTGGGTCTGCTCGGGCTGCTCGGCCCGTCGACCAAGCCGCTCATTGAGCTGTCTCTCCTGAAGGAGATCGCCGGCAAGACCGCCGCAGTGATCAAGGATGGTCTGCGTTCGGTGGGCACCTCGGCCAGCAAGATCGGCGCGAAGTTCTGGGAGATTGCTTCGACATTGAGCTTCCGTACGGTGGTCGGTGGCATCGCCGACATCGCGACCACCGTGGCCAGCACGATCCTTGATGGCAGCCTGTGGGTGTTCAAGGCCTTCACCACCGCTGACGGCCTCGCCGTGAAGGGTGCAATCACGCTGCGCGACTTTGTGGTGGCCGCACCGGCGGCCTCCGTGGATCTGCTGCGCTCGATCGCAAAGGCGGGCGGCAAGCTGCCGGCCGCGCTCGCAGACAGCGTGCAGGCCATCCCCGGGTTCGCGCGCGATGTCGTCAACCTGGCCGGCCGCGGGCTGCAGGCGGTACCCCGGGTGCTGAGCAACCAGTTCGGCGAGTGGAAATGGCTGAAGCTCTTCCTCCCGCTGGATGGCACGGAGATCGGCGTGCTCGGAGTGCACGACGCCTTTCGCCTCGCCGTGCTCGGTCGCGGTCTGGCGCGCACCGGGCATTACGCAGGCCTCGTCGACCAGGTGAAGCTGGCACAGCTGGCCGGCGGGTCGGTGCGGGTCAGCGACGGCATCCTGCACGGGGTGAACCCGCCGGAGCCCGGCCTGACCCACACCGAGTCCGGCCTGCTCGTCCCGCAGCCGGAGCACGGGGTCTCCGCCATCCAGACGCATCTCGGCGATGGCGTCTCGGCCCAGCCAGGGGACGCTGCCGGCCCTGCCTCGGGACACACCCTGCTGTCCCAGCCCGGCGCACTGTCCACCGGCCTGCCGACCACCGCCACCCTGCCGCACGGCATGTCCATGGCCACGGACCTGGGGACGATGCCGAGCGTGCATCCGCAGGGCCTGCTCACGCCGGCTGGTGAGCTGGCCCAGGTGAGTGTCACGGGGATGCACTCCGGCATCGGCGATCTGTCCTCACCGGCCCGACTCGCCGCGCATCATGCCGGTGACGTGCAAGCCACCGGACTGCCCGAGATGCACGCGGCACTGGGCGGCGACATCACGGCGCTGAAGCTGACCGACAGCCAGGTCGCGTTCAACCTCGGTGCGGCCGACGACGGACGGATCATGATCGGCGCCGGTTCCGTCGACCTGTCGGCACCCTCCTCGGCCTTCGGCGCCGGCCGGGGGGCGGCTGGTCACGCCGTCCACGCTCACGGCCGGCGTCGCCCACGCGGACCTGTCGACGGCCACCCATCTGGGGCCGGCCGCCGTGGCGCACGATGCCGCGGGTCTGGCTGCCTCACGGGTCCCGGCCCAGCATCTGACGACGGTGACCCACGACGCGGACGGGGGCGTGCTCGTGTCCACGACCGAGTCGGCGGCACTGCCCAACCCCCACGCGACGGCGGCCGGGCGCACGATGGCCGGGCCGGTGCCGGACGGCACCCCGGCTGAGCTGATCATCGGCGCCGGTGGGGTGGAGATCCGTAGCCAGACGCCGACGCCCCCGCCGACGGCGCTCACGTCGGCCGGCGACCGCAGCGTGTCCGCCGATCAGTTCGGCGGCGCGCCGACCCGCAGCATGCCCGGGGGCCAGGCGACGCGCGACGCCCTCGATCTGCTGGCGGCACCGCCGCAGGCCGCGGGCCGGTCGGGTGCCGCCTCGGTTCCGGACGGGGTGAGTGCCAGGCTGACCGAGCTGTCCACGGCCGGGGAACGCAGCCCACAGCCACGGCTCGACACCGCCGGTGTGCCGGCGACGCGGACGGAGGGGGACGCGGCCGGATCCACGGCGTCGGTGCCGCTGGCAGAGCGCGCCGGCCAGTCTGCCGACCAGCCTGGCGGCCACGGGTTCGACGCCGCGTTCGACGATGTCGCCCGCAGCATGGTGGCGGTGCGCAACGCCCGGGACCGCCTGGCCGTCGCTCCGTTCACCAGCGCTTCCAGCCCGGCGGAGAAGGCGCTGAACGTGGCCCGGGCCGATACGGATCGCCGAGTCGATGCAGCAGCGGTCTATCGCACACCTGCAGACGCGGGGTGTGTCCGACCCGGTCGAGGCGGCCGGCGAGCATGCCTGGGCGCAGTTCCGGATGGCCGAGACCCGGCTCGCCGAAGCCCGAGCGAACTACCAGCTGCTCCACCCGGGCGCCCATCCGCTGGGCGCGGAAACGTCCCCCGCGGTCAAGGGCAAGCCGGGCGGCACCCCGGCCCGCCCGGCCGCCAAGCCGGGCGGCACCCCGGCCCGCCCGGCCGCCGAGAGCAGGCTGCACGACGCCCTCGCCGGATTCGCGACCGCCCGGGAGCGCCTGGACAACCTCGGTCTTGACGTCCGCCAGTTGCGGGCGGCGGACGCCGAGGCGCACCGGCTGTCCCTGCTCGAGCACCCCCGGCTGCCCGGCGGCGGCTCGTCGCGCCTGGACGAGCTCCACCTTTCCGACGGGCTGCGGTTCCAGTCCACCGCCGCGCCCGGGGCGTTCCAGGAGGCCGGCCACCTCATCGATCACCAGAACAGCGTGCTCATGGACGGGACCGTCACCCACCTCGACCACGGGGGGTTCCGGATCACGGACCTGGACGATCCGGCCAGATTCCGCGAGTACAACAACACCGGGGTTCTGATCGCCTCCGGGGGTGGAGTCAACCTCACCGGCCCGCAGGGCCTGCTCGGCCACCTGGACCCCGACGCCGGGCATGCTACGCTGCACCGGCCGGATGGAGAAACCCACCAGTTCACCTATGCCCGGGAGAACGGCAACCATCTGATCACGGACGCGAACGGCCTGCGGCGGCGGTTCGACGCGCACGGCGGCCAGCTCGGTTTCGAGTTGCCGGTGCGGGATGTGGCCGGGGTGGCGGCTGGCCGGTTGGAGGTGGATGTCAACGCTGGTTCGGCGGCG
>NZ_CADCWS010000084.1 GCF_902806475.1 Candidatus Frankia nodulisporulans
TGCATAGGGTAACTCAAGGCGGACAACTCAACCATCAGGTCGCGATACCACCCTGCAACATGCCTCGCCTCCCATCAGGAACCCGAGCGGACGTCTCACCGCTGCTCAGTCCTGGTTGAGGAGGGTGTCGAGGTCGTCGGCGATGTCCTGGTCGTCGAGCGGGGTGGCGTGGGAGTAGTGGCGCAGGGTGGTGGCCGGGTCGCGGTGGCCGAGGCGGGCCTGGGCTTTGAGGAGTTTGCCGTTGCCGACCAGGTAGGTCGCGACGCTGTGGCGCAGCCGGTGCAGCGACGATCCCTCGACGCCGGCGGCCACGCCCAGGCGGTGGAGTCGCTGCGTGAGCCCGCTCGTGGTGATGCGAGTCCGACGGTAGGGGAAGCCTCGAAAATCCAGTCTCCCGACGGGGCACCGGTCCGGGCCGCCCAGGTCTCACCATGCCTTGTGATCATCTCGATGGTGGTACGGCCGAGCGTGAGACGGCGGGTACGTTTCGACTTCGTCGGGCCGAGCACCCCGCTCGACACACTCGACTCGATCGTGAGAATCCGACCGTCCAGACTGCCACGGCGCAGACCGTCCAGTTCCCCCCGGCGCGCACCGGAGTCCGCGGCGAGCCGCGCCAACAGCAACGTCTGCTCGGCGACGAACAGCGCCCGCACCGGCCCCCGACGGTCCGGGCGGGCGCGGACCGCGTCCTCGGCCGCGGCAACCTGGGCCTCGGCCGTGCGCAGTAGCTGGCGGACCTCCGCGACGCCATGGTGTCGCCGCGGCACCGGCCGCGGCGGGCCCCTCATGCCCATCAGCGGATGGGTGCGCAGCAGCTCCTCCTCAACCGCCCACGACACCGCCGAGCGCAGCACCAGCCAGCGGGCCGACACCGTCGGCACAGACAGGTCCTCCTGCTGCCAGCGCCGGATCGTCGCCCCCATGAACCCCGGTGTCAGCGCAACCAGCCGTCGCCGCGCCACCCGGTCAGCCACCAGCTTCTCCACCACATACCGGTGTGAGTTCAACGTCCCCGGACTCCAGTGGTGCGGGGCGGCGAGGAAACGCTCAAGCAGATCCCCCACGGTCATGCGGCCCCCGGCGGTGACGTCCACCCGGGAGATCCCGACATCGGCGACCAGTTCCTGCCGCCGCGCCTGCGCACACTCCCCGTCGCCACGGACCGTGAAAGAACGTTGCACACTGCGCCCACGCACCGGATCGAAACCGACCACGACCCGGATCTCCCAGACACCAGGCGACCGCTCACGCAGCCACCACCTGACTCACCTCATCTTGACGGATAGGGTGGTCGGACTTCGGCGGGGTGAGGCACTGGCCCTGCGCTGGTCCGACTTTGACGAGACTGCCTCGACGCTGCGGATCGAACGGCAGGTCACGCGCGTCCGGGGCGTCAAGGGTCTGATCGTCGGGCCGACGAAGAGTGAGGCCGGCAAGCGCACGATCGTCCTACCAGCGCGGTGTGTCGCGGTGCTGCGCCCGCATCGTGTCGCACAGGCGGCCGACCGTACCGGCGCCGGAAAACGGTGGAAGGAACACGGGCTGATCTTCCCCAGCGCCGTCGGCACCCACCTGGAACCCCGCGCGCTGAACACCCACCTGACGAAGCTGTGCACGGAAGCCGGCGTACCCCACCACGGGCCGCACGCCCTACGGCACACCGCCGCGACCATGGCCTACGCACTCGGCGTCGACTGGAAGGAAATCCAAGCGATGCTCGGCCACACGATGCTCTCGACGACCATGGACATCTACGTCGACCTGACCGACACCGCACACCAGGACACCGCGTCGAAGCTTGACGGCTGGTTCCCGGCAGAGGACACAGAGGAGGACGACTCGGAAGACCCGAACGTCTGACAGACTGTTGGCTGTCACCTTGGCTGTCAGGAAGCGGCAGAGCCCCGTACCTTGGATGGGGGTGCGGGGCTCTGACCTGTCTCAACCGTGCGTGCGCTCGGAGGGAATCGAACCCCCAACCTTCTGATCCGTAGTCAGATGCTCTGTCCGTTGAGCTACGAGCGCGCGCCTGCCACCGTGGCGGCCGGCGTTGCCAGCTTACAGCACGGCGGAGGCGACTCCGCCACCTGGACCGCTCCGGGAGGATCGTAGTTCGTCCGATGCCCGAAGTGAGTGATCTCCGTGGGTCGGTGACCGCGGGATGAGCCTGACGGCAGGCTCCCGGATGCGCCACGCCTCGACGGGTCCTGGCGCGGCCTCCCGAAGGGCACCGACGTCGCCGTAGCGACGGGCCCCTGTCCGCGTTCCGTTATGAGGGTGGATGGTCCGTGCCTCGGCCGGGGACATCGGGGGCGGGGGCGGAGGTGGCGGTGACCGGTGTTGGCCGGTGTTGGCCGTGGACTCCACTTGTCGTTCAGCCGATTCTCGGCGGGGAGCCATGGGGCTTTGTCTCGTGCACCCGCCGCGTACGATCTGCAGAGATCGTCTTGGGCGGAACCGCTTACTGTGGCGCCGTGCTCCGGCCGCACGGGGCGTGTCTGGGTGATCAGGGTCAGGGTCGGTGGCGGGCTCGAACCTCGGGGGAATGATGACGCAACGGTTGACCGACGAGGAGGTGCTGGAGCTCGCACGTGCCTTCTACCGTCAGAACGAGATCCTGTCCCTGCTCGAACGAGTCGGTCTGGATCGTAGCCAGCAGCCGGGCTGGTCCGGGCAGAGCGCCCAGGAGTACTGGCGGGCGATCAATCGGCTGGTCGAATCCGAGCAGCTGCCCGACGGGCGGCTGCGGATACTGACCGAGGCCCAGCGTGATTTCAGGGCCAACCGGACCTTCATCAGGGGCATCGAACAGGCGAGCGCCGCCGCCTTGGCGCCCCGGGGTGTCCTGCTCGCGGTCGACTCCGTGGCGCGCCGACCCGAGGGCACGTTGGTTCCGGTGGACTGGCGGCTCGGTCTCGCCACCATCGTCGAGGACGCGGCACGCCGATGTGGTCTCGCGGCGGGTGCCATCGTCCACCGACAGCGCGATACCGATCTGATCGGTCTGGTCGCGGACGACGCGGCCGCGCCGGTTCTGGTCGGGGCGTTCACCGCCGAGCTGGCCGGTGCGCTGGCGACCTACAACGGCGAACGGCTCGGGGCCGAGCGGGTGCGGTTGCGGCTTGCCCTGCATGTCGCCGACGGCACGTCGATCCCCGTGTCCGGCGCCGGTGCCGATGCCGTGCTCGACGGGCCGGCGGCCGCGCTGACCCATCGTCTCGTCGACACGCCGGGGCTGAGCCAGCTGCTGCGCGCCCAGCCGACCGCGGACCTGGTCGTCATCGTGTCCTCCTCCCTGTACGAGACGACGATTCGCGCGACAACGGGGACGACGGGGGTGGCAGGAGCAGCGGGAGCGGCAGGCAGGACAGGGGTGCGCGGCCTCGATCCGGCGGCGTTCCGCGAGGTCGCCATCGAGCTGCCGCGCGACCTTCAGGTCTCGCCGGCGATGCACTCGGCCTGGGTGACCGTGCCCCGTCCGGAGGTCGGGGCACGCGCGGGGCGTCCGGTGGACTCGTCGGCCACGGACGCCCCACGGCCGGCGGCGGACGCCGAGGACCACCCGTGGGACTACCTCATCTCCGTCGCAGACAAGGACGCCGACTGGGGTGTGTGGATCGCCTGGGAACTGGAACAACGCGGGCTTCTCGTGCATCTGCAGGCCTGGGACGTCGTTCCCGGGAACAATCCGGTGATCCAGATGGACCAGGCGATCCAACACGCCGAGAAGACCCTGGTGGTGCTCTCGGAGAACTACCTGCGGGCGCCGGAGGTCCAGGCCCAGTGGACCGCGGCCTGGAGCGCCGACGCCACCGGTGTGAAGCGGCGGCTGGTGCCGGTGCGGGTCGCCGAATGCAGGCCGGGAGGCATGTTGCGCGGCATCACCTGCATCGACCTTGTCGGTCTGAACGACTCCGCCGCCCGGAACGCCTTCCACCGAGGCATCGACGCGGTGATCACCGGCCGCGGCCGCCCGGACTCCGCCCCGCCCTTCCCCGGGCCCCGCCCGCGGTCCTGACCGGCTCCGGGGTCCTGACCGGCCCTGCGGTCAGCTCCGGGGCGCCGCTTGCACCAGCCCGGGCCCGGTCGGAGCTGGTTCGCCGCTGTCGGATCGGACATGTTGGGAAAGGCGCATCGAGCAGAAGTGCGGGCCGCACATGGAGCAGAAATGTGCGGATTTCGCCGCCGGAGCGGGCAGCGTCTCGTCATGGAAGGCCCGGGCGGTCTCCGGGTCGAGGGCGAGATGGAACTGGTCGGCCCAGCGGAACGCGAACCGGGCGTCGGACAGGGCATCGTCCCAGGCGCGGGCCCCGGGATGCCCCTTCGCGAGGTCGGCGGCATGGGCTGCGATCTTGTAGGCGATGACGCCGGCCTTGACGTCGTCCCGGTCCGGCAGGCCGAGATGTTCCTTCGGGGTGACGTAGCAGAGCATCGCCGTGCCGTGCCAGCCGATCACCGCGGCGCCGATCGCGGAGGTGATGTGGTCGTAGCCGGGCGCGATGTCGGTGGTCAGCGGACCGAGGGTGTAGAACGGCGCGTCATGGCAGAGCTCGCGTTGCAGCCGGACGTTCTCCTCGACCAGGTGCAACGGGACGTGCCCGGGCCCTTCGACCATCACCTGGACGTCGTGTCGCCAGGCGACCTGGGTCAGCTCCCCGAGGGTGGCGAGTTCCGCGAGCTGGGCCTCGTCGTTCGCGTCCGAGACCGAGCCGGGCCGTAGACCATCGCCGAGCGAGAACGTCACGTCGTAGGCGGCGAGAATCTCGCAGAGTTCCTCGAAATGGGTGTAGAGAAAGTTCTCCTGCTGATGGGCCCGGCACCAGGCGGCGAGGATCGCACCGCCACGGGAGACGATTCCGGTGCGCCGCCGGGCGGTCAGCGGAACATATCGGGCGAGCACGCCGGCGTGCACCGTCATGTAGTCGACGCCCTGTTCACACTGGCGGATCACGGCGTCCCGGTAGGCCGCCCAGGTCAGTTCCTCCGGCCGGCCGCCGACCTGTTCCAGCGCCTCGTAGATCGGCACCGTGCCGACCGGAACGGGAGAGTTACGCAGAATCCATTCCCGGGTGCGGTGGATGTCGGCGCCGGTCGAGAGGTCCATGACGGTGTCGGCGCCCCAGCGGGTCGCCCACACCATCTTCTCGACCTCCTCGGCGATCGACGAGGTCACCGCCGAATTACCGAGATTGGCGTTGATCTTCACCAGGAAGGCGCGGCCGATCGCCATCGGTTCGGATTCCGGATGGTTGACGTTCGCGGGCAGCACCGCGCGGCCGGCGGCGATCTCCGCCCGCACCGTCTCGGCCGGCAGCCCCTCCCGCACGCCGACGAACTCCATCTCGCGGGTGATCTCCCCGCGCCGCGCGTAGCCCAGCTGGGTGAGCGCCCCCCGGTCCGACGCCCGCGCCCCGCGCCGCACCTGATGCGCACCGATGGCCCCGACCTGCCCGTTGACGGTTTCGAGCAGCGCACCGTTGTCGCCATCGCTGCGGACACTCGCGCCGTTCTCACCCTCAGCGCTGCCGCCGCCGACGACACTGGTCTCGGTGTCGCCCCGCGCGTCGATCCACGGTGCCCGCAGCGGCGCCAGACCACGGCGGACGTCGATGTTCACCGTGGGATCCGTGTATGGGCCGGAGGTGTCGTAGAGCACGACGCTGTCCCCGGTGCTGAGTACCACCTCCCGCATCGGCACCCGCAGCTCCCCGTCGGTGTCGGCGCCGAGCAGCCAGGTCCGGCGGCTGCCGGGCAGCGGCCCGGTCGTCACAACGGTTTCCGCCGGCTGCCGCGGTGCGTGCGGCAACGGTGGGCGGGACGGTGATGACAGGGCACTGGTGGCATCCGGAACAGCGGAATCCGGGGCGGCCGTTCCACACGAGGAAGACGACCGGGAAGAAACGTCGGACAACGGCAGAGAAGGACGGATTTCATCGAGCGACATCAGGCAGAATACCCGGACAGGTTCTGCGGTCGACGGCCCCAGCCGCCCTCTCAGCCCCTCGGTGGAGCTCCCGCGATGTGCGATGTGCGATGTGCGATTACGGCCAGAATAAGCCATCGGAGTTCCGCGCGTCCGCGAAAACCCGGTTTCCGGTCGGCGGACGCGGTCAGTCCGCGGCGGGTGGTGCGACCTGGCCCAGGTAGCTGGCCTCGATGAGGTCGGGGCGGGCGATGAGTTCGGCGGCGGACGCGGTCAGGGCGACCCGGCCGCGGTCGAGGACGTAGCCGCGGTCGGCGACCCGCAGCGCGAGCGCGGCGAACTGTTCGACGAGCAGCACCCCGGTGGACGTCTCCGCCGCGATGGTGCGCAGCAGTTCGAGCAGCCGCGGCGCCACGCCGGGAGCAAGGCCAAAGGACAGCTCGTCGACCAGCAGCAGCCGCGGCCGACGCACCAGGGCGACGGCGAGCGCCAGCCGCTGACGTTCCCCGCCGGACAGTTCGCCGGCCGGCCGGTCGAGCAGGCCGGTCAGCGGCGGGAACCAGCCGAGGACCCGGTCGATCTCGCCGCGGTGGGACCGTCCGGCCGCCATCCGCAGGTTCTCCCGGACGGTCAGCCGGCCCAGCGCCCCCCGGCCCTGCGGGACGACCGCCAGGCCCCGGCGGGCCAGCGCGCTCGGCACCGGCCGACGCACCCGCTCCCCCAGCAGGGTGAGCTGCCCGGCGCTGACCGGCAGCTGGCCGGCGGCGGTGCGGATCAGCGTCGTCTTGCCCGCGCCGTTCGCCCCGAGCAGCGCGACGATCTCCCCGGCCCGCACCGTCAGCGACACGTCACGCAGCACCGGACCCTCGTGATATCCGCTGGTCACCGCCGCCAGCGTCAACAGCTCCTCCCCCGTCCCGTCGGCGGACGTCGACGCGCCCAGCGGTGTGGACGTCCCCGGTGCCGGCGGCACGTCCGCTGGTCTCGGACCGGACGCCGGGGTGGCAGGCGCCGGGGTGGCAGGCGCCTCGGTGGTCTCGCCGAGGTAGGCGGCGCGCACCGCGGGGTCGGCGCGGACCACGTCGGGGCGACCGCTGGTGACGATCCGGCCGCCGTCCAGGACGAGCACGTGGTCGCAGACGTCGAAGACGAGCTGCAGGTCATGGTCGACGAGCAGGACGGCCACGCCGCGGCCGGCGATCTGGCGAATCCGGACGGCGAGGTCCGCCCGGTCGGCGGGGTCGAGACCGGCGGCGGGCTCGTCGAGCAGCAGGACGCCGGGGCCGCCGGCCAGCGCCCGTCCCACGGCGACGGCGGCCCGCTCGTCGTGGGTCAGCGTCGCCGGCAGCAGACCCGCGATCGGCGCCAACCCGAACTCCCCGGCCCGCGGCCCAGCCGAGGGCGAACCCGACGGGGCGGCGACGACGGCGAGGTTCTCCTCGACGTCGAGGCTGTCGAACAGCTCCAGGGCCTGGAAGGTACGGGCGAGGCCGTGGCGGGCCCGGGCGTGCGGCGGCAGGCCGACCAGGGGGACGCCGTCCAGCGTGATCTCACCGGAGAAGATCGCCGCGAAGCCGGTGAGGGCGTCGATGAGGGTCGTCTTGCCGGCGCCGTTCGGGCCGATCAGACCGGTGACGCCGCCCGCGGTCAGGGTGAACGAGACGTCCTCGACGATGCGGGCGCGGCCCTGCCCGGCGGACAGGGCCGCCACGGCCAGGCGCGTCATCGACAGGTCCGCGTAGGGCTGGGCGGTCATCCGGCGTCTCCGGAACGGCTGGCGCGGTGCGCGCCGACGGGGCGGCTGGAACCGGCGGGGCGACCGGCGAGTCGACCGGCCGGGCGACCGGCGGGTCGACCCGTGCCGGCGGGACGACGGCCCGCGGGCAGCCAGCCGAGGGCGGGCAGCCAGCTGGGGATCGCCGCCCCCCGGTCATCCCCACCCCCGACCCGACCGGAACCATCATGATCGCCGTCCGGTGGCGTGTCGCCGTGGGCGGTCCGGGCCGTCCGGGCGGGGCGGTGGACGAGGCCCGCGGGGCGCAGCACGGCGAGTACGACCACGGCGAGTCCGCACAGCACCAGCTGGTACTCGCCGAGCCCGAAGGCCCGGTCGAGCGCGGTGAAGACCAGGCCGTTCGGGGCGAGCATGCCGGCGACGACCGCCCCGCCGACGCTGGTCACCCCGCCGACGGCGGCGATCGCGAGGAACAGCAGCGACGCGGTCACGCCGAACGAGTCCAGTGACAGGCGGCCCTGGCTGTAGCCGATCAGGCAGCCGCCGAGACCGGCGATCGCGGCCGACAGGGTGAACGCGAGAATCCTGGTGCGGCGCACGTCGATGCCGGCGGCGGCGGCGGCCCGCTCGTTGGCGCGCACGGCGAGCATCTGCCGGCCCAGCGGGGCGGTGCGCAGCCGGGCCACCCCGTAGCCGCAGGCGGCGAGGACCGCCAGGGTCAGCAGGCCGTACCGGGTGCGGGGGAAGCCGTCACCGGCGATGCCGAGGTCGAGGCCGAACAGCTTCGGGCTGGGCACCGACGAACCCTTGAGACCACCGGTGACCAGTGGGTTACCGAACACCGCCTGTTGGATCGCCACGCCCGCGACCAGCGTGATGAGGGCCAGATCCACCCCGCGCAGCCGCCGGGAGACGACACCGAGGAACAGGCCGGCGGCGGCGGCGGCGATCGTGGCGAGGATCGGGGCGATCGGGAACGGCACCCCGAGCTCACCCTGCAACCGGGCGAGCAGGAAGCCGGCGACCCCGGCCAGCGTCATCTGGGCCAGCGAGAGCTGACCGACATACCCGGTGAGCACGACGAACGACAGGCAGACCACGGCCGCGGCGAGGCTGCGTTCCAGGCCGAGGCGGTAGTTGCCGTCCAGCAGGAACAGGGCGACGACCCCGACGGCGACACCGACGAGCAACCCGGCCAGCGGACGACGGGCCGGGGTGACGACCGGCAGCGGCGCGGACACCACCGTGCTCGCGGAACGGCCCGGGATGAGCGCACCACGCCGGGCGGCGACGACCAGCACGCCGATCATCGGGATCAGCTCGCGCATGCCCTGCTGGTTGAGCCAGGACGCGTCCTGCTGCAACGGCAGCAGCACCGCCTGCGCCACGCCGATCGCGAGCGCCCCGGCGACGGTCAGCCCGAACGACGACAGACCGCCGATCAGCGCCGCGGCGAGCGCCGGGACGACCAGCAGCGAGTAGCCGGTCGGGTTCAGCGAGCTGATCGGGGCGACGAGGATGCCGGCCAGCGCCGCGAGCACGGCGGCGAGCATCCAGTTCACCGCGGCGATCCACGCCGGACGCCGACCCAGCAGCGCCGTGGTCTCCTCGTCGTCCGCGACGGCCCGGGTGGCCAGGCCGAACATCGTCCAGCGCGACACCGCCCACAGGCCGGCCGCGGCCACGACGACGATCGCGGCGAGCAGCAGCCGGTCGCTGGACACGGTCGCGCCGGCCACATGCAGCGCGTGCTGGGGCAGCACCGGGGTGAGGAAGCGGTTGCTGGTCCCGAACTGGATCACCGCGATCTGCTGCAACGCGATCGTGAGCCCGACGGCGGCGACCACCGTCATCATCGGCTGGGCGCGGCGCAGCGGGCGGAACACCAGCAGGTAGGCGGCCAGGGCCAGCAGGGCCGCCATCACCAGCGAAACCGTCAACGCGAGCGCGAACGACGGGGTATCCGTCAGATGAATTCGTGGCGGCAATCCGACGACCGGCAGAACCAGGTCGCCGACCTCACGAAGTTCGGCGTACTGATATGTGGCATACATGGCGAAAGCGCCATGCGCGATGTTGATGACGCCGGACGCGCGATAGGTGAGCACCAAGCCGAGGCCGAGGGCCGCGTACACCGCACCAGGTCCCAGGCCCAACAGCATGGCGGCTACATACGTGTCCACGGGGCTCCCGAGCTGGCGAACGACATCCCGGTCAGCCGGCGGACACGCGGGCGACGCGGTGGGCAGGGCAGTGCGTGCGTGCTCATCGCATCATGTCCGTCCCGCCGGGTCGGCGCTTCCCCGTCCTGATTCCAGGTGGGTGGGAGTGTAACTTGACCGCCCGTGAGACAAGCTTCCCACGCCCTGTTCGCCTTCTCCGTCGCCTTCTCCGTTGCCCTGGCCGGTGTCGGATGCACGAGCCAGCGCGGTGGCTCGTCCGGCGGCGCATCCACCGGCGCGTCCTCCGGGACGCTGACCGGGACACCGATCACTCTCGGTTTCGTCACCGTCGAGAACTCCGCGCTCGGGTCGTATCCGGAGACACGCCGTGCCGCGCAGGCCGCCGTGGACCGGGCGAACTCCGCCCTCGACGGGGTCGGCGGGCATCCGCTGCGGCTGGTCACCTGCGCCACCGACGGCTCGCCGGAGTCGAGCCAGAACTGCGCCAACCAGCTCGTCGCGGAAAAACCGCTCGCGGTCGTCGGGGGAATCGACTTCGGCACCCAGGCCGCGATGCCCATCTACGAATCCGCCCACATCCCCTACGTCACCGGATCGCCACAGCTGTCCGGTGAGCTCAACTCGAAGAACGCGTTCGCGCTGTCCGGCGGCACGGTGTCGGAACTGCTCGGCATCACCGAGTACCTGACCGCGACCAAGCACATCCGCAGTGCTCACGCCCTGTACGTGGACCTGCCCGGTCTACTCAGCGCGGCCATCCAGGGATCACAGAACATCCTGCACAAGAAGGGCGTCACCGACGTCAAACTTATCGCCGAGAAGGCGGATGCCGCTGATTTTGCGCCTGCGGTGACCCAGGCCGCGGCCGGTAATCCCGACGCGATCATCGTGGTGTTCCAGGCGGCGGCGTGTGCCCGGATCGCCCAGGCCGCCGCGGCGCTGAACGTCCGTAGCGACATGTACTTCGTCGGTACCTGCGCGTCCCCAGCGGTGCCGCGGGCCGCCGGTGGCAAGACCGACAACCTGTACTTCGCCTCCAGCTACCTGCCGGTGCCGGCCAGTGGCGGCGACGCGGACATGGCCGCGTTCCGTTCGGCGGTGCCCGACGCCGACCGCACGTCGGCCTCCCAGGGTGCGTTCTCGACCGTGCTGAACCTGCGGGCGTTGCTCGCGAAGCTCCCTGCCCCGAGCGCGGCGACGCTGACCACGGCGCTGAAAGCGACCGTGAACGAACCGAACGTGATGGCCCACCCGTACACCTGCGACGGCAAGCAGATCGAGATCTTCCCAGCGGTCTGTGACACCTCGGTCCGCCTGCTGCACTGGCAGGACAACGCCTTCAGCGATGTCACCGGCGACTGGGTGGACGGCCGCCAGCTGATCACCCTGATCAACTGACCGACCCGCCCCACGCGACTCCGCCCCCGATCCGCCCCCGATCCGACTCCGGCCCCGACCCGCATCGATCAGATCCGGGTCGGGGCCGGCCGTCAGATCTCCGCGACGGCCTCGGCGAACTGGGATCTGTAGAGCCGCGCGTACGCTCCCCCGACATCGAGCAGGGACTCGTGGTCGCCCTGCTCGACGATCGCTCCGTCCTCCATGACGAGGATGGTGTCGGCGTCCCGGATCGTGGACAGCCGGTGGGCGATGACGAACGCCGTGCGCCCGGCCCGCAGGGTCGACATGGCCTGTTGGATGAGCACTTCGGTGCGGGTGTCCACCGAGCTTGTCGCCTCGTCGAGGACGAGGATGAGCGGCTCGACCAGGAACGCCCGGGCGATCGTGATCAGCTGCTTCTCGCCGGCGCTGACCCCGGTGCCCTCATCGTCGAGCACGGTGTCGTAGCCGGCGGGCAGGGTGCGCACGAACCGGTCGACGTGGGCGGCCTTCGCCGCGGCGACGACCTGTTCCTGGGTGGCACCGGCCGAGCCGTAGGCGATGTTCTCGGCGATGGTGCCGCCGAACAGCCAGGTGTCCTGCAGCACCATGCCGATCTGGGCCCGCAGCCCGTCGCGGCTCATCGTGGCGATGTCGATCCCGTCGAGGGTGATCCGCCCGGAGGTCACGTCGTAGAAGCGCAGCAACAGGTTGATCAGCGTCGTCTTACCGGCGCCGGTCGGCCCGACGATCGCGATGGTGTGCCCGGGCTCGGCGACCAGGGACAGATCGTCGATCAGCGGCTTGTCCGGCTTGTAGCGGAAGCCCACATGCTCGAACGCCACCCGGCCGCGCGGTGCCACCACCACGGCGGGTCGCACCGGATCCGGGGTCTGTTCGTCGACGTCGAGCAGTTCGAACACCCGCTCCGCCGACGCGATCCCGGACTGCAGCAGGTTCGCCATGCTGGCGAGCTGGGTCATCGGCTGGCTGAACTGACGCGAGTACTGGATGAACGCCTGCACGTCACCGATCGACAACGAGCCGGACGCCACCCGCAGCGCGCCGATCACCGCGACCAGCACGTAGTTGACGTTGCCGATGAACATCATCGCCGGCTGCATCAGCCCGGAGATCGACTGGGCCCGCCAGCTCGCCGCGTACAGCTGCTCGTTGTACTCCCGGAAGATCTGCGCGGACTCCTCCTGCCGGCCGAACGCCCGAACCAGGTTGTGCCCGGTGTACATCTCCTCGATGTGCGCGTTGAGCCGACCGGTGAGCCGCCACTGGGCGACGAACTGCGGTTGGGCCAGCTTGCCGACCCGGGTCGCCACGATCACCGACACCGGCACGGTCACCACCGCGACCAGGGCCAGCTCCCAGGAGATCCAGAACATCATCGACAGCACACCGGTGATGCTCAGGATCGACACGACAAGCTGGGCGATGCTCTGCTGCAGGGTCTGGCCGAGGTTGTCGATGTCGTTGGTGACCCGGCTGAGCACCTCGCCGCGGGGCTGACCGTCGAAGTAGCGCGCGGGCAACCGGGCGAGTTTGTGCTGCACATCGGAGCGCAGCTCGGACACGGCGCGCTGGATGGCCCGGGTCGTCATCCGGGCCTGGATCACCCCCGCCGCCCCGGCGACGAGGTAGAGCACCGCGACCCAGAGCAGCACCCGACCGATGGCGTCGAAATCCATCCCCGTGCCGGGGGTGATGTGCAGCGAGGACAGCAGATCGGCCTGGGTGCCATGGCCCGAGGCGCGCAGCGCCGCGACCGCGTCCTGCTGGGACGTGCCGGCGGGCACGTTGCGGCTGAACACACCGGCGAGCACCAGGTCGGTGGCATGCCCGAGCAGCCGCGGGCCGGCGACGTTCAACCCGACGTTGACCACCGCGAGCAGCCCGGCGACGGTCAGGATCGCCCGCTGCGGTCGCAGCCGGCCCAGCAGCCGCCGGGTCGACCCGGCGAAGTCCGCCGACTTCTCCCCCACGCCCTGACCGGCGAGGAACCGCGCCGGCCCGGCCATCGGCACCGGCCCCCGGCGCGGTGCCGCGATGCTCACACCGCGCCCCTCGTCCGCGCTCCCGCCGGCCCCGCCGCTCTCTCCGGCACCCCTGTTCCCGCTGGAACCCCTGTTCCCGCTGGTACCGCCGTTCTCGCTGGTACCGCCGTTCCCACTCACGCGGCCTCCTGCTCGGTGAGTTGCGACAGGACGATCTCGCGGTAGGTCGGATTACCCGCCATGAGCTCATGATGGGTGCCGGTACCGACAATTTCGCCGGCCTCGAGCACGATGATCTGGTCGGCGTCGCGAATGGTCGCCACACGCTGGGCCACGATGACGACGGTGGCCTGCGCCGTCTGCTCCGCCAGGGCGGCGCGCAGCCGCGCGTCGGTGGCGTAGTCGAGCGCCGAGAACGAGTCGTCGAACAGGTAGATCTCCGGTCGGCGCACGAGGACCCGGGCGATCGCGAGGCGCTGACGCTGCCCGCCGGAGACGTTGGTGCCGCCCTGCGCGATGGCGCTCGCGAGCCCGTCGGGCATCGCCTCGACGAACTCCCGGGCCTGCGCGGTCTCCAGCGCCTGCCAGAGCTCCTCGTCGGTGGCGTCCGGGTTGCCGTAGCGCAGGTTCGACGCGATCGTCCCGGAGAACAGATACGGCCGCTGCGGAACGATGCCCACAGTGCGGCTGAGCAGTGCCGGGTCGAGGTCGCGGACGTCCACCCCGTCGACGAGCACGGCGCCCTCGGTGGCCTCGGCGATCCGTGGGATCAGCCCGACCAGGGTGGTCTTCCCGCTTCCGGTGCTGCCGATGATCGCCGTGGTGCGCCCGGGACCGGCGGTGAGGCTGACCCGGTGCAGGACCGCGATCTCCGCGCCCGGGTAGCGGAAACCGACGTCGCGCAGCTCCAGCTGGCCGACCGCGCGCAGGGCACGCACCGGCTCGGCGGCCGGGCGCAGCGACGACTCGGTGCCCAGCACCTCGCTGATGCGTTCCGCGCACACCTCGGCCCGCGGGATCATCATGAACATGAACGTCGCCATCATCACCGACAGCAGGATCTGCATCAGATAGCTGAGGAAGGCGGTGAGCGCACCGATCTGCATGTCACCGGTATCGATGCGATGCGCACCGAACCAGATCACCGCGACACTGGAGAAGTTCACAATAGTGAACACCAGAGGGAACATCATCGCCAGCAGATTGCCGAACCGCAGCGACACGTCGGTGAGATCGTCGTTGGCCGCGCCGAACCGCCTGCGTTCGTGTGCGTCACGCACGAACGCGCGAATCACCCGCAGGCCGGTGATCTGCTCCCGAAGGATCCGGTTGACGGTGTCGAGTCGCTCCTGCATGCCCCGACCCAGCGGCCGCATCCGGCGGACGATCATCCCGATCGCGATCAGCAGCGCCGGGACGATCGCGACCAGCAGCAGCGACAGCGCCGCGTCCTGGTTCACCGCGAGGATGATGCCGCCGACGCACATGATCGGCGCGGAGACCGTCAGCGTCGCCCCGAGCAGGACGACCATCTGCACCTGCTGCACGTCATTGGTCGCACGCGTGATCAGCGACGGGGCACCGAACCGGTTGACCTCGCGGGCCGAGAACGCCTGCACCTGATCGAACACGGCGGCTCGCAGGTCGCGCCCGACCGCCATGGCGGTGCGCGCGCCGAACATCACCGCGGCCCCCGCGCAGACCAGCTGCACCACGCTGACGCCGAGCATGACCGCGCCGGTGCGCAGGATGTAGCCGGTGTCGCCGACGACGACACCATGATCGATGATGTCGGCGTTCAACGTCGGCAGATAGAGCATGCCCAGCGTCGCCACCAGCTGCAGCGCCACCAGCGTGGCGACGGGCCGGCGGTATCGGCCGAGGTACACCCGCAGGAGTCGAACGAGCATACGATCCTCTCAGCTACTCTCGGCCACTATAAGCAACCTTCCACTGTCACACCGGACGCCCTCCGCGAGGGCATGCCACTGCGGGCACAGTTCCATGGATGACGGACAGATCTCGTGACCGGGGGGCCTCCGCCGCAGGCGCGTAGTGACCTTACGACCTGACCCGGACTTCAGGTCAAGACATTTCCGAGCAGGCCCGCGCCGGCGTCACGATCTCGCCGTCGTGGTACTCCCGACGTGGCCGGACGGACCAGATTACCGAGTGCCGCACCAAATCCGGCGGCCTAGCTGACCGCCGACGACCGGCCGGCCGACACCGGCGCCGCCGCCCCGGACGAACCGAAATCGCCCTCCCGGCGAACGGATGAGAACGGTCCCGGCCGATCCGCGCGAACGGCAATCGGATGATGACACCCGACACTTCACTCGTTTTCTCCAGAGCCACAGGACCCGATTCCCGCGCCAGGTTCCGCCGCCGCCCGGACCACCGGCCGACTGGCCGCTTCGTACCCTCCGAGCACCCCGGCCAAGACGGATCCCCATCCTCGATGCAGCGCCGACAGCCCGGTTTCCGGACAGCCTCTCTTACGCGGCACACATCGCTCATCCCTCGCCCGAGTGTGGCGGGTCGGCGCCGTGGAATACACCGCCCAGACGAAGATCCGCACTATCCAG
>NZ_CADCWS010000085.1 GCF_902806475.1 Candidatus Frankia nodulisporulans
TGCCGTGCCGCAGGAGCTTGCCGGGGGTCTCGTCCGTGCAGACACCGTTGATGAAGGTGGTCTTGCCGTTCACGATGATGCGGTCGTAGCCGACGGCCTTCTGGACGAGGCGCCACTCGTCCGCCGGATAGTCGAACAGCCGCTCCTGGGGGAGGGCGTCGACGGTCTCGGGGTCGTAGACGATGATGTCCGCGGGCCGGCCCTCGCCGATGGAACCCCGGTCGCGCAGCCCGATGGCCATGGCCGGGTAGGCCGACAGGCGCCAGTGCGCCTCCTCGAGAGACATGATCCTGTGTTCGCGGACCCAGTGGCCGATCAGCTCGGTGGCGAAGCGGGCGGTGGTGACGAACTTGGTGTGCGCGCCGCCGTCGCTGATCCCGGGCAGGGCCACCGAGCAGGACGCCACCTCTCTGACCGCCTGGGTGTCCATGTCGATCATCGTGGTGCCGAAGCCGACGTTGAGGTCGCCGGCGACGGCGATGTCGAGCAGGGTGTCGGCCAGGTGTTTGCCCTCGCGGGCCGCGATCTCGCCGATGGTGTAGCCCTCGTACTTCTCCTTGAGCGCCAGGGCGTCCTTCGCGTCGCTGGTGATCCAGTTCACCGTGATCTCGGCGAGCGGATAGCGGGCGGCACCGAAACCGCCCTCCATCTCGTCGATCGCCGCCCGCAGCGCCGGGCGACGCGCGGGGTCGGCGAACTTGGCGATCTTCTCCTCGAGGGTGCCGAGGCCGGCCTCCTTCCAGGCCGGGAAGATGTCTATGAGGTTGTAGTTCTCCAGGACGATCTCGGACTGGAAGCGCACGATCTGCGCCGACGCGAAGACCCGCAGGCCCTCGGATCCGTTCAGCTCCTCCAGCCGGTCGATGGTCTCCAGGTGGGGGAACTGCGACTCGCCGTGCTGGTTGACCGATCCGGTGGGGGCGAGCGCGTTCCAGATGATCGGGCGACCGCTCTCCCGGGCGATCAGCGCCGCCGTCTCGAGCTGGCCGGTGATCTGGGTGGTACCGCGGCCGACCCGGCGCAGCGCACGGGCGAACGCGGTGATCTCCCGCTCGGTCATCAGGTCGGTGACCATCGGCGTGCCGTCATGATCGAGCTGGACGTTGAACAGGTCACCGGAGATCTGCGAGCTCCAGCCGGCGGCGCCGGCCTCCATCCCCTCGATGACGAGCTCGCACATCCGCTCGAGCTCCTCGTCGGACGCCCGGTCCTTCTTGGCCTTGTCGACCCCGACCACGTAGGCGTAAAGGGGGGCCAGCGGCACGAGTGACATGACGTTGACGCCCTTGGGTGTGCGCTCGACGCTGTCGAGGAACTCCGGGTAGGTCTCCCAGTCCCAGGGCATCCCGGCCCGCATCGTCTTGACCGGCACGGCCTCGTTGCGGGACAGGCTCAGCATCGCGCGGTCCTGGTCCTGCGGCCGGCACGGCGCGAAGCCGAACCCGCAGTTGCCGACCAGCACCGTGGTGACGCCGTGCCAGCCCGACATCGTGCACCACGGATCCCAGAAGAGCTGGCTGTCGTAGTGGGTGTGGATGTCGACGAACCCAGGGGCGACGATCTTGCCGGTGGCATCCACCACCTCGTCGCCGTCGGCGGCATCGACCGGGCCGATCTGGACGATCTTACCGTCCCTGATCGCCACGTCGGCCTTGTAGCGAGGCGTCCGGAGCCCGTCGATGACGGTGCCCCCCTTGATCACGATGTCGTATAAAGCCATCGGCTCCGCTTCCTCCCACCGCATGCCCACCAGTGTGACACTTATGTCACACCTAAGTGCCACCATAATTTCTTGCTGGTCGCTTGGCAAGTATGTTTCGCGTGGTCGGGAAAGTACTCTGCTGCCATGAATTCCGCCGCCGCTCCCCGTCGCCGGACCCAGCTCGAACGGCGCGCCGAGTCCGAGGAGGCCCTGCTCGACGCGGCTGCCGACCTGGTGGCCGAACGGGGGGTCGATGGCGCCTCCCTGGCGCGCATCGGGAGCCGCGCCGGAGCAAGCCGGGGCCTGCCGACCCATCACTTCGGCTCCAAGGACGCCCTGGTAGCCCGGCTGGCGCAACGGGCCCAGGACCGCATCGACGAGCAGAACCACGCCAACGCGGCCCGGGACGGGCTTCATGCCGGCAACTCCCGCGGCCTCGACCTGCTGCTTCTGTCGGTCACCACCTACCTGAAGCGGTTCGAGAATCCCGACAGCGATGACCGGGCTCTGATCGTCATGTGGGGAGCCACGTTCCCGGTGGAGGCCTCGGTGGCGGGGATGGTCGACGCCGAACGGCGCAGCCGTGACGGCTGGACCGAACTGATCGAGAGCGGGCAGCGGGACGCCTCGATCCGGACCGACATCGACGCGCGGACCCGTGCCGTACTGCTGCAGGGGCTCATCCGTGGCCTTGCGGCGAACCTGATGGCCGATCCGCACCTGGTCGCGCAGGGTCATGCTCGACGAGCCTGCGCGACCTGGATCGCCTCCGCCCTCGCCGCCCCTGCGGATCGCTGCACGTGTCCGACGGGCGGCGAGGACCGCGGCCGGGCCTTGGCCACCGAAGGCGACCCGGTGTCAGCGCCTGCTCGTCGGCGCGACACCCGAGCCCGGGCCGACCAGGGCTGATCGACCGTGGCTCGCCGCGGAGCCAGCGATCACCGGTCGATGGTGCGGCGGTACTCCTCGACGATGGGAGTGAGCTCGGCGGGCGTGGAACCGTGCATGATCACGCCGTCGCAGCCCAGGTCGAACTGGTGGCGGATGGCGGCGACGCACTGGGCGGGACTGCCGGTCGCGGCGGCGGCGAGCCACTGCGGGGGGATCAGCTCGGCGGCGTGCTCGAGCTGATCGGGGGTGCCGACGATGTCCAGACCGCGGGCCTTGGCGACCGGGTCGGCCAGGAACCGGTCGAGGACGGCCTCGTCCCAGCCGTTGGTCCGCACCAACAGCCGGCCGTAGCCCTGGAGATAGGTACCGAGGCGGCCGACGGACTTCATGATGCGCCGCTGCTCGGGGATGTGATCGCCGATCGTGGCGAAGCACGCCCACACCTTGACCGCGTCGGGGTCGCGTCCGGCCTTCTCCGCGGCCCGCTTGACCGTCTCGACGCAGCGCACCGTCGTCTCGTCGGTGAAGTAGGTGTGCAGCACGACCTGATCGAAACAGCGGCCGGCGAGCTCGAGGGTGTTCTAACCGAACGCGACGATACCCATCGGCAGGTACTCGTCCAGGGTCGGATCAATGCTCAGGACGGGCCAGGAACCGGCCGGCCCGTTGTGGTCGCGCACGGTCTCGCCGCGAAAGAGACGGCGGATGATCCCGACGAAGTCCTCGAGCTCGGCGGTGGTGATACGGGGGATGCCATGGGCGTCCTGGACCTTGGGGATACCCCGGCCGAGACCGAGGACGAAACGTCCGCCGGTGAGGCTCTGCATGGTGCGGGCGAAACCGGCGGTCACCATCGGGTGGCGGGTGTTGTGGTTCGTGGCGCCGGTGGCGATGGTGATCCGTTCGGTGACCGCGCCGGCCGCGCCGGAGAGGGTCACCGCCTCCTTCCTGTTGTAACGCTCGGAGATGAAGGCGACCTCGAGGCCGAGCGCCTCGGCCTCGGCCGCCTCGGTGATGATCTCGCGGGCGGACGCGGGCTGGCCGCCCAGCAGGTAGCACCCAAGGCCGTCCAGCGTCGTCGGCTGGACGGCTGGCGTCTCGCTGGCTGGCGTCTCGCTGGTCGGCGTCTCGTTGGTCATGGGCCTGCCTCTCTGCGTGAACCACGTTTCCGTGTGCTGGACGTCAGAATTTCCCCGCGCCGTCCGTCCAGCAAGGGTTACCGGTCGGACCAGGACCGCCCTCAGCCGCCGCGGGGGGCGTCCAGCAGGCGTTCGAGATCGGGTAGGGAGGGGTGCAGGCGCTCGATGTCCGCCTCGGCGGTGCCGCGGATGACGCGGAACGCCCGGGTCGTGGTCACGGCCATGAACGTCGCCGCGTAGATCTCCCAGTACCGGGTGTCACCGAGGGTGAAGCCGGTGCGCCGCGCCCACCGTCGCCACGTCCGCGCCGCGCTGGGGAGCCCGCTGGGTCGTGCGCCGGCGATCCGGGCGTAGCGGTCATCGAGGTAGAGCTTGTACGCGAGGTCGCCGCGCGGGTTGCCGACGTGGGCGAGTTCCCAGTCGACCAGGGCGACGGGCGTCTCGCCGTCGACGATCAGGTTGGCCAGCCGGGCGTCACCCATACAGGGCCCACGGGTCTCGTCGGCGTCGGCCGGGGCGTTGTCCCGCAGCCATCCCAGGGCGCGTTCCTGCACCTTCGCGACGCCGGGGGACATCGTGTCGTGCAGGCTCGCGGCCCAGAACTCGAGCATCGCGCCGTGGCTCCCACCGCGCGGCGCCGGACCGAACGTGGCGGCGGGCAGGCGGTGCAGATCGGCGAGGATGTCGACGAAGGCGTTCCAGACGGTCGCCCGCAGTTGGGGGGTCGCCTGGGCGAACCAGCCACGCTGGGCGTAGCCGGTCGAGGGCTCGTCGGGCAGACCGGTGCCGCGGACGAGCTCCATCGCGAACCACGGGTCGCCGATCACGGTGCCGGTGGGGTCCGCGGCCAGCAGTCGGGGCACGGGCACCGTCCTGGCGGCCAGGCCCGCCAGGACGCGGGTCTCGATCTCGGGCGCGGCCTGGAACACGATGCTCGGCGTCGCCTGAACCTTGATGACCAGATCGGCGGGTCGAGCGTCCAGCAGCCAGGTCGTGTTCGCGTGGCCGGTGCCCGCCCGCCGCCAGCGCAGTATCTGGTGATCGATGCCGGTGAGCTGGCATAACCGCGTCTGGAGGGCGTCGACATCGAAGGTCGGGAGAGGGTCGCGTGGCCTGGTCATGGCCGTATCCTCACCATCTTCGCCGCGGTCGACCATCGATCCGGACGCCGGCCACCGGATCGGAGCGAACCGCCTTTTCCGGGGCGCCCGCGTCGGTGGCGGCGTACGCTGCGCTGCGCCGCGGGTGCCGATCGGACGGCGCCGCCGTCATGCGTCGTCGTGGGGCATCCCGTCCCGCGGGGCCGCCGGGTCCTGTCGTCAGGAGGCTGTCATGCGCGCCGCTCGTCTGCACGGTGCTCGGGACATCCGGCTCGAGGAGGTGCCCGAGCCGTCCCTGCTGCCTGACGGCCTGCTGCTGCGGCCGCGTTTCACCGGACTGTGCGGCTCCGACCTGCATGTCTGGCACGCCGGTCCGTTCGGTGACCTTGGCCCGATGATCCTCGGCCACGAGTTCTCCGCCGAGGTCGTGGCGGTCGGCGACCAGGTGACCGACGACCGACTGCGGCCCGGCACCCTGGTCGCGGTCGAGCCGATGTGGACCTGCGGGCAGTGCGCGCCCTGCCGGCGCGGCGCCTACAACCTGTGTCGCACCATCGTCTGGCACGGCCTCTCGGAGCACGACGGCGGCCTCGGTGAACTGACCGTGGTCCGCGCCGACATGGCCCATCCGCTGCCGGACGGCGTCGATGCGCTGGCCGGCGCGCTGGTCGAGCCGCTCGCCGTCGCCCACCACGCGGTCGGCCGCGGCGGCCGCGGCGGCCTCGGCGCCGGCGGGACCGCGGCCGTGCTCGGCGCCGGTCCGATCGGGATCGCGGTGGCCCTCAACCTCGTCGCCCGCGGCGTCGCCCTGATCGTCGTCTCCGAACCCTCCCTCGTCCGCCGGACCGCCCTGACCACCGCTCTCGCCGCCGTCGGCGTACACGAACCAGACGCAGCCCTCGCCCCCGCCGCCGCTCCTGGGACCGGCACCGCCCCTGGGACCGCCGCTGCGCTCGGGACCGGTGCTGGCGCGAGGACGACGTTGCGGGTGGTCGATCCGGCGGCGGAGGATCTGCCGTCCGTCGTCGCTGGGCTGACCGAGGGCGACGGGGTGGAGATCGTCTTCGACGCCGCCGGTGTGGAGCCGGCTTTCCAGTCTGGGCTGCGCATCGTCCGCCCAGGTGGACGGGTCGTGACCGTCGCCGTCTACGCCCGTCCGGTCGCCTTCAGGCCGCTCGACGTGTTCTTCGGTGAGATCGACCTCGTCGCCTCCTGCGCCTACCAGGACGATTTTCCCAGCGTGATCGACCTGCTGCGCGCCGGTGCCTTCCCGACCGACGGCTGGGTCCACCCGGTCACCTTCGACACCGTCAGCGCCGCCTTCGAAACCCTCGATCAGGCCCAGGCCGTCAAACTCCTGGTCGACCTGACCGCGCCAACGCCTGGGGGATGTGCGCCCAGGCGTTGGGGGTCAGGGGCGCGGGGACAGCAGTTCGGCCAGGTGGAGAGCGGGGCGGTCGCGCAGGTCGGCGATCTGGGTGCGACACGAGAAGCCGTCGGCGAGGACGACGGCGTCGGGGGCGGCGTCCAGCGCCGGGAGCAGGTTCTGGCCGGCGACGGCGACCGAGACCTCGTAGTGGCCGATCTCGACGCCGAAGTTGCCGGCGAGACCGCAGCAGCCGGCGAGGGTGGTGACGGTGGCGCCGGTGCGGGTGAGCAGCGCCCTGTCCGCCGCCCAGCCGAGGACCGCGTGGTGGTGGCAGTGCGGTTGGGCCACGATGGTGGTGCCGGTCAGGTCGGGTGGGCTCCAGTCCGCGGTGGCGGTCAGCAGTTCGGCGAGGGTGCGGGTGGCGGCCGCGACCAGACGGGCGTCCTCGGCCTGGGGGGTGCCCTCGAGCAGCTCGACGGCGTCGGCGCGCAGCACCGCGGTGCAGGACGGCTCGATGCCGACGATCTGGACGCCGTCGCGCACCGCCGCCGCGAGTTCGGCCACGGTGCGGCCCAGGATGCGGCGGGCCGCGTCCAACTGGCCGGTGGTGATCCAGGTCAGCCCGCAGCAGGTGCCGGACGAGGGTAGCCGGGGCTCGTAGCCGGCCGCGCGCAGCACGCGCACGGTCGCGGCGGCGGCGTCCGGTGAGAAGGACTCGGAGAAGGAGTCCACGAACAGCAGCACCGGCGTCGCCACGGAAACCGGTGCCGTGTCGCGAACCGGTGTCGTGTCGCGAGTCGGTGCGGTGTTGGCGGTGGGCTGGTCGGCCCACCAGCGGCGGAAGGGGACGGGGGCGAAGGGGGGGACGCTGCGGCGGCGGTCGACGCCGGCCAGGGTGAGGCCGGCCTTGCCGAGAACGGGGGTCCGCGCCGCCAGGTTCGCCAGCCGCGGTGCTCGTCCGGCCAGGCGGGCCCACCGGGGCAGCCAGCCCAGGCTGTAGTGGGAGCGTGGCCGTGGCCGGCGCCGGTACCGCTGGTGCAGGGCCTCGGACTTGTAGGTGGCCATGTCGACGCCGGTCGGGCAGTCGACGGCGCAGCCCTTGCAGGACAGGCACAGGTCCAGCACGTCGAGGACGGCGGGCGCCCGCCAGTCCAGGTCGCCGCGCACGACGTCCTGCAGGACCCGGGCCCGGCCGCGGGTGGAGTCCTTCTCCTCCCGGGTGGCCAGGTAGGACGGGCACATCACGCCGCCGGCCGCGCTGTTGTCGGCCCGGCAGCGGCCCACGCCGGTGCAGCGGTGCAGGGCCTGGGCGAGATCGCCGTCGTCGTGCGGGTAGGCGAAGGCGAGGTCCTTGCGGTAGGTGACCCCGCTCATCCGCACGGCCGCGTCGAAGGGATCGGGGTTGACGAGCACCCCGGGGTTGAGCCGGTTGTCGGGGTCGAAGGCGTGCTTGACCTCGCCGAACAGGGCGATGGCATCGGCGGAGTACATCTGGGCGAGCAGTTCGCCGCGGGCCCGGCCGTCGCCGTGTTCCCCGGAGATCGAACCGCCGAACTCCGCCACCAGGGCGGCGGCCGCGGTCAGGAACGTGCGCAGCACCGTCAGCCCGTCCGGACGGGCCAGGGGGAAGTCGAGCCGGACGTGCATGCAGCCGTCACCGAAATGGCCGTAGGGCGCCGATGTCATACCGTGGTCGGCGACCAGTTCGTCGAAGCGGGCGAGGTAGTCGCCGAGTCGGTCCGGCGGGACCGCGGCATCCTCGAGCCCGGGCCAGGCCGGTTGGCCCGAAGGCGCACGTCCGGCGAGGCCCGCGCCGTCCTCGCGGATGCGCCACAGCCGGGCCTGCTCCGCCGGGTCGGTGACGATCCGGGTCTCGGTGCCCAGGTCGGCCGCGGCCAGTGTGGACGCCCGGTCCAGCACGTCGGTGCGGTCGTCGCCGGCGATCTCCACGAACAGCCAGGCGCCGCCGCGGGGCAGCGGCGGAACCGCGGTGTCGCCGCGCCGCGCACGCAGGACGTCCACCAGCCGCTGGTCCATGCCCTCGCAGGCGGTCGGGCCGAACGTCACCACCGTCGGCACCGCGTGCCCGGCCGCGACGATGTCGGTGAAGCCCAGGGCGACCAGAACCCGATGGTCAGGGTCCTTCACCAACCGGACGGTGGCCTGGGTGAGGATGCCGAGGGTGCCTTCGGAGCCGATCAGCGCCTGCCCCAGGTCGAACCGTTCGGGCAGCAGATGCTGGACGGCATAGCCGGACAGCTGGCGGCCGAAGGTGTCGAACTCGGTGCGCGCCGGGCCGAGATGCCGCCCGGCGGCGGCCCGTAGCGCGTCCAGCAGTGGCTGTGGCCCGTCGACGAGGGGCACGCCGGCGCTGTCGTAGTCGGTGCGCAGCGTCTCGCCCGAGGCCAGCAGGTAGCTCATCGCGACCACGTTGTCGCTGGTGCGGCCGTAGCCCAGCGCCCGGCTGCCGCAGGCGTTGTTGCCGATCATCCCGCCGATGGTGCACCGTGAGTGACTGGACGGGTCGGGGCCGAACCGCAGCCCGCGGGGCAGCACCGCCTTCTGCAGGTCCGCGTGCACGAGCCCGGGCTGGACCACCGCGGTGCGCGCGTCGACGTCCACCTCGAGGACCTGGTTCAGATGCCGGCTGAAGTCCAGCACCATTCCCGGTCCGATCGCGTTGCCCGCGATGGACGTGCCACCGCCGCGTGCGGTGAAGGCGACGCCGTGCGCCCGGGCGACCTCGAGTGCCCCCGCCACCTCGTCGACGTGGCGGGGTCGCACCACGGCCCGCGGCGGGACGCGGTACAGCGAGGCGTCGGTGGCGTACATCGCCAGTGTCGCGCGATCGTCGCGAACCTCCAGGCCCGCGGCCCGCAGCACCCGGCCAAGATCAGGAACTTCGACGGTCACGGTTCCGATCAGCCCAGGGAACGGACGCGGATGGTCTCGGGCATCGCGGCCAGCGAGTCGATCAGCGCCGACGGGTAGTCGACGGCGATGTCGGTCAGGGCGTAGCCGTACTCGCCGCGGGTGTCGAGCAGCTGGCCCTCGATGTTGACCGTGTGCTCGGCCAGCAGGCTGTTGATCTTCGCGAGCACGCCGGGGACGTTGCGATGCAGGTGGACGATCCGCCGCCCGCCGTGGCGCGGCGGCAGGGACAGGTGCGGCAGGTTGACGCTCATCGTCGTGTTGCCCTCGCGGGCGTAGTCACGCAGCTTGCTCGCGACGTAGTGGCCGATGTCCTGTTGGGCTTCCTCGGTCGACCCGCCGATGTGCGGGGTGAGGATGACGTTGGGCAACCCGCGCAGTTCGGAGACGAACTCGTCGCCCCGCCCCGCCGGCTCCTGCGGGAAGACGTCGACCGCCGCGCCGGCCAGATGGCCGGACTCGATGTGCGTGCGCAGCGCGCGATGGTCCACCACGAAGCCGCGGGAGAGATTGAGGAACAGGCTGCCCTGGCGCATCAGGGCGAACTGCTCGTCGCCGAACATGCCGAGGTTGCCCTGGCGGCCGTCGACGTGCAGGGTGACGACGTCCGCCGTGGCGAGCAGTTCGGGCAGGGTCGGGCAGCGCCGTGCGTTGCCCAGCGCCAGCTTGTCGGCGGTGTCGTAGAAGTAGACGGTCATCCCGAGGGCCTCGGCGAGCACGGACAGCTGCGCGCCGATGTTGCCGTAGCCGACGATCCCGAGGCTGCGGCCGCGGACCTCGTGGGCCGCCTCGGCCGACTTGTCCCACAGGCCGGCGTGCATACCGGTGTTCTTCTCGGTCAGGCGCCGGGTCATCGCGATGATCTCGGCGACTGCGAGCTCGACGACGCTGCGGGTGTTGGAGAACGGCGCGTTGAACACCGCGATACCGCGATCACCGGCGGCGGCCAGGTCGACCTGGTTCGTGCCGATGCAGAACGCACCGACGGCCAGCAGGTCGTGCGCCTCCTCGAAGACCGTCTCGGTGACCTCGGTCTTCGACCGGATACCCAGCAACTGGACGTCGGCCAGCGCCTCGATCAGCGCCTGCTCACCCAGCGCCCGGTCAAGGGTCTCAACCGTCGCCCCCGCGGAGCGCAGGATCGCCGCGGCATCGGGATGAACACTCTCAAGCAGCAATGCACGCACAGCGGACGCCCTCAATGGCTGGCAACAGTACGCCCGTAGTCTACGGAACCCTCGACAGTCCGCCCGGGCCAGACCCAGGTAGATGTGGAACCGGTGGGCGCGGCCCGACGTCCTCCTCCTCGGGTGGGAGCCCCGGGGAGGAGGACGGACTCATCTGCGGACCGGGGGGCACTCGGGTCCCGGCGCCCCTCGTCACCAGCCCAGGGGCTCGCTGGCGAAGCCGCTGGTGGGGGTGACGCCGCTGCGCGCCGCGGGGAGCTGCCGCCAGGGGAGCAGCGGCAGGTTCACCACCGAACGGCCGGTGCTGTTGAGCACGATCTGGTAGGTACCGCCGGCCAGACCGGCCTGCTGGGCCGCGGTGTAGGCACACGGCTGCGGCATGCCGAGGAACCCCCCGCAGTCGTTCTTGCTGGCCTGGGTGCTGACGACCAGACGCAGCGAGTGCAGTGGCGACACGCTCCAGACCGTCGGGTTGATCCTGATGTCGTAGCGGTTGGTCTTTCCCGGCTCGATCTTCGTGTCGGTCGTGTACGGATGGGTGGGCAGGATCAGCTGCCCGTTCTTGTCCTTCCACGACGCGTTCTCATCGAGCGTGCTCAGGCTGCCGATGAGCGATCCCGACGCGATCGTGGTGACACCGCCGAGCGGCGAGACGTCCTGCAACGTCGCGATCAGGTTGATGTCGCTGGTGCTCGACGACGCGTAGATGCTCGCGGCAACGGGTCCCGCCAGCGTCTGACCGAACGCGAACGGGGACGTGGTGTAGGTCAGCGTGCTGCCGGCCTGGTCGGGGGCGGACCATTTCACCGTGTCCGCGCCGGTCGCACCGGGCCCTTTCGGGGTGAGCCCGGAGTTCGCGTTCAGGTAGTACGGCGTGTACTTGCCCACCGCCGGGAAGCTGGCCGCGTTGATCCACCGGTTGCTGCCCTGCTCGTAGAGGTGCGCCGGCGTCTTCGTGGCATCGATGCCGGTCTTCTGGCCCTTCAGCCAGGTGTCGTACCACTCCAGCTCGATGCTCTTGTCGAGTCCGCTGCCGTGGCCTCCGTTGCCGATCACGATCTGATAGCGGCCCGTGGTCGACTGGCCCGGCAGCAGCGGCCCGCCCGCGGGCCGGCCGTTCGCGGCGTTCTGCAGCGCGGTCCAGAACTGCAGGGCACCGGGGTTCTCCGTGGCCTGCCAGCCGCTCCACAACAACGCCGGGATGCCGTTCCCCACGATCCGCGCGGCCATCGCGGCGTCGGTCGTGCGTTCCTGCCAGAAGGTGCCGTTGTAGGCCCGTGGACCGCTGGCATTGATCTCGGCGACCGTCTGCTGACCATAGGCGAGATTCTCCGCGCGGTGCCGGTCACCGCTCAGTCCGAGGTCCTGGCCGAACAGCGGGACCGTCGCGGAGGGGACGCCTCCGGAGAAGTAGATGTCGTAGCTGTTCGACGCACAGGCCGGGATGATCGCCTTGACCGGTGAATGCGGGCCCACGGCGGCGGCGGTGAACAGCTGGTTGATGCCGAGCTGGGAACAGCCGTACAGTCCGATGGTGCCGTTCGACCCGTCCAGGTGATGCGCCGCCCAGTCCACGACCTCGACGCCGTCCTTGGCGATCCGGGGTCCGAACAGCGGGTTCACCAGCGGTCCGTTGTCCGGTGCCTGCGAGTCGAGTGTGCCACGGACGTCCACCGACACGAAGATGTAACCCCGGTTCACGAAGAACGAATCCGGGGCGCCGCCGAACGAGTACGGGTTCTGCTGGATGATGACCGGGAACGTGCCAGGAGCGCGCTTTCCGGTCTCCGGGTCCGCCGGGTAGCCGATGTCGGCCGGGAGAATGACCCCGTCGTCCATCTTCACCGGCACCCGCTTGACGATGGTCGTGCCGTAGGTCTGCGGGCCGGGCTGCCAGGTTCCACCGGGCCAGGTGGTGGCCGCCTGGGCCGGAGCAGTCAGGCCGACGACGGCGATGACGGAGGCGACCAGCATCGTGACGGCTGCCGCGGTGGTGGCGCGCAGACCACGGGAACTGTCGTGCCCGACCCGCGATGCGTGCCTGCCTCCGGCGGGTAAGACGGTGTCGGGATGTGTCCCACTTGCTTTCCGGCGATGCATTCTTTCTCCTGACCTTGTGCCAAGGTGGCGAATCGGCCGGACCACCTCGCGGAATCGGCGAGGACGTCAGGGAACGGCCGGACCATCCGGGGACATCCGCGGGCCGGCGGACATACGCGCCGTGACCCTTCCGACCCGCGGGAACGGAAATACCGTGGCCGGCGGGACAGTTCTGAGGGCGCATACCTTAATGACTTCTTAACGGTGGGGGGAAACGTAGCGGGGCCGGCCTCGGCCTGTCAACCGGCGTGTGCTGACGGTCCTCTTGTCGGCGTCCGGCCGGCCGCGTCGAACGGGCCGGAGGACACCCGGATCTCTCATTTTTCCTGGTAGTCGTGGGTCTTCGGGTGGCGTCGACGGTGCGTTTCGCTCGCTCTCGGACCGGTGCGCGGCACCCTCGACCTGTGCCCGAAGGTGCCTTGGTGTCAGGCCGGTGATCGAGCTGCCGTGGTGTTCTCGCCAGAACCGTCGCAGCCTACTGATCGACCACCTTCGGTGGTGCCGGTATCAGCGGAGAGGCTCGCCACTCGGGCCGGTCGAGGCACGTTCTCGCCGGGGTTCGGTGCGTGTTCCGGGCTAACATCGGTCGATAGGTGACCTGCCGGATGGCGGCGGCCGGGCTGGCCAGAGGACATATCCGCGTCCTGCGCGGCGGCGTCACCACCGATGCGCAGGCTGGTTTCGCGAGCTTTCTACCCGCCCGTCCGTTCGGCGGAGTGGGTGGACGCGGCGTGACCGAAGGGAATGCATGTGAGCGGCGAGGGATCCTGGCTTGTCTGCAAGGTCGGCTGCATCGAGTGCGGCGTGATAGAGGACCCCGCGCTCGCCATCATCGGAATATTTGCGGATGAGCAGCAGGCGATGGAAACAGCGCGTGACGAGGCGCGGACGATCGCACGGCGGTGGGGGATGACCAATCCCGAGAAGCCTTACGCGGTGCGGGCGAACCAGCTGCCGGGTTCGCGGCTGGGTGCCGGCTGGATGTGGACCCCCGCGGACCACGAGCAGGTCTTCGCGGTGCGCATTCCAGCCTGACCGGGCGACCGTCGCGTCCCGCTGCTGCGGCGGGAGGCGGTCGGTCTTGTTGATCAGAACGAGGGACGCGGACGCGAACCGGGCCGGCGCCAGGCCACCCCGGTCGACGGTGTCGCAGTAGCCGGCGGCATCCACGACGTCGACGCGCTGCGCGCGCCTGGTTCGGTGAGGTCGGCGGCAAGCACGTCCTCCAGGGAAGCGAAGGTCCCTTCCAGCGCTGAGGTGCTCTGCGCCTCGGCGCGCAACGTGGGCTGGCGAAGCAGCGTCGGATCGGGAAGCTGGCGACCGGCCTGGCCCAGCCGGCCCAGCTCGGTTCCCGCCGCGGCGACAGCGCGCCAGGTCGTCCCGGCCAGGTTCGGCTCCTCCTCGCCCAGCGGATGCGGCTGGAAGGCGATGTGTTCGTACTCCCCGGTGCGTGCGCCGGTGCCGGCGATCCTCACCAGGGAGCCGGTGGGGCTTCCCTGGGTGTGTTGGGCTGGATGTCGGGATGATCTGAGGTGTCGTCCCGGGGTCGGAGGCCGTCGCGAGCAGGGGGGTGTTCGCGTCCTGCCAGAATGGGCGGCCTGTCCGTATGGGGGATGTGGATGCCGACGCCTCCCACCGAACGCGGGCGACATGGCGCGAGGCCGCGGAGCGCGACCTGCCGGGCATCGGCGCACTGGTTCGAGGTGCCGCGGGGCGGTTCGATCCACCGGGGTGGTTGGCCGCGTTCCTGGACGCGCTGCGGTGGTCGGCGGTGACGTCCGCGGATGTCCGCAGGTTGCAGGCGCCGCTTCGCTCGGGGGTCGCGGTCGAGGACTACCAGCTCGAGCCGGTGGCCCGGGCGATCGCGGCGCCGCGGGTGAACCCGCTGCTCGCCGATGACGTGGGTCTGGGCAAGACGATCGAGGCAGGGCTGGTCGCCGAGGAACTGCTGCTGCGTCACCGGGCCCGGCGGATCATGATTGTCTGCCCGGCGGGGCTGACGACGAAGTGGCGTGACGAGATGGGCGAGAAGTTCGGCCGCGAGTTCACCATCATCGACAAGGACGGTGCGGTCGCGGCGACCGTGAGCGTGGTCGCGCCGCAGGCGGTGTCGTCGTCCTTCGGCGGGTTCACCAAGCCGACCAGCGGGCCGGCGTTCGCGACCTTCCTGGTGTCGTTCACCGCGCAGAAGCAGGTTTCACCGTCAACCGCTGTTTGCACTTTATGTGGCTAGTGCGCTACACATCGCGCATATTGTGGCGATCCTGGTGCGGTGGGTGCCGATGCCGCGTGACCGCCTGACGTCAGGCGCCGATGTCTCCGGGCGCTCATCGGACGGCCCGTCCGACCTACCCGAGCAGATCACCGGAGCCGAGGCGAAGGCACAACTCCTGGACCGGGCAGTGGCCCGCGCGGCAGGCAATGCCGACCCCGAGAAAACGTCCGGCTCGGACCGCTCCGCGGATTCCGACCGTCCCGGCGCGTCCGTGCCCAAGCCCGACCAGTCGGGAGTCTCCACCGACCGCCTCGGCACTCCCACCGCCCGCGCCGGCTCTCCCGCGGACCACACCGGCGCGGTTCTTCGCGGCCCGGAGGCAAAGGCGCAGGCGCTGGACCGGCTGGTACTCGGCCCCCGCACCGCCGAGCCCACCCCACGCACCGCGAATCCCGTTCCCCGCGAGGCCAAAACGGTCTCCGCCGATGACCTTCGCCGCCTTGCACCTAGCCCTGCGCGGGAGGTCTCCTCCGCCGAGCGAAGTGCGTCCCTGCTCGACCAGGCCGTCGCCCGCCTCCGCCAGGCCGATCAGCATTCGTCCGCGGCGCCCGGACCAGCACCGCAGGAGCGCTCGTCCATCCCTGCTGCGGACAGCCGTCTCGACCGCCAGCCCCCCACCGGTGGAGACCGCCCGACACCCACCGACCAGCGGCCTGAGATCTCGGAGAAGGCTTTCAATCATCTCCTCAACGGA
>NZ_CADCWS010000086.1 GCF_902806475.1 Candidatus Frankia nodulisporulans
TCGAACCACGCGCCGTCGGGCTGTGCGCCGTCGAACCACGCGCCGTCGGGCTGTGCGCCGTCGGGCTGTGCGTCGCTGGGCCCGGCGTGGCCGCGTTCTGTCCGGCGGTGACCGGACTGGCGGTGGAGGACGTGACAGCGGGAGTGTCGGTACGCGGCGCCGGCGGCCCGCCTGGCGGGACCTGCTCGGCCCGTGCCGGCGTACGCGCCGGACCGGTGGGGACGGGCGAGGGGGGCGCGGCACGGGAGGGGCCGGTGGCGCCGCTCGGGCGCTGCTGGGCGGCCAGCGGCGGCGCGGCCGGCGTGGCGGCCGCTGGCGGAGCGGTCAACGGCTGCGGAGCGACCGGCTGCGGCGCGGACGGGGAGGACGCGGAGCGCCCTTCGTCCGTCTCCCGCTTGCGGCGCACGATGTCCCCCCGAGCCCTGCCGGTGGCCCTGTGGGGCCGAACCGCGCGATCAGTGTTTCATGATCTGCCGAACCCACCAAACGGTGGGTTGGCCGCTCGGGTGCAGCCGCGGCAGGACGACCCGCCGAGCGCGGGTCCGCGCCGACGGGGGCCGTGCCCGTCGCAGGCGCCCGGAGTCAGTGTCAGTCTGCCGCCGCCCGCAGCGGCGCGCACGCTCCGCGATGGATATTCACGGATTATAGTAGATCGTTACTCTTGGTGATCGGTATTGGGCTCGTTCGTGGTCGTCCGTCGCGGGTCGCGGGTCGGGCCGCGCAGGACCTCGGCAGCACGCCGGCGGGTGGTGGCCTGCAGCCCGGGTGCCCGGCCGGTGCCAGCCCGGGCACCGGCGGTGACCTTGGCGTCCAGGGTGGTCCGGGCGTCCGCTGTGGTCAGGGCATCCGGGTCGCTCCGGGCGTCCGCGGTGGTCCGGGTGTCCGCGGTGGTTCGTCCGGTCGGGTCGCCGCGGTCTACGGAGCGGGTCGCGCCGGGTGTGGCCGCGCCGGGGGCGAAGGCCGTGAACCGGGCGGACACGGCGGCGTCGGGGTCCGTCGAGTCCGGGGCGGTCGCCGTGGGGCCGACGACGGCGAGCCACCCGCAGGCCACCACGGCGGCGACGGCGAGCCCGCACACGGCCACCGCGAAGCAGATCAGGATCCACTCGGGCCAGGGCGACCAGGCCGCCATGTCGGTCCAGGCGTCCCCGAGGTCGCCGTTCTCGGGCTTCCAGAAGTGCGGGAACACCTGACGGACGGAGAGGAACTGCAAGGTGGCCGCGCCCGCGAGGAAGAACAGCGGCATCACCCGGGACAGGTGGCGGCCCAGCGCCGCGGCACCCATCCCGACGCCGATCGCCAGCGCCGCGAGGCCCGCGTACAGGTAGCGCCCGGAGATCCCGCTGACGTGGTACTGCCGGTCGAAGTTCTTCGCCGACTGCAGGGTCATCAGGGCGAAAAGGCCCCAGGTCACCCAGAGCATGAACAGCAGGTCGACCCGGGAGCGCCCACTGCGCGCCCGGATCAGGGCGAGCGCGAACAGCGCGACGACGAGGGCGGACGCGACCCGCACCGGGATCGTCGACAGGTTCACCTCGAACCAGCCGATCGACCCCCACCAGCGCAGGATCGTGCCGTTGACGAGGACCTCGGTGTAGGCGCCCCAGTCGTCCCCCAGGTACTGGCCGAGGGGGAAGCCGGGGGTCTCGGGCTGGAAGGCACCCCAGCGCACGACGTTGACGATCCACCACCAGCCGCCCAGCGCGACCATGATCACACCGCCGAGCGCGATCGGCCGCCACGGCACCCGCGGTGCCGCCGCGGCCGCTCCGACCGGCCGGGTCGACAGCCCGAGGCGCACCGGCCGCTGATCGTCGGCGACCCGGGCCGCACCGGCGCGGGCGTCCCGCCGGCTTCGGGACCAGGCCACCAGATAGGCGAGCGCGGCCATCGGCACGAGCACGATCGCCAGCGACTTCGTCATCAGGGCGAGACCGACGAAGGCCCCGGTGTACCCCGCCGTCCGCAGCGACGTGTCCCCTCGCAGCACGTACGCCACCGCGACGGTGGCCAGGCCGCCGGTCAGTACGAGCAGGTTGTCGTTGTTGACGCTGGACCCGATGTGGGTGAGCTGCGGGATCGTGAGCGGGACGAGGGCGGCGCAGGTGCCGGCGATCCGGTTGCCGTCGGCCAGCCGATGCGCCCCGGCCCAGGCGAGCAACGGCAGGGGGGCGACCATCAGCACACTGACCAGGCGCAGAATGCCGATGATCTGATCCCAGCGCAGGTCGTCGGCATCGCCCGGGAGGGCTTTGAGGACCGTCGCGTTCACCCAGTAGTACAACGGCGGATGCTGGACGATCTGCTGGATTCCACCCACCGGAGCCGGCGTCCGCTCCAGGGTCCGCCAGCTGGGCCGGTACTCGCGTGGCTCGGCGTCCTCGGCGGTGAACGGCCCGGCGGACAGCTCGCGGGGCGCGTCGTCGATCCCGTACGGCGACACCATGATCGCCCCGACGCCGCCGCGGGTGACCTTCGCATGGCCGGGATGCGGCCAGCCGCGCCCCTCGACCAGCCGCATGACGGCGTCGACGTGGTTGGGCTCGTCCGGAGCGTGGTACTGCGGCACCAGGACGGACCAGCTGGCCAGCATCGCGGTGAACAGCAGCGTGAGGATCCAGATGACGGGTGGCGCCGACCGCAGGATGCGCCATGGCCGAAAGTGGGTACCCGGCGGGGAGATCCCGGCGAGGGATCCGGAGGTGGCGGAACGGGCCGCCGCGGTCGGTTCCAGCTTGTCAGCCAAGACTGCGCAGTCCCATCGGACGAAGGTGGTGTCATGTTACGGACACCCCCATCCAGTTGACGGCCACCCCCCATGTGTCGCCACCGGGTGTCCGTGCACGTCAGTCCGTGCCTTCCGGGCACGTCCCGAACAGTGGTTCCCACCGGTCGGCGCCGTTAGTCCCCGCGGTCGGCGTCAGGGCTCCCCGCGGGGTCAGCGCCAGGCGTCGATGTGGCCGACGACCTTCGCCGGTGAACCGGCGACCACGGCCTTCGGCGGGACGTCCCGGGTCACCACGGAACCGGCCGCCACCACGGCGCTCTCCCCGACGGTGACGCCCTTGAGCACGATCGCGCCGGCGCCGATCCAGGCCCGGTCCTCCAGGATGATCGGCCCGCTCATCGGCTGCTCCACACCGTCGACGATCATCGGGTGGAAGTCGTTGTCGAGCAGCTGGGTGTCCCAGGAGACGTTGCAGTAGGCACCGATGGACACCCGCTCCCGCACCAGGATCTTGGCGAAGCCGTTGACGTTCGCGTACGGGCCGAGCTCCAGGACCCCGGAGTCGACGACGACCCGCACCCCACGCTGCAACGACACGACACCCTCGCAGCGCAGCCGTCCCTCCGGATGCACCCGGATGATCGAGGTGTCCCGTTTGGACGTCAGGCCGAACGGGGCGAGACCGACCCGCAGGGCGGCGCCGTCGGCGAACTCGATCCGTTCCCGCCCCTGGATGACGGTCGGCGAGCCGATCCAGATCGGCTGGCGGTGGGCGAACGGGTAGCGCAGACCGGCCACGAAGGAGCGGGCCGAGGTCTCCCGCGCCGCACGCAGCGCTCGGACGTGCCGAACATACTCACGGAGATCACTTCTGTACGCGTTCACCTCCGCAACAGTAGGCGCAGGCGTGGTACGACCACCCGCCGGCAGGCGGCCACGGGTGGCCGGGAGGTGGGCCGGTGGTCGGCCGGTGGGGTGCGGCGTGCCACTCTAGAGCGGCGGTTCGGGGGGGACGAGCCGCCGCGACCACCGCCATGCCGCCGGCCGCTGCCGGTACATCACGACCTCGGGCCGCCCGCAGACCAGTTCTGGGCGGCCAGGCCGCAGGACCGGCGGGGCGTGCCAGACCCCGGCGGTAAGGACCGTCGGGCCGGCGGCGCTCACCGCCGGGAACGAGGAGCGGGAGCCACACCGACGTGAGTGTCAGCGCCATCCACATACCCGAGCATCCGCACAGCGGCACCCCGACGCAGCCCGGGGCCGGTGACGAGCAGCCCGGGTCCGCCCCGGGCGTTCCCTACGTCACCATCGTGCTGCCCTGTTACAACGAGCAGGACCACGTGGTGCGCGAGCTGGAACGCATCAGCGCCGCGATGGACGTCAGCGGATACGCCTACGAGATCCTGGCGATCGACGACAAGTCCACCGACAACACCCTGGCCGTGCTGCGCGAGGCCGCCCCCCGCTTCCCGCGGATGCGGATCATGGCGTTCCGCCGCAACGGCGGTTCCGGCACCGCCCGGCGGATCGGCACCCAGGACGCCCGGGGGAAGATCGTCGTCTGGACCGACGCCGATATGACCTACCCCAACGAGCGCATCCCCGAGTTCGTCCGCCACCTCGACGACAACCTGGACGTCGACCAGGTCGTCGGGGCCCGCCTCACCGAGGAGGGCACCCACAAGTGGGCGCGGGTGCCGGCGAAGTGGCTGATCCGGATGATCGCGCAGCGGCTGTCCGGGATGAAGATCCCCGACCTGAACTCGGGGCTGCGGGCCTTCCGCCGCGAGGTCTCGCTGCCGTACCTGCGTCTGCTGCCGCCCGGGTTCAGCTGCGTCACGACGATCACGATGTCGTTCCTGTCCAACCAGCACCCGGTCGACTACATCCCGATCGACTACGCCAAGCGGGCCGGAACCTCGAAGTTCCACCCGTTCAAGGACGCGCGGCGCTACATCCTGCAGGTCCTGCGGATGGTGATGTACTTCGACCCGCTCAAGGTACTGATGCCGCTGGCCCTGTGGATCATGGGGTTGGGCTTCATCAAGCTGGTCGTGGACCTGGTCCGCTACGACTTCCACGTCGCGACCTCCACCCTGCTCGCGATCCTGGTCGGCTTCCAGATCGCGGTCCTGGCGCTCATCGGGGACCTGGTGGCCAGGTCCCGCAGCGGTACCTGAGCGGATGCGGATCGCCCTGATCGGCCCGACGCATCCCTACAAGGGGGGCATCGCCCAGCACACCACCGAGCTCGCCCACCGGCTGGCCGAACGCGGCCACGAGGTGGTCATCGAGTCCTGGTCCGAGCAGTATCCGGCCCGGCTGTACCCCGGCCAGGCCCGGGTGAGCGAACCCGAGATGGAGCCGTTCGGGGCGACGAGCTACCCGCTGTCCTGGCGCCGGCCGGACGGCTGGCTGCGGCTGGGCCGCCGGCTGCGCCACACCGTGGACGCGGTCGTGCTGGTCGTCGTCACACCGGTACAGGCCCCCGCCTACCTCGCGATCCTCGCCGGCCTGCGCGGGGTCGGTGGCAGGCGCGGGCGCGCTCGGCGGGGGAGCCGGGCGGCGGCTGGAACGCCGACGGTGCTGGCGGGGCCGACGGTGCTGGCGTTGTGCCACAACGTGCTGCCGCACGAGCGGAGTCGGATCGACGTGCCACTGGTGCGCGCCGTGCTGCGCCGGGCCTCGGCCGTGCTGGTGCACACTCCGGCGCAGGCCGAGCTCGCCGCCGAACTCGCCGACGTCCCGGTGGTGACCGCCGAGATGGCCCCGCATCTGTGGTCCTCGCCCACCCGCCGCCGTCCGGCGGACGCCGTCCTCGAGCCGGAGGGCGGGGGCGGCGAGACGTCCCGGCGGTTGTTGTTCTTCGGGCTGGTGCGGCCGTACAAGGGGCTCGACGTGCTGCTGCGGGCGCTCGCGGCCGGTCCCCGCGATGTGCGGTTGACCGTGGCCGGTGAGTTCTGGGGGGATGTGGCGGCCACCGAGAGCCTGATCGGCGAGCTGGGTCTGACCGACCGGGTGGATCTGCGGGCCGGCTATGTCGACGCCGCGGACGTCCCGGCGCTGTTCGCCGCCGCTGACGCGCTGGTGCTGCCGTATCGGGCGGGCACCGCGTCCCAGAACGTCGATCTCGCCCGGCTGCACGGGCTGCCGGTCATCGCGACCACGGTGGGGACGCTCGCGAGCTCCGTCCGCGACGGGGTGGACGGCCTGCTCGTCCCGCCGGACGAGACCGAGGCGCTCGCCGAGGCACTACGCCGGCTCTACGCGCCAGGTGTGCTCGCTGACCTGCGCGCCAAGGTCGCACCGCCGGACGTGCCGGCCGCCTGGGCCCGGTACCTGGACGTGACGCTCGCCGCCCTCGCCGGCGAAACCGAACATCGTGATGGAAAGGTGGACCGGTGAGTCCCGTACGAGACGACGCCCTCGCCTATGTGGGCCATCAGGTCCACGTGATGCGTCGGCGTGAGGTGGGCACGCTGCTGTCCTGGGCGGGTGAGCTCGCCGGGCGCACCGTGCTGGACGTGGCCGGCGGTGACGGTTACTGGGCCGGGCAGGCCGTCCGGCGTGGCGCCCGCGCGGTCTGCCTGGACCTGGCCCGGCACAAGCTGGAGTTCGGCCGGCGCCTGCGCGGGCACCCCGGCCTGGTCGAGGGGGACGCCCTCGCACTGCCGTTCGCGGACGCCACCTTCGACGTGATCATGTCGGTGTGCGCCATCGAGCACTTCGACGACGGCCCGGCCGCCCTCGCCGAGATGTCCCGGGTGCTGCGCCCCGGCGGCGACCTGGTGATGTCGGCGGACGCGCTGACCGGTTCGGCGCAGTGGCCGGAGCTGCTCGAACGGCACCGGGCCCGCTACCACGTCAAGCACCTCTACCCGGGCAAGGTCCTGCGCGGCCTGCTCGACGACGCGGGGATGGACGTTGTCCGCCAGACGTACATGTTCCGCGGCGAGCGGGCCCAGCGGCTCTACCTGACGCTGTCCGCCCGAGGTGGACGGGCCGGGTGGAACGCGGCGGCGGTGCTCTCCCCGGCCATCGCGCTGGCCGACCGGCGGACACCCGACGACGCGGGCAGTGTGGTGCTCACCCACGCCCGCAAGCGCGCGAGCTGACGTCCATGGCAGCCCGACGCACCGACGACCCGTCCCCGTCCTCGTCCGGCGAGGGCCCGCGGCGCACACCACCGAACCCGCCCGCCGGGCCGCGGCGCACACCACCGAGCCGGAAACGTTCCGCCGCCCCGCTGCCACCGCGCACCGGTCCGCCACCGCCGCCGTCCTCGCGGGTGGCGCAGCGGGTCCTGGCCGTCTTCATGACGGTGCTGGTGTTCGGTCTGGTCGTGTTCGGCATGGGCGCCGCCACCGCGACGTTCGGTGAGCGCTGGTGGGGCTACGCGATCGGCGGACTGTTCTGCGTGCTGATGGTGATCGGCGCGGTGCGCAGCGGTCGGAAGTAGCACGGCGGTCGGAAGTGGCACGGTGGATGGTCGCGACGGTGGGTAGTCGTAGGGGGGGTCGTCCCGACAGGGCGACCGGACGCGGGCAGACTGTGAACCGTGCGTGTGGGCTTTGTGGTCGAGCAACTGCTCGCTCCCGTGCCGGGAGGAACCGGGCGGTACAGCGCTGAGCTCGCCGCCGCGCTCGCCCGGACGGCGCAGCCCCCGGACGTGGTGGCCGGCTGGTGCGCGGCGCACCGGGGGTTCGACGCCGCGGCGCTACCCGGGGTGCTCGGGCCGATGCGGTTGCCGCTGCCCAGGCGGGCGCTGGCCGCGACCTGGTCCCGTGGTGTGGGTCCCGCGCCCCGTGGGGTGGACGTCCTGCACGCGCCGACGCTGCTGCTTCCGCCGGCCGGTGGCACCAGCGGTCAGGCCGTCCGGCTGGCCGCCGAGCGGATGCGCGGTGAGCCCGCCGGTGGCGGGCCCGGCGCGGAGCCGAGCGCGGCGGCACGGCGGATTCGGCGGTCACTGCTGGGCACGCTGGCGGACTCCCTCGAGCGGGCCCGGCCCCGGCCCCGGCTGGTCGTCACGATCCACGACGCGGTGCCCTGGACCCATCCTGAGACGTTGACCGCACACGGCGCGCGCTGGCACCGGCAGATGGGCGAGCGGGCGGCGCGGCTGGCCGACGCGGTGGTCGTGCCGACCCTGGCCGTGGCCGCGGAGATCTCCCGGCACCTGCCGCTGGACCCGCAGCGCCTGCACGTGATCGGGGAGGGCGTCACCGAGGCGGTCGTGCGGGTCCCGGCGGACGCGGAGGCCCGGGCGATGCGGCTGGGCCTGCCGCCGGCCGGCGGATACCTGCTGACCCTGGCCACCTGCGAGCCGCGCAAGGGACTCGACACCGCGCTCGCCGCCCTGTGCCATCCCGATGATCCCGGTCTGCCGCTGGTGCATGTCGGGGCGCCCGGCTGGGGCGGGCTGGACGTGCGCTCCGAGGCGGCGCGGCTCGGCCTTGGTGGCGACCGGGTCCGCACTCTCGGGCGGATCAGTGACGAGGATCTCGCGGTGGTCCTGTCGCGGGCCGGAGCACTGCTCGCACCGAGCCGCTCGGAGGGATTCGGCCTGCCCGTGGTGGAGGCGATGGCGCACGGCGTGCCGGTGATCGTCTCCGCCGCGCCGGCGCTGGTCGAGGTGGCCGGCCCGGCCGCGCTGGTGACCGGGATCGGGGACGTCGCGGCCCTGGCCGCCGCGGTGCGCCGGCTCGTCGGCGACCCGGCGCTGCGGGCCCGGCTGTCGAGCACCGGACAGGCCCGCGCCCAGATGTTTACCTGGAATGCGGCAGCGCGGGAAACGTGGGCGCTCTACCGTCGAGTCTGCGGTTCACCTGCCGTGTCCGTCGCCGACGACGGGCCGGCGTAGTGTTGCCCCCGTTGAGTAGCAAGCGGTCACCGTGAAGCGATCCGCCGCCCCTACCAGGGTGGCGCGTCAGGGAAGGAGCGCCGTGGGACCCCGGGTGCTCGTCGACGCGACTTCGGTCCCGGCAGACCGTGGTGGCGTGGGGCGTTATGTCGACGGGCTGGTCGCGGCGCTGGGCGCGGCCGGTGCGGACATGGCGCTGGTCTGCCAGCGGTCGGATGAGGAACGGTACAGCCGGATGGCGCCTCATGCCACCGTTCTGTCCGGGCCAGCGGCCATCGCCCACCGGCCAGCGCGGCTGGCGTGGGAACAGACCGGCCTGCCACTGGTGGCGGAACAGGTCGGCGCCGCCGTCATCCACTCGCCGCACTACACCATGCCGCTGCGGGCACACCAGCCGGTGTGCGTGACGATCCACGACGTCACGTTCTTCACCGAGCCGGATATGCACACCGCGGTGAAGGGCACGTTCTTCCGCTCCGCGATGCGTACCGCGGTGCGTCGCGCGGGCCGGATCATCGTGCCGTCGAAGGCGACCCGGGACGAGCTCGTCCGGGTGCTCGACGCCGAGTCGACGACCACCGACGTCGCCTACCACGGTGTCGACACGTCGACCTTCCACCCGCCGACCGAGGAGGACCGGCTGCGGGTGCGCCGCCGCCTCGGCCTCGGGGACTCCCGCTACGTGGCGTTCCTCGGCATGCTCGAGCCGCGCAAGAACGTCCCGAACCTGATCCGTGGCTGGGCCGAGGCGGTGCACTGGCGGGACGAACCACCCGCGCTCGTGCTCGCCGGCGGCTCCGGCTGGGACGACGACGTCGATGCCGCCGTCGCCTCCGTGCCAAGCCACCTGCGCGTGATCCGCCCCGGCTACCTGCGCTTCTCCGACCTGCCGGGCTACCTCGGCGGGGCGACGCTGGTCGCCTACCCCTCCCACGGCGAGGGCTTCGGCCTGCCCGTGCTCGAGGCCATGGCGTGCGGCTCCCCGGTGCTAACCACGCCGCGGCTGTCCCTGCCGGAGGTCGGCGGCGACGCGGTCGCCTACACCCAGCCGGACCCGGACTCCATCGCCCGGGAGATGGGCGCCCTGCTCGACGACGCCGAGCGTCGTGGCGTGCTCGGCCGGGCCGGCCTCACCCGGTCCCGGGAGTTCACCTGGGCGGCCAGCGCCGAGGCACACCTGGCCAGCTACGCCCGGGCCGTCGCCGAACGCTGAGGCCTGGTCGCGCTCGGGGTGTCGGCGGAAACCGCGACCCCCGGCGCAAGGGAGGTCACAAAGGCCGCGCTACGGTCTTTGTGGCGTACCCGTCGCCCGGCATCCTGGCCGCTGGCGGCGCCCTCGGGCCGCGTGAGGACCGCGACGGCTCGGCCGCGGGCGTAGGGCGCCGGTCAGGCGGGTCGGTGAGACGGGCGGGCGTGCGCATGGATGTGGGGCCGGAGATCCGGGTCGTGGTCGTGACCTACCACTCCGGGGAGATCATCGGGCCGTTCCTCGACACCCTGGAGAAGGCCACCAGCCGGCCCGTCGAGGTCGTCATCGTCGACAACTCCCCCCAGCTGGACACGGGCACCCGTGCCGCCGGCGACCGTGAGCACGTCGAGCTGGTGCGGCCCGGGCGCAACCTCGGGTACGGCAGTGCGATCAACCGTGGTGCCCGGGGGGCTCCCGGGCCGTGGCTGGTCATCTCCAACGCGGACATCGCGTTCTCGCCGGGCGCCCTCGACGAACTGATCGCCGCCGCCGAGCGGTGGCCCCGCGGCGGGGCGTTCGGCCCCGGCATCACCAACCCCGACGGGGCGCTCTACCCGTCCGCCCGTAACCTGCCCTCACTGGGCCGCGGCATCGGCCACGCGCTGCTCGGCTGGTGCTGGCCGACGAACCCCTGGACGGTCTCCTACCGCCGGGAGCGGGGCGCCCCCCGGGAGATGACCGCAGGCTGGCTGTCCGGCTCCTGCCAGCTGCTGCGCCGCGAGGCGTTCGAGGCCGTCCGGGGCTTCGACGAGTCCTACTTCATGTTCATGGAGGACGTCGACCTCGGGCAGCGCCTCGGGACGGCCGCCTGGGAGTCGGTGTACGTGCCGTCCGCCGTGGTGGAGCACCTGGGCGGGCACTCGACGAAACGGTCGTCCCGGCGGATGGTGCTGGCCCATCACCGCAGCATGTTCCGCTACCTCTCCCGGCAGTACCCCGGCCCGGCCAGGACGCCGCTGCGGCTGCTGCTCGGGGTGGGGCTGGGCCTGCGCCTGCTGCTGGTGCTCGCCTTCGCCAAGGACAGCGCCGGGGCCCGGGCCACCCGCTCCGCCGGCCTGCTTCCCGCCGCTCGCGACACACCCGGTCCGGGGGCGTCTGGCCGAGCGTGAGGTTCGCGTCACGGCGAATGCGGGTTGTGCAGCGTATGTCGTGGTCTGCGCGGATCTCACGTGAAACCGGGCGGATCATGATGTATCGGTGTTGAACGCCCTGACATGCGGACACCGAAGATATACGAAAAGCACTGTCAAGGTTACTGTGAGCTGTCGGTCGGGTGCGCGCTTCCGGCTCCCTTTATGGGCTACCCCCGTGTTCTGCGACACTGCGCTGCATGGACGCAGTGATGCTTGTCGGCGGTCAGGGGACCCGTCTACGCCCACTCACGATGTCGGCTCCCAAGCCGATGTTGCCGGTGGCGGGGGTGCCGGTCACCGCGCACATGCTGGCCCGTGCGCGCGACGCGGGAATCGACCGGGTCGTGCTGGCCACCTCCTATCGCGCGGAGGTGTTCGAGCAGTACTTCGGCGACGGATCGGCCCACGGCCTGCGGCTTGAGTACGTCACCGAGACCGAGCCGATGGGCACGGGTGGCGCGATCCGCAACGTCGCCGAACGGCTGTGCGGCGATCCGGACGAGCCCGTCGTGATCTTCAACGGCGACATCCTGTCCGGTCTGGACATCGAGGCGCTGGTCAGCCGGCACACCGAGACGGACGCGGCGGTCACCCTGCACCTGACCAAGGTCGTCGACCCGCGAGCCTTCGGTGTCGTGCCGACGGACGACGCCGGACGGGTGACCGCCTTCCTGGAGAAGACGCCCGATCCGCCCACCAATCTGATCAACGCCGGATGCTACGTGTTCCGCCGGTCGGTGATCGACGCGATCCCGGTCGGTCGACCCGTCTCGGTCGAACGCGAGACCTTCCCCGGCCTGCTGGCCACCGGCACCCCGGTGTTCGGCTACCCGGACAGCACCTACTGGCTGGATCTGGGCACCCCCGCCGCGTTCGTCCAGGGCAGCCGCGACCTGGTCACCGGCCGGATGGTCTCCTCGGCGCTGCCCGGCCCGATCGGCGACTGCCTCGTCCTCGAGGGCGCGGTCGTCGCACCCGACGCCAAGATCAGCGGCGGTGCCACCGTGGGCGCGGGTGCCCGGGTGGGTGCCGGTGCCGCGGTCGACGGCGCGGTGCTGTTCGACGGGGCGGTCATCGAGGCGGGCGCCTCGGTGCGTGACAGCGTCATCGGCCGCGCCGCCGTCGTCGGCGCCGGTGTGGTGCTTGACGGTGTGGTCGTGGGCGACGGTGCCGTCGTCGAGGCGGGCAACGAACTGCGTGCCGGCGCCCGCGTGTTCCCCGGCGCGCGACTCGCCGCCGGAGCCGTCCGGTTCAGCTCGGACCGCACCTGATCCACCTGACTGCCTGACTGCCTGGCCCGCCTGACCCACCTGACTGCTTGGCCCGCTTGGCCCGCCTGGCCTGCCGACGCCGGTGGGCGTGGTCCGGATGTTGTCCAAAGCGCCTGCTGGCACGCAGAACACGGACACCGGCCGGTGAATGCGGCGATTTCCGCGCTGTGACGAGGACAATCGGCCCATGAGGTTCAGCGTGGAACGCGACGTGTTCGCCGACGCGACCGGCTGGGCCGCGCGGCACCTGCCCAGCCGTCCCGGCCAGGCCCCGAACGCCCTGGCCGGCCTGCTGCTGGAGGCGGACGCCACCTCGGCCACCCCGGGCCTTCGGGTCTGCGCCTTCGACACCGAGGTCGCCGTGCGGGCGCCGGTCGCGGCCGACGTCGCGGAGGCCGGCCGGGTGCTGGTGCCCGGCCGGCTGCTCGCCGACATCGTGCGCAGTCTGCCCGCGGCCGTCATCACGGTGGCGGTGGAGGGCGAGCGGATGGTGCTGCGCTGCGGCAGCGTGCGGTTCACCGTCCCGTTGATGGATGTCGCCGACTACCCCGAACTGCCAAGCTTCCCCACCCCGATCGGCGAGGTCGACACCCTCGGTTTCGCCGCTGCCATCGGTCAGGTCGCCCCGGCCGCCGCCCGCGACGAGACCGTCCCCGTGCTCACGGCGATCCGGCTGGAGATCTCCGGCCGTGGCCTGACGCTCGCCGCCACCGACCGCTACCGGCTCGCCGTACGCGGCATCAGCTGGCAGCCGACCGTCGAGGACCCCTGGGCCCTGGCCCACGTCTCGGCGAAGGTGCTCGCCGAGGTCGCCCGCAGCCCCACCTCCGCGTCCCGGATCGTGGTCGGCCTCGATCTGGCCGACCCGGCGGGCGCCCGGCTCGGCCTCGCCGCCGCCGGCCGCCAGACCATCGTCCGGCTCATCGAAGGCGCCTTCCCCAACTACCGCAAGCTGCTGCCCGAGACCGCCGCGTACACGCTGACCGCCGCGACGGCGACGCTGGCCGCCGCCGTCCGCCGGGTCGCCGTCGTCGCCACCCGCACCGCCCCGCTGCGCTTCACGGTCAGCGACGGTCAGATCGTCGCCGAGGCCGGCGACGGCACCGGCGCGCAGGGCCGCGAGATCATTCCGGTCGACTACACCGGCCCCGAGCTGTCGGTCCTGTTCAATCCCACCTACCTGCTGGACGGCCTCAGCGCCATCGAGGACGACGAGTCGACCATCGGCTTCGTCGACACCGACCCGGCCCAGGCCTACGCCCGTCCCGCCGTCCTCACCGGAAAGGTCCCGGGCGATCCCGACGGCCGCCCGGGCGGCGGCGCCTTCCGCTACCTGCTCATGCCCATCCGCACCGACCCCCAGCCCGTGCCGCCCCCCTCGACCTCGCCCACCTCGACCTCGCCCTCGCCCTCGCCCTCCTCGACCTCGCCCTCCTGAGCGACGGGCGCCACGCTGGACGCCCCTGAGAGCGGACGTCCCGTGCGGTGAACATCCTGAAGGTCGAGGTCCCGTGCGGTGGACGTCTCGTGCGGTGGACGTCCTGAGGGGTGGACGTCCTGAGGGTGGCGTCTCGTGCGGTGGACATCCCGTGCGGTGGATGTCGTGAGGGTGGACGTCCTGAGGGTGGACGTGCTGTGTGCGGTGGAGGTCCGAAGGACGGGCGTCCCGTGGGGTGGAGGTCAGGGGGCGGGGGTGGTCGGTGCGGTCGTCGTGCTGCCGGCACCTGAGGTCGCCGCGTCGCCCGAGGCCGCCGAGCCGGCGGCGGCCGCGGTCAGCGGGCCGTCCGCGGAGACGTCCAGGGTGCCGCCGGCCGCACCGGACTCGGGAGCGGTCGGGGAGCCCCAGGTCGCGCCGTCAAGGCTCGGGTTGGCGTGCTTGTCGACGAACTGCTTGATGACATCCGCGGACACGGTCGTGCACCGCTGGGTGCGGTCCCAGCCGGTCAGGACGAAGTGCTTGCCGTCCGGGAAGGCGCCCCTGGTCCAGGGCACGCCGATGAACCGCGGGCCGGCATCCTTGGCCAGCGAGCGCAGCTTCTCCACCTGGGCGGCGGGCAGGCTCGTGTCGTACCAGCCCACGACGAACCCGTGCTCGAGGTTGTGCACCGCACGCTCGGTCGGGATGCCGGAGGCCGGGTTGTAGAAGGAAATGCCATCCGGCAGCGGGTCTGGGTTGTGGCTGCCCGACGACGGCGGGGAGACCTTGTAGTTCACGGTCGTGGAGACATGCGAGGAGCCCTGCGACGCATCGTTGACCGTGCCGGTGCAGCCGGCGGCGACCGCCGCGGACGACCCGCCCGCCACGTAACCCACCTTGTGGGTCTTGCTCTTCGCGTTCGAGTCGGCGATCGAGTAGATCACGATGCCGATCAGGAGCGCGATCACCACGACACCCGTGGTGCCGTAGATCATCAGTGCCCGCTGGCGGGCCTTGCGCTTCTGCTCGCGGCGCAGCTGCTCGAGTCGGGCGTTGCGTTCGGTGCTCTTCTTCCCCACGGTGGCTGATCCTACGAAGTGTCGAACCAGTTACCACCGTCAGGATGCATCCGACCCGCGGGCCGACACCCGGAACACCTGCTTCGGCTGCACACGGTAAGTCCAGAATACGGACATTTCATACCAATGCCATCGCCCCTCTGTCGCCCCGGTCGGACCCCATCGCCGCCCGGTGGCCGTCGGACCCCACCGCCGCCCGGTGGCCGTCGGACCCCACCGCCGCCCGGTGGCCGCCGCTTGGCCATTGCCGTCCGTCCACCGCTGCTTGGCCGTTGCCGCCTGGTCACCACCGTCCGGCCGTTGCCGTCCGGTGGGGTTCGTCGGAACGTCGCCGTCCGATGGTTACTGTTCGGCCACTCGTAGTGGATGCGTTCACTGGCGAGGCCGCGTGCCGAGGGTTGTTCGGTCGCATGCCGAGGCTTGTTAGGCGTGGGAGGTCGAAATCCTTGAAGAAGCCTCGGCATCTCGTGATCTTGGCCGCGATCTGGGCACGTCAAAGCGCCCGCCATCCGCCACCGCGACGCACCAAACGCTTATTTGTTGCATATCGGACGTCAGAGTGTCCGTGATCCAACGCTGTCGAGCTTGGTGAAGAAATCGCCGGTGCGGCGGTGCGGCCGG